>NZ_JBEZKG010000008.1:36973-420562 GCF_040651535.1 Streptomyces sp. NPDC048420
CGTAGCCCCGCCGGGTCGGCCGACTTGAGAGGCTGCCGTCCTGGCTGTGGTCCCGCGGGCTCGGCCGACCGAGAGGCTGCCGTCCTGGCTCGTAGCCCCGCCGGGTCGGCCGACTTGAGAGGCTGCCGTCCTGGCTGTGGCCCCGCGTGCTGGGCCGACCCGAGAGGCCGCCGTCCTGGCTCGTAGCCCCGCCGGGTCGGCCGACTTGAGAGGCTGCCGTCCTGGCTGTGGTCCCGCGGGCTCGGCCGACCGAGAGGCTGCCGTCCTGGCTCGTAGCCCCGTCGGCTCGGCCGACCCGAGAGGCCACCGCCCAGGCCCGCACCCCGCCGCCCCGCCCCACCACGTCGGTCAGCGCCCCGGGCCGCACAGCCGTGACCTCACTCGCCCGCCGTCACCAACTCCTGTTCCTCCCGGCCCGGCTGAGGCTCCGTCGGGCGGCCTGGGAGGAAGAGGACGGCGACCAGGGCGCCGATCAGGGCCACGCCCGCTCCGCACAGTGCGGTGACGTGCATCGCGTGCAGGAAGGCGTCGTTGGCCGGGCCGACCAGTGAGTCACCCCGGGAGCCGAGCTTCGCGGCGACGCCGAGGGTGGCCTCGATGGACTCGCCCGCCGTGTCGCGGAGGCCGGCCGGGAGGAGGTCCAGCTTGTCCTCGATGCCGTTGCGGTAGGCCGTCGACAGCACCGACCCGAGGACGGCGATCCCGAGCGCGCCGCCGACCTGCCGGAAGGTGTTGCTCAGCGCGGACGCGGAGCCCGCCTTCTCCCGCGGCAGCGCCTGCATGATGACCACGGACGTCGGCGTCATGACGTGCGCCATCCCGGTGCCCATGAGGAAGAACACGACCTCCAGCACCCAGATCGGCGTGTCCGCCTCGAAGGTCGCGAACGCGGCGAGCATCGCCGCGAGCAGCAGCAGCCCCGCACCCGTGGTGACCCGGTTGCCGAACCGGTCGACGAGCAGCCGAGCCCGCGGCGCGAAGGTCATCTGCGCGGCGGCCAGCGGCAGCATCAGCAGCCCGGACTCCAGCGGCGAGTAGCCACGCACGCTCTGCATGTAGAAGACCGAGAAGAACGTCACACCCATCAGCGCGAAGAACACCAGCGCGATGGCGGCCATGGCGGCAGAGAACACCTTGTTCTTGAAGTACGTGACATCCAGCGACGGATGCTCGCTGCGCTTCTCGAACACCACGAACCCGGCGAGCACGACCACACCGGCACCGATCGTCGACAGCACGGACGGGTCCGTGAAGTCGGCGAGCTCACCGCCCCGGATGATGCCGTAGACGAGAAGGACGAGCCCGACGACGGACAGGACCACACCGACGGGGTCGAGACGGCCGGGCCTCGGGTCGCGCGAGTCGGGGACCAGCCACACCATCAGCACCAGGGCGAGCAGCACGATCGGCACGTTGATGAGGAAGACCGAGCCCCACCAGAAGTGGTCCAGGAGCACACCACCGGTGATCGGCCCGATCGCGATCGCGAGTCCGACACCGCCCGCCCAGATGCCGATGGCCTTGGGCTGCTCCTCGCGCTCGAAGACGTTCATCAGGACCGCGAGGGTGGCCGGCATGACGAAGGCCGCGCCGAGGGCCATCAGCGCGCGGTAGGCGATGAGCTGCCCCGGCGAGCCGGACTCGGCGGCCAGCGCGGAGCCGATCCCGAACACGACGAGCCCGCCGAGCAGCACCTTCTTGCGGCCCACCCGGTCACCGATCAGTCCCGCGGTGAACAGCAGACCGGCGAAGGCGAGCGTGTAGGCGTTGATCGCCCACTCCAGCTCGCTCTGCGTGGCGCCCAGACCGGTGGGCGCGGGCGTCGAGATCGTCTTGATCGCGACGTTCAGGATCGAGTTGTCGAGCACGACGATCAGCAGGCTCAGCATGAGCACGCCGAGGATCGCCCAGCGGCGCCGGTGCACCGCTTCCGGAATCCGGGAGTCAGGGACTGCGGTTGTCATACGGTCGAGCCTAGGCGATATTCGATACGGCACCGTCTCGTATCGTAATTCTTTACTGAGGCCTTACCCACAGGGGGTCCTCTGGCTTGTCCTGGCACGAGGTGCCACCATGGAGGTGATCCGGGGACGCCGTGAGGGCGCCTCGAGATGACGTAAGGAGCCGTTGCAATGACGCAGCTTTCGGCTGCCCACAAGAAGTCCTCCGACGGCAGCAACACGCTGTACGGAGGGAAGGGCACGCGCCGCATCACTGTCCGGGACATCGCCCTCGCCAAGGAACGCGGCGAGAAGTGGCCCATGCTCACCGCCTACGACGCCACGACCGCGTCCGTGTTCGACGAGGCCGGCATCCCGGTCATGCTCGTCGGCGACTCGGCGGGCAACTGTCACCTCGGCTACGAGACCACCGTGCCCGTCACGATGGACGAGATGACCATGCTGTCGGCGGCCGTCGTACGGGGCACCTCGCGCGCCCTGATCGTCGGCGACCTGCCCTTCGGGTCCTACCAGGAGGGCCCGGTGCAGGCGCTGCGCTCGGCGACCCGGCTGGTCAAGGAGGCCGGTGTCGGCGCCGTCAAGCTGGAGGGCGGCGAGCGCTCCCACGAACAGATCCGACTGCTCGTCGAGTCCGGCATCCCGGTCATGGCCCACATCGGCCTGACCCCCCAGTCCGTCAACTCCATGGGCTACCGCGTCCAGGGCCGCGGCGAGGAGGCGGCCCAGCAGCTGCTGCGGGACGCGAAGGCCGTCCAGGACGCGGGCGCCTTCGCCGTCGTACTGGAGCTGGTCCCGGCGGAGCTCGCGGCCGAGGTCACCCGGGTCCTGCACATCCCGACGGTCGGCATCGGTGCCGGTCCCGAGACCGACGCCCAGGTGCTCGTCTGGACCGACATGCTCGGCCTCACCGGCGGCCGGGTCCCGAAGTTCGTCAAGCAGTACGCCAACCTGCGCGAGGTGATGACCGGCGCGGTCCAGGCCTTCGCGGAGGACGTCGTCGGCGGGACCTTCCCGCTGGAGGAGCACTCCGTCCACTAGGGCCCACGGCCCCTCAGAGCCACAGTGGCACCAAGCGCCCCGCCGATCTTCCCCCGTCGGCGGGGCGCTCTCCGTCCAGGTCCAAGACAGAACCTGGCCCACCGGCCGCCTGACGTCGCGAGTACCGACGCCCGTCCCCCTCCGGGTCGTCACCGACGACACGGGAGCCTTCCTTGACTTCGTCACCGAGGTGTTCGTGGGCGAGGAACTCGCCAGGGTCGCCTCCGAGTCCGGCGCGATCGGACACGGCGAGATCCGGTCGGCGACCCGGTCGTCCTGGCCTTCGACCGGAGCCCGGACTGGCCGGTCTTGCCGAGCCTGTCGAGGGTGTTCGTCGCGGACGCGGACGCCACGTTCGCCCGGGCTCTCAAGGTCGCCGTATCAGGGGAAGCGGCCGCGGATGCCGGAGTACGCGCAAGCCATCCGGATGGCGCAGGAGACGTTCGACGCGGAGATGACGGGGCGACGCGAGGGAGGGGACGGAAGCGCGCGGCCGCGGCACCCAGTCGGCGCTGCTCACCGCTCGCGTCCGGGCGGCCGCGGCCGAGGGCTGCCGATGGCTCGTCGCCGAGACCGGCGCGCGGAAGGCCTCGGTGAACACAACCCCTCGCTGCGCGACATGGTGCGCCTCGGCTTCGAGCACCGTCGGCATCGAGGACGAGGTGGCCCGGGCGTCTGTGGTGCGGGTCACCGCCACAGGCGCCCCGGCGCGCCGCCGTCGAACCTCGACGCATCCCGCGCCGAACGTGATCAGCCGGACAAGCCCTCGTCGAACCGCTCCAGATCCCGCAGCCAGGCCCGCGCCGAACTGTCCGACGGCGCCCGCCAATCCCCACGCGGCGACAGCGAACCCCCCGCCGACACCTTCGGCCCGTTCGGCATGGCCGACCGCTTGAACTGCGCGAACCCGAAGAAGCGCCGGCAGAACACCTCCAGCCACCGCCGGATCTCCGGCAGGTCGAACGTCCCGCGCTTGTCCTTGGGAAACCCCGGAGGCCACTCGCCGCCCTCCACGTCATGCCACGCATGCCACGCCAGGAAGGCGATCTTCGACGGCCGGAAGCCGTACCGCAGCACATGGAAGAGCGTGAAGTCGTGCAGCGCGTACGGCCCGATCTTCGACTCGGTGGACTGCATCTCCTCGCCCGGCACCAGCTCCGGGCTGATCTCGGTGTCGAGGATCGCGGCGAGGATCTCGCCGGTCTCCTCGTCGAACTGCTCGCTGCTGATGACCCAGCGGATCAGATGCTGGATCAGCGTCTTCGGCACACCGGAGTTGACGTTGTAGTGGCTCATCTGGTCGCCGACGCCGTACGTGGACCAGCCGAGCGCGAGCTCGGAGAGATCACCGGTGCCGAGCACGATGCCACCGCGCTGGTTGGCCAGCCGGAAGAGATAGTCGGTGCGCAGGCCCGCCTGGACGTTCTCGAAGGTGACGTCGTACACCGGCTCGCCGGAGGCGAAGGGGTGGTCCATCTCCTTCAGCATCAGCCGCGCGGTCGGCGTGATGTCCAGCTCGGCCGCCGTGACCCCGAGGGCCCGCATCAGCCGGTGGGCGTTGTCCTTGGTGTGGTCGCTGGTGGCGAAACCGGGCAGCGTCCAGGCGAGGATGTCGCTGCGCGGGCGCCCCGCACGGTCCATCGCGCGGGCGGCGACGATCAGCGCGTGCGTGGAGTCAAGGCCGCCGGACACTCCGATGACGACCTTCGGCCCGCCGATCGCCGCGAGCCGCTGCTGGAGGCCCTGGACCTGGATGTTGTACGCCTCGAAGCAGTCCTGGGCGAGCCGTTCGGCGTCGGCCGGCACGAACGGGAAGCGCTCCAGGCGGCGCTTGAGCCCCAGGTCGCCGAGCGGCGGGTCGAGTTCGAACGACACGGTCCGGAAGTCACCGGTGCGCGTCCGATGGGTCCGCCGGTTCTCGTCGAACGTGCCCATCCGCATCCGCTCCTGCCGCAGCAGGTCCAGGTCCACGTCGGCCAGCGCGTACTCGTCGCCCAGCGGGAACCGCTCGGTCTCGGCCAGCAGCACGCCGTTCTCGTAGACCATGGCCTGCCCGTCCCAGGACAGGTCGGTGGTCGACTCGCCGAGACCGGCCGCCGCGTAGACGTACGCGGCGAGACAGCGCGAGGACGCCGAGCGGCAGAGCAGCTTGCGGTCCTCGGCCCGGCCGACGGTGATCGGGCTGCCGGACAGGTTGACCAGGACGGTCGCGCCGGCGAGGGCGGCCTCCGCGCTGGGCGGCACCGGCACCCACATGTCCTCGCAGATCTCGGCGTGCAGCACGAGACCGGGGACGTCGGCGGCCTCGAACAGCAGGTCCACGCCGAAGGGCACGTCCGAGCCGCCCAGCCGGATCGACCCGCCGCGCTCGTCGGCGCCGTCGCCGATCTGCCGACGCTCGTAGAACTCACGGTAGTTGGGCGGGTACGACTTCGGTACGACCCCGAGGACCCGGCCGCGGTGCACGACCACCGCGCAGTTGTAGACCCGGTTGCGGTGCCGCAGCGGGGCGCCGACGACCAGCACCGGCAGCAGGTCCGCGGAGCCGGTCACGACCTCCTGGAGCGCCGACTCGACCTCGTCGAGCAGCACGTCCTGGAGCAGCAGATCCTCGATGGAGTAGCCGCACAGCCCCATCTCGGGGAAGACGGCGACGGCGACCCCCTCCTCGGCGCACCGGCGCGCGTGGCGCAGTACCGCTTCGGCGTTGGCGGGCGGGTCCGCGATGACGGTGTGACCCGTACACGCGGCGACGCGTGCGAACCCGTGCTGATAGATGGACCAGAAGTTCGACTGAGGCACGTCTGCAGTCTAATCGTCAGAGCGACGCGATGCGGGCGGCGGAGGCGTGGACCACCGCACGCCACCGTGCGGCGGTCACGTCGAGGTCCGTTCCGCCGCCTTCTCCCGGCGGGTCCGCGCGAGTTCGGCCGCCGTCTCCCAGTCGGCGCGCTGCGCGATCAGCCTGCGGTACTTCATGACCTCGGCCCGCATGTCGAGCGCGAGGGCGCCGATCAGGCGGTCGTTCGCGCGGTAGAGGGCGGTGAACGGGCCCCCGTCCGCGTGGTCGCCCGCGACCAGCTCGACGTGCACCTCGTGATCTCCGGCGGTGGGGATACCGGCGAACTGGATCCGGCTCGCGTACCAGTCCGACCAGAAGTACGGCACCGTCTCGAAGGGCCGCGCCCCGGCCGGGTCGACGGCGTTGCGCGCGGCGCGGGCGCCCTGCTCGGCGGCTGTCGTCCAGTGCTGGAGGCGCATCGGACCGTCGAGGACGTCGTCGAACAACGGATTGGGCCAGCGGGCCAGGTCGCCCGCGACATGGACGTGCGGCGCCGCGGCGAGCGTCGCGTCGGCGAGCACGCCGTCGTCGAGGCTGAGCCCCGATCCCTCCAGCCAGGCCGTGGCCGGCACCGCGCCGATCCCGGCGATCAGGATGTCCGTCTCGATCTCGGAACCGTCCGAGAGCCGTACGGCCCGCACCCGACGGTCGCCGAGCACCTCCTCGACCCGCACCCCGGTGAGCACCCGGGTGCCGTGGCGCTCGTGCAGTCGGGTGAGCGCCTGTCCCGCGCTGGGGCCGACGGCGGACGCCAGCAGCGTCGGCCCCCGCTCGACCATCGTGACGTCGAGGCCCAACGCCCGTCCGGCCGAGGCCAGTTCGGAGCCGATGAACCCGCCGCCGACGACCGTCACCTTCGGGGACCCGGCACGCAGGGCGCCGCGCAGCAGGCGGGCGTCGTCCAGCGTGCGGACGGTGAAGACGCCGGCCAGTCCGTCGGTGCCGGGCAGCGTCCGGGCGTACGAGCCGGTCGCGAGGACGAGCGCGTCGTACCCCACGTCCCGCTCGCCCACGGTGACCGTGCGCGCATCGAGGTCCAGCGCGGACGCCGGCGTGCCGAGGACGAGCTCGACGCCGAGCTCACGGGTGAGCCGGTCCTCGTCGCGATAGGTCGGATCGGGGCATTCCGCGGCCGACAGATATCCCTTCGACAGGGGTGGCCGGTCGTACGGCAGATGCTCCTCCGCGCCGATCAGGACGACCGGGCCCGTCCAGCCGTCGCCGCGCACCGCCTCGACCGCGCGCAGGCCGGCCAGGGAAGCGCCGACCACCACCAGTGTCCGGTCCACGGCCGCCTCAGTCCTCCAGTGAGAGTGCCTCGCTGGGGCAGGAGGAGACGGCCTCGCGCGCCTCCGCCTCCTGACCCTCGGGCACGGCCTCGGTCCGTAACCGCATCTGACCGTCCTCATCCACTTCGAACACGTCGGGAACGATCGACTCGCACATCCCGATGCCGACGCACCGGTCCCAGTCCACGACGATCCTCATCGGGCCTCCTGGCTCAGATCGAGTCGGCCCCGCGGCACGTCCCGTCGGGAAGGCACGCCGGACGGACGAGCTTTCGAATGGTCTACGGCCGCTCAGTGGCCGACAGCGGGGCCGGCCGCGTTGCGTGCCGCGTCGTTCAGTGTCTGCACCATCCAGGTGCTGAGGTCGGTGGCCCGCTGCTCGGCGGCCGAGTGCCACCGGGTGACCTCCTCCACGGTGACGGGCAGGGGCGGGAGTCGGCCGGGCCGGGCGGCGGAGTCCGGGGCCGGTTTCCCAGGGGTTCCGGCAGTCCTCGTGGTACGGATTCGCCGACGCAGTTCGTTGCGCGACCAGGAGCGCTCTTCGGCGAGGCGCAGCCAGTGGTCCTGTTCGGGCACGGGGAGGGGTGCGACCTCGGCGTGGTGCTGGAGACTGAGCGCCGGCCGTCGGCGGTCATGGCTGAACTTGCGGGCGAGCCACGCGTAGTTGCGCAGGGTCTGCGAGTTGAGGCCCACCTCTTCGGCGGCGCGCTGGTACCGCCCCCGGAAACGCGTCTGTCCGTGCGCGAGCCAGTCGCCCAGGCACCAGCACGTCGCATCCGCGATCCGGGCCAGTTTGCGGCCCGCCGACGCCCAGTCGGCGAAGCTCAGATCGGGAGGCATCAACAGCCCGCCATACTTCGTGGGCGAAGAGGGCGCGCACGCCGAGAAGTTCGCTCCGCACCGGGAACAGACGCTGGCGAACTGGAAACAGGTCAACGACGAGGACTGGGACATCATCCAGCGCATGCAGGCCGGAATGCAGTCCCCCGCCTACCCGGACCCCCTGCTCTCCCGGGAGATGGAAAGCAACATCAACGCGTTCCAGACCCTGATCAGGACGCACGTCGGTCTGCCCGGCCCTGCCCGCACCACGCTCGTCTCCTGAACCACCCACCGTAGAAACCCCGTCGAAAGGGCCCCTCCATGGCCACGCACGTCGACAGCTCAGCCCTGCCCGGGACCGACCAGCCCGACAGTTTCGACGCCATCAAGCGCTCCCACGCCCTGTACGGCGACGTCGGCCGGCTCGACGACTACTACCGCGACTGGGCCGACTCCTACGACGCGGACGTCGGCGACCAGGGTTACCAGGGCCCGCGGTTCGTCGCGGACCTCGCCGCCGACGCCGCGACCAGCATGGACACGGACCCCTCGGAGGTCGCCGTGCTCGACGCGGGCTGCGGCACCGGGCTCGTCGGCGTCGAACTCGCCAGGGCGGGTTTCACCCACGTCGACGGGGTCGACCTCAGCCACTCCATGGTGGCCAAGGCCGAGGACACCGGAAGCTACCGCCGGCTCGTCGGTGGCGTGGACCTGAACGAACCCGTCGAGTGCCTGGCACCCGCCGCCTACGACGTGCTGACCTGCTGCGGGGTGTTCACCGTCGGCCACGTCCACGCCGACGCGCTCGACCACCTCGCCGCCACCGTCCGTCGCGGCGGCATTCTCGCCCTCAGTACCCGGCTCAGCTATTTACGTGAGTCGGGTTTTGCCCACCACGTGGAGGAACTCGTCACCCAGGGAGAACTCAGCCTTCTGGAGACGTACGACAACGGGCCGTACATCGACGAGGAAGGCGCCAAGTACTGGGTTCTCCGCAAGGACAACTGAGTATCGTCGACGGAAACGGGGTCATGGACATGCCCACCTCGAACCGGGCGAACACAGCCGCGCGCTGGGGGTTGGTCTGCGCCGGCACCGCGCTCATCGGCACCTGCTACGGCTTCGCCCGGTTCGCCTACGGCCTGTTCGCACCCGAGTTCCAGGACTCCTTCACGATCTCCTCCACGGTCTCGGGGATCATCGGCTCGGGCAGCTACGTCGGCTACTGCCTCGCCATCGTCGCCAGCCTGGTCCTCACCGAACGCGTCGGCGCCCGCCGGATGGCGGTGGCCGCCGGCGCCGTGGCGACCGTGGGCACCGCGATGGTCGCACTGGCCCCGTCCACGCCGGTCCTCGCGGCCGGTGTGCTCATCGCGGGTTCCAGCACCGGTCTGGCCTCGCCGCCGATGGCGGCGGCCGTCAGCCGCTGGGTACTGTCCGGGCTCCAGGACCGCGCGCAGAGCGTGGTCAACGCCGGCACCGGGATCGGCGTGATGGTCTCCGGGCCGATCGCCCTGCTGCTGATCGACCAATGGCGCTGGGCCTGGGGGGTGTTCGCCGTGCTGGCCGCGGCGGTCACCCTCTGGGTGCGCCTGGTCGTGCCGTTCACCTCGTCCGAGAGCAGCGGCGACTCCGGGCGGCCGGGCCGGGCCCGCGGCACTGCCGTCATGGTCCTGGCCGCCTTCCTCATGGGGCTGGGCAGCGTCGCCGTGTGGACCTTCGGCCGCGATCTCGTCACCACCGAGGGCCACGCGAGCAGCCTGGTCTCCACCACCATGTGGACCGTGCTCGGCGCCGCGGGCTTCATCGGCGCGCTCAGCGGCGACCTCGTGGCACGCGCCGGGCTCGCCCGGTCCTGGACCCTGGTCATGATCACCATGGCCGGTGCCACGCTGCTGCTCGCACTCGCCCCCGGGTCGGCCCTCGCCGCGTACAGCGCCGCCGCGGTCTTCGGGGCCTCGTACGTCTGCCTCTGCGGGCTGACCCTGCTGTGGAGCACCCGGATCCACCCGGACCGGGCCTCCTTCGGCGTGGGAGTGTCCTTCCTGATGATCGCCGTAGGCCAGTCCGTCGGCGCGCCGCTGGCCGGTGCGCTGACCGACGCCGCCGGGGGGACCAGCGCGTTCCTCACCTGCGCCGGAATCGCGCTGCTCGGTGCCTTCGTACGGCCCGGGCGGGCCGTCGGCGCCGGGCCGCCCGGCGCCACCGCGCCACCCCCACACGACACGGAGGAACACGACCATGCGAGGAGTCGTCCTGACCGGGTTCGGCGGCCTTGACGCGCTGGAGTACCGCGAGGACTTTCCGGCCCCCCGCCCGGGCCCCGGCGAGGTCGTCGTACGGGTGGCCGCCGCGGGGCTCAACAACACCGACGTGTGGACGCGCGAGGGCGCCTACAGCGCCGACCCGGCCGCGCCCGCGGGATGGCGGGGCGAGGCGATCGTCTTCCCCCGGATCCAGGGCGCCGACGTTGCCGGCCGGATCGCGGAGACCGGCTCCGGGACACCGGCGGCACAGGTCGGGGAGCGGGTCCTGGTCGATCCGATGCTCTACACCGGCGGTGAGCACGAGTTGGTGCGCACGCGCTACCTCGGCAGCGAACAGGACGGCGGATACGCCGAGTTCGTCGCCGTACCGGCCCAGAACGCCCACCGGATCGACAGTGCGTACAGCGACGCCGAACTCGCCACCTTCCCCACCGCGTACCTGACCGCCCTGCGCATGCTCGACCGCGCCCGCGTCACCGCCGGCGAGACGGTGCTCGTCACCGGCGCCTCCGGCGGTGTGGGGTCCGCCCTGGTACAGCTGTGCGTCCTGCGCGGTGCCCGGGTCGTCGCCCTCACCTCGCGGGAGCGGGCCGACGAGGTCGCGGCGCTCGGCGCCGACACCGTCCTGCACCGCGAGAGCTTGACACCGGCCGCCGTCACCGACGAGATCGACGTCGTCGCCGACGTCGTCGGCGGACCCCTCTTCCCCCGACTGCTCGGCGAGCTGGTGCGGCCGCTCGGCCGTTATGTCATCGCGGGGGCCGTGGCGGGTCCGCTCGTCGAGACCGACCTGCGCAGGCTCTATCTGAAACAGATCGAACTCATCGGCTCGTCCTTCGGCTCCCACGACGACTTCGCCGAACTGGTCGCGCTCGTCGAGGACGGTTCCCTCAAGCCGCTTCTCGCCCGCACCTACCCCCTCGCGGACCTGATGGCCGCTCAGAAGGAGTTCATGGGGCGGGACTTCGTCGGGAACATCGTCGTGACGCCCTGAGCTCCGGGTGGCCCGGGACACGCAGACGCCCGCCTCCTGACGGCAACTTCCGTCGGGAGGCGGGCGGTTGGTGCGTCAGTGGGACCGGAACGACTCCACGTAGCCGTTCGCGGGCGTACCCACGCCGGTGACGTCGTCGTACCCCTTCACCGCGGACAGCGAGCTGTCCTTGCCGAGGGAGCGGACCGAGGTGAGCAGCCCGTCGGTGGCGTCATAGCTGTTGGCGAAGTCCACGCGGGCGACCGCCAGGCCGGAGCCCGTCGGGTTGTCCGTGACGTCGTGGAAGGCCTTCGACCCGTACTTGGCGTAGATCGACGGGTTGGCGAACCCGATCGGCCTGCCGCCCCGCGCCTGCTGCGCCAGCGCCTGCACGGCCGCGATCACCGGCGAGGCCAGCGAGGTGCCGCCGATGCGGTACTCGCTGTACTGCTGCGACCCGTCCGGGAGGGTCTGCGTCTGACCGACCAGGAAACCGGTGTTCGGGTCGGCGATCGCGGAGATGTCCGGGACCACGCGGTTGCCGGCGGCGCTGTTGGCCGTGGCGAGCGCGTTCGGGACGACACCCTTCTGGTAGAAGGGCTCGGCGACCGTCTTGCTGGTGCCGCCGCCCGCACCCGAGGTGAACGCGCCCGGGAAGTCGGTCCAGCTCTTGCCGTCCGCGGACAGCGTGGCCTTCTCGGTACCCCAGCCGGTCTCCCACAGGTACTTGTCGCCCTTGCCGACCGCCAGCGAGGTACCGCCGACCGACGTCACCCACGCCGAACTGGTCGGGACGTCGACCTGCTTCGTCCCGGTGTTGGCGACCTCGTCGCCGTTGTCGCCGGAGGAGAAGTAGAAGCCGATGCCCTCGACCGCGCCGAACTGGAAGACCTGGTCGTAGGCGGCCGCGAGGTCGGGCGTCTGGTTGGCCTCGATGTCCCCCCAGGAGTTGGAGACGAGGTCGGCCAGGTGGTTGTCGACGACCTTGCTGAGCGAGTCGATCAGATCGTCGTCGTAGCAGGACGCGGCACCCACATACGTGATGTTCGCGTCCGGCGCGACCGCGTGCACGGCCTCGACGTCGAGGGTCTCCTCGCCGTACCAGCCGGCCGCCCCGCACTCCTCGGTCTTCGTGTAGTTCTTGGGCAGGACCTGCTTCAGCTGGCCGCTGGCGTAGGCGGCGTCGCCGTTCTTCTTCGCGTAGGTGGCCGCGTCGAAGGCGATGGTCGGGGAGGCGTAGGCGTCGGTGATGGCGACGCGCACGCCCTTGCCGGTGTACGTGCCGGCGCCGTAGGCCGCGCGCAGCTGCCTGCCCGTGTAGCCCTTGATCGCGTACGGGATCTTCGTGCCGTAGGCGTCGGGCAGCGTGCTCGCGGTGTTGGAGCCGTAGTACGAGGAGAACGGCCCGGCGTTCTTGAACACGGCGTCCGGCGGCGGCAGTTGGTCCTTGCTGCTCGACTTGTGCGGCGCGTTGTCCAGGCCGGTGACGGTCAGCACGGCACCGTCGAGGCCGGCCGGCGCGGAAGCGGCCTTGGCCGGGGCGCGGTAGGTCTTCGAGCCCTTGGTGTAGTTGTGCAGCTGGGTCCCGAAGGCCTTCTCGACGGCGGCCACGTCACCGCTGACGGCGACGTAGTGCTCGGTGACGTCCGTGACCTTCAGACCCGCCGACGTCAGCCAGGACTTCACCGCGGCGACCTGGGCCGCGGTCGCGCCGAAGCGCTGCTGCGCCTGCTTGGCGCTCAGGTACTTGCCGTACGACGCCGAAGCCGGGTCGGACACGGCCTTCGCGTAGGCGGCGAGGCCGGCGGCGTCCTTGCCGGCGAGGTAGACCCGGGCGGAGACCTGGGCGCTGTCCGAGGTGGCGCCCTTGTCGGCCTTGGCGGTGGCCCACGCGGGCTTGGTCCCGGCCAGCGAGTCACGGTTCGGATTGTCCGCGGCGTGGGCCGCGGGTATACCGAGCGCCAGCGCGCCCGCGAGCATCGGCAGTGTCGCCGCCATGCTCACCCCGGCGCGGAATTTGGCGCGATTGGATCTCATGGAACCCCCTGGATGCGGTTCGTCGCGAGTGATCACTCGACGGTGTGGCCACTCTTGCGACGAACCGTTCATGCCAGGGGAATGCGCATGCCAAGAAGAGCCCAATTAACCTAATGAACAAGGCTGGTTCGAGGGTTAACCCTCTATGATCGCGGGCTCGCGCCCCGCTCCTTCAGCATCCCCGCCATCAGGCCGATCTCCGACTGCTGCGCGTCGACCATCCCCTGCGCGAGCCGCTTCTCCACCCCGACCGTGCACCTGTCGACACAGCCCTTCGCCATGTGGATGCCGCCCTTGTGATGGTCCGTCATCAACTGCAGATAGAAGATCTCCGCCTGCTTGCCGTTCAGCGTGCCCAGCTTCTTCATCTCGCTGTCCGTCGCCATGCCCGGCATCAGCGAACCCTCGCCCGCGGACGGCATGTCGCCCATCCCCATCCACGTCATCGGCGGATCCGCCGACACCTTCGGCAGCCCCCACAGATCCAGCCAGCCCAGCAGCATGCCGCGCTGGTTGGCCTGCGTCTGCGCGATGTCGTAGGCGAGCCGCCGTACCTCCACGTCCTTGGTGTGGTCGCGCACGATGTACGACATCTCGACGGCCTGCTGGTGGTGTACGGCCATGTCACGCGCGAACCCGGCGTCCGCGGACTCCGCGGACGGTGTGTCTCCCGAGCCGCCGTCCTCGGCCACGGCGTAGGTGATCGCGCCGGCCGCCACGAGTACGCCGGCCACGGCCACGGCCACTCCCGCGAACCTCACTGCGACAGACCGCTCGTGCACGCCGCGCCCGGCTCGGGCGTCTGCGCGCCCTGCACGAACTTCTCGAAGAACTTGTCGACGTTCGGGTCCTTCGCCCCGGTCACCGTCCGCTGGTGCCCCCACGCGGACAGCATGATCGGGTCCTTCTGCTTGTCGTCCGGGCTCATCAGGGTGTACGGCGTCTTCTTCACCTTCGCCGCGAGCGCCTCGACGTCGGCCTTGTTCGCCTTGCTGGTGTACGTCACCCAGACCGCGCCGTGCTCCAGCGAGTGCACGGCGTTCATGTTGTTCAGCGCCTTGGTGTAGACGTCGCCGTTGCAGTTCATCCAGACCTGGTTGTGGTCGCCGCCGACCGGGGGCTCCATCGGGTAGTTCACGGTCGTGGCGACATGGGTGCGACCCAGGGTGCCCTTCCAGGTCTTCACCCCGTCCGAGCCCGTGACGAAGTGCCCCTTGTTCTTGCCGTCGGCCGCGGTGCTGTCGTCGGACTGCGACTGCACCAGCACGACGGTGCCGGCGACCAGACCCGCCACGACGACCACGCTGGCGGCGATGGTGAGGATCCGGTTGCGGCGCTCCCTGGCCTGCTCGGCGCGGCGCATCTCCTCTATGCGCGCCTTGCGTGCCGCGGCGGTGGTCTTCTTGGCGGAACCCATGAGGTGTGTCCTTCTGGGGGAAAGGGGCGGGACGGATGGTGACGATCGGTCCGCTGATCGTAGTGGGGCGGGGGCTCCTTCTCGTAGGGAGCCCACAGGAAACCCGGGGTGCGCGGTGAGATGGGGAGGGCCGGGCATTACGTATGTCGGTCCGAGCAGGCAAGATGGGCGGCAGAGCAGTACATCCACCGGACGTGAGGCGTTCACTCCCGGCTCGCCCGGACGATCAAGGTCGGCAACGCGCACGAAATGGTGTTGTGGTGTGATGCTCAGGTGCCCGACCGCCTCCTGCGGGACACGGAGACAGGCGGCCTGACCAGCAAGGATGGGGAAGCGGAAGATGGACAAGCAGCAGGAGTTCGTGCTCCGGACCTTGGAGGAGCGCGACATCCGGTTCGTACGCCTGTGGTTCACGGACGTGCTGGGCTTCCTCAAGTCCGTGGCCGTGGCCCCGGCGGAGCTGGAACAGGCCTTCGACGAGGGCATCGGCTTCGACGGCTCGGCGATCGAGGGATTCGCCCGCGTATACGAATCCGACATGATCGCCAAGCCGGACCCGTCGACCTTCCAGGTCCTGCCCTGGCGCGCGGAGGCCCCCGGCACGGCCCGGATGTTCTGCGACATCCTCATGCCGGACGGCTCGCCGTCCTTCGCGGACCCGAGGTACGTCCTCAAGCGCGCCCTCGCCCGCACCTCCGACCTGGGCTTCACCTTCTACACCCACCCGGAGATCGAGTTCTTCCTGCTGAAGGACCGCCCGCTGGACGGCTCGCGCCCGACGCCCGCCGACAACTCGGGTTACTTCGACCACACCCCCCAGAACATCGGCATGGACTTCCGCCGCCAGGCGATCACCATGCTGGAGTCGATGGGCATCTCGGTCGAGTTCTCCCACCACGAGGGCGCCCCGGGCCAGCAGGAGATCGACCTCCGCTACGCCGACGCGCTCTCCACGGCCGACAACATCATGACGTTCCGCCTGGTCATGAAGCAGGTGGCGCTGGAGCAGGGGGTCCAGGCGACCTTCATGCCGAAGCCGTTCTCGGAGCACCCGGGCTCGGGCATGCACACCCACCTCTCGCTCTTCGAGGGCGACCGGAACGCGTTCTACGAGTCGGGCTCGGAGTACCAGCTCTCCAAGGTCGGCCGTTCCTTCATCGCGGGCCTGCTCAAGCACGCGGCGGAGATCTCCGCGGTCACCAACCAGTGGGTGAACTCCTACAAGCGCATCTGGGGCGGCACCGAGCGCACCGCCGGCGCCGGCGGCGAGGCCCCCTCCTACATCTGCTGGGGCCACAACAACCGCTCGGCCCTGGTCCGCGTCCCGATGTACAAGCCCGGCAAGACCGGCTCGGCCCGCATCGAGGTCCGCTCCCTCGACTCCGGCGCCAACCCGTACCTCGCCTACGCCCTCCTCCTGGCCGCCGGCCTCAAGGGCGTCGAAGAGGGCTACGAGCTCCCTCCGGGCGCCGAGGACGACGTCTGGGCCCTCTCCAACTCCGAGCGTCGCGCCATGGGCATCGAGCCCCTGCCCCAGAACCTGGGCGAGGCCCTCACCCTGATGGAGCGCAGCGACCTGGTCGCCGAGACGCTGGGCGAACACGTCTTCGACTTCTTCCTCCGGAACAAGCGCCAGGAGTGGGAGGAGTACCGCAGCGAGGTCACGGCCTTCGAGCTGCGGAAGAACCTGCCTGTGCTGTAGGCCGGGGCCGCGGGTCTTTCGGCTCGGTCGGACGGGCGTCCGGGCCGGCGGCATGGCCGCCGGCCCGGAGTCATGTGTGTCGCAAGAAAAAGAAGCGCCGTTTGTGTTGACTTGACCCGTTTTGGCGAGAAGCGTGAGGACGAGACGCGACAGTTCGAGAACGCGCTGCCGCACGGCCCTGAGGACACAGGAGGCTGAGCGGAAAAGACACGCAGAGTACTGGCGAGGCGGATCGCCACGGCGCTGGGCGCCGGTGCCGCCGTCTGCGCACTGAGCCTGGGTGGCGCGAGTGTGGCCGACGCCAAGATCAAGCCGGTCGACACCCAGTGCACCAACAACGGAGGCCAACAGCCCGGCGGTCAACAGCCGAGCTGCACCGGCAACGGGCTCACCCAGGAAACCGAGAACCAGAACCCGGCGGGCCACGCACCGCCAGGACACAACTGAACGGGCCCGCGGTCCGCGGGCACGGACACCAGGACACGATCGCCGCGGCGCCGAGGAGCCGCGGCTTTCCCGTGCCGCCCCGCTACCCCTGCTGCCCGGCCTGGTCCGCCAGGACCTGGTGCAGCGGCTCGGTCTCCCGGCGCTTGTACTCCTGGATCGCCCAGCCGTTGCCGTCCGGGTCCTTGAAGTACATGAAGGTGGCGCCGTCCTGCGGGGCGAACTGGACCGGCTCACTGACGTCCAGGCCACGGGAGGTGAGTTCCTCGTACGCCGCCTTCGCGTCCGTCACACACAGCTGCATGCCGTGGTACGTGCCGGGCTGCGGAGCACCGGTCGGGACCTGGAGGCCGTCCACCAGGGCGATGGAACAGCCCGAGCCGGGCGGGGTCAGCTGGCAGATGCGGACGCCCTCCATCACCTCGCCGTCCAGATCCACATGGAAACCGACTTTGTCGCGGTAGAACTCCTTGGCCCGGTCCACGTCCGTGACCGGCAGCAGGATCACTTCGAGACTCATGTCCATGGCGTGACTCCCTCGTCGACGTCAGTACATTCGGCCGTCCTCAGAAGCGCCAGCGCGTCTGGCTGAACGGCTGTCCCTTACCGAAGCCGAAAACCGTGCGCGGCGCCACCGCATAGACGACCGCGTGTCCCGGGCCGTGGTGGAAATAGCCCTCCCGTACCTCGAAGCGCCAGAAGTCGCCGTACTTCGCCTCCCACGCGGCGGCCAGCTCCCGCAGCCGTGTGTCGTCGGACACCCGCACCGCCTCGCCCTCCACCACCAGGTCGTAGCCCTTGTCCCAGATGTTGGTGCCGGTCGTCAGCGTGACGTGCGGGTTGTGCGCGAGGTTCTTCGCCTTGCGCTCCTGCGGGCCGGTACAGAAGTGCAGCGCGCCATGGGACCACACCCCGGGCAGCGGCGTGACGTGCGGGCGCCCGTCCGGTCGTACCGTCGAGATCCAGAACAGTTCGGCGGCGGCCAGCAACGACTCGGCGTCGGCCCAGGAGTGCGCCGTCGCGTCGGGGTCGCTGTAGCGCGGGTCGAGGTGGGTCTCGGGTTCCTTCTCGGTCATCACAGAGCCTCCGGCTCGGGGAACACCCGGGCCACCGCGGCGGTCCGGCTCGACACCCCCAGTCTGCCGAAGGGGTTCGCCAGATGCTCGGTTCTCGGTGGGCCCCCTCGGTGACATCCAGGTCACCGGCGCGTCCCGTACGGCGCTCACCCCGGCCGGGGACCGCGCGGTGACCGCGGGGCGCGCGCGACGCCGTGGGGCTGCTGCCGCCCCGGACGACACCGCGATCGAGAGCGCGTACCTCGCCGACACGGGGGACTGGGCGCTGGCCGAGCTCGAAGGTCACCCGGTGCAGTGGCTGCGCCACGACACCATCCGCGTCGACGCCACGAAGGCCGGGCCCCGCCGCACGCACCCACCTCAGCCCGCCGCCCGACGACCAGGCGTGCGCGGGCCTCGACCCCGCGGTGAACCGGTACGTCGTCCTCCCCGAGGTCGCGACGGGCGCCGCCGTCCCCGACGTACTCGCACGGCTGCGCGAGCGGTGTCTCGACGTCCAGTACGCCTCCGTGCCCGGAGGTGCGGCCTGGGGCACCGTCCGGTGGATCGAGATCCCGGTCGCCGGCCACGCGGCGCCGGTGGCCGAGCTGCCACCCACCGATGATCCCGGCCGGGGCGACCCCGACCGGGCGACACCATCCTCGCGCACCCGTCCCGGGGGCCGACGAGGGGCATGGTGATCCGCCGAACCGCACCCACGAGACCCGCCGCCCGACGGAAAACCACCCATCCGCGCCCCGGCGCTCATCCCCAGCTCTCCGGTTACGCTCAATCGACACGACCTTGATCGGACAGGAGGCCGGGGATGACGTCGGCGCCGGGGCGCAGGAGCAGTACCTTCACGCGGCTGCTGCGGCACGGTTTCACCGATCCGTCGGCCGCCGAGCGGCTGCTGGAGAGCGCGGAGCTGAGCGCCGTACGCAATGACCCGGTGCTCCTCGAGGCACTCGGCGCGACCGCCGACCCCGATCTCGCGCTGCTCGGTCTCGTACGGCTCCTGGAAGCCCAGCCCGACCGGGAGCTGCTCGACACGGTGATAGCGGCGAAGCCGTTGCGCGACCGGCTGCTCGGGGTGCTCGGCGCGTCCGAGGCGCTGGCCGAACACCTCGTCCGGCATCCCCGCGACTGGCACGCGCTCGTCACCTACGAGCCGCGCGACCTCCACCCCGGGGTCGAGGAGTTCGAGCGCGGGCTCGCCGAGGCCACCGACCCGGTCTCCCTGCGGGTCGCCTACCGCCGCTGTCTGCTGTCCATCGCCGCCCGTGACGTGTGCGGCACCACCGACCTGGCCGAGACCGCCGCCGAACTCGCCGACCTCGCCACCGCGACCCTGCGCGCGGCGCTCGCCATAGCGCGGACGGCCGCCCCCGAGGACGCCGCGCTGTGCCGGCTCGCGGTCATCGCGATGGGCAAGTGCGGGGGCCATGAGCTGAACTACGTCTCCGACGTGGACGTGATCTTCGTCGGGGAGGCCGTCGACGGGGCCGACGAGGGCAAGGCCCTGCGTGCCGCCACCAAGCTCGCCTCGCACATGATGCGGGTGTGCTCCGAGACGACCGTCGAGGGGTCCATCTGGCCGGTGGACGCCAACCTGCGGCCCGAGGGGCGCAACGGCCCGCTCGTCCGCTCCCTCTCCAGCCACCTCGCCTACTACCAGCGCTGGGCCAAGACCTGGGAGTTCCAGGCCCTCCTCAAGGCCCGCCCGGTCGCCGGTGACCTCGAACTCGGCGAGAGTTACGTCGACGCGCTCGAACCCCTCGTCTGGAAGGCCGCCGAGCGCGAGAACTTCGTCACCGACGTGCAGAAGATGCGCCGGAGGGTCGTCGAGAACATTCCCGTCGCCGAGCTCGACCGACAGCTCAAGCTCGGCCCCGGCGGCCTGCGGGACGTCGAATTCGCCGTACAGCTCCTGCAGTTGGTGCACGGCCGCGAGGACGGCTCGCTGCGCAGCGGCACCACGCTCAACGCCCTGCAGGCCCTCGCCGCCGGCGGCTACGTCGGCCGCGCCGATGCCGCCCAGCTCGACGACGCCTACCGCTTCCTGCGCTCGATGGAGCACCGCATCCAGCTCTACCGGCTGCGCCGCACCCACCTGGTCCCCGAGGACGAGGCCGACCTGCGCCGCCTCGGCCGCTCGCTCGGTCTGCGCACCGACCCGGTGACCGAGCTGAACCGCGAGTGGAAACGGCACGCCTCCGTCGTACGACGACTGCACGAGAAGATCTTCTACCGGCCGCTGCTGGACGCCGTGGCCCAACTCGGGCCGGGAGAGGCCCGGTTGAGCGCCGGTGCGGCCCGCGAACGGCTCGTCGCGCTCGGGTACGCCGACCCGGCCTCCGCCCTGCGCCACCTGGAGGCCCTCGCGTCCGGCGTCACCCGCAAGGCCGCCATCCAGCGAACTCTCCTTCCCGTGCTGCTGGGTTGGTTCGCCGAGTCCGCCGACCCGGACGCGGGGCTGCTCAACTTCCGCAAGGTGTCGGACGCGTTGGGCAAGACCCCCTGGTATCTGCGACTGCTGAGGGACGAGGGCGCCGCCGCCGAGAACCTCGCCCGGGTCCTGTCCGCCGGGCGCCTCGCCCCCGATCTGCTGTTGCGCGCCCCGGAAGCGGTGGCGCTCCTCGGGGACGGCGACGGCGGCGGCCTCGACCCGCGGGGCCGGGCCGGTCTCGAACAGGAGATCCTCGCCGCGGTCGGCCGCGCCGACGGGGCCGTACAGGCGGTCACGGCGGCCCGCGGGGTGCGCCGCCGCGAGCTCTTCCGTACGGCCGCCGCGGACATCGTCGGCTCCTACGGCACCGAGACCCAGCCCGCCGAACCGGACCAGGGCGTCCTGATGGACCGGGTCGGCGACGCCGTGTCCGACCTGACGGCCGCGACCCTCGCCGGCACCCTGCGCGCGGTCGTCCGGGACGGCTGGGGCGACACCCTGCCGACCCGGTTCGCGGTCATCGCCATGGGCCGCTTCGGCGGTCACGAACTCGGCTACGGCTCCGACGCGGACGTCCTGTTCGTGCACGAGCCGCGCGAGGGCGTCGAGGAACGGGAGGCCTCGGACGCGGCCAACAAGGTCGTCTCCGAGATGCGCCGCCTTCTTCAGATCCCCAGCGCCGACCCACCGCTGCTCATCGACGCCGACCTCCGTCCTGAGGGCAAGTCCGGGCCGCTGGTACGGACGTTGACCTCGTACGAGGCCTACTACCGCCGCTGGTCGCTGGTCTGGGAGGCACAGGCGCTGCTGCGGGCCGAACCAGTCGCCGGGGACGAGGAGTTGGGCCGCCGATTCGTCGAGCTGATCGACCCGCTGCGGTACCCGGCGGCGGGGCTAGGGGATGACGCCGTACGCGAGATCCGGCGGCTGAAGGCGCGCATGGAGTCCGAGCGGTTGCCTCGCGGGGCCGACCCCAAGCTGCACACCAAGCTCGGCCCCGGGGGGCTGTCGGACGTCGAGTGGACGGTACAGCTGCTGCAGATGCGGCACGGGGCGGGTGAGCCGGGGCTGCGGACCACGCGTACGCGGGCCGCGCTTGCCGCCGCGCAGGGGGCCGGGTTCATCTCGGCGGAGGATGCCGCGATTCTCGACGGGGCATGGGTGTTGGCCACGCGGGTGCGTAATGCCGTGATGCTGGTGCGGGGGCGGGCGGGGGACACGTTTCCGTCCGAGGCGCGTGAACTGGCCTCGGTGGGGCGGTACCTGGGGTATGAGGCGGGGCATGTGGGGGACATGCTGGATGACTATCGGCGGACTGCTCGGCGGGCTCGGGGGGTGGTGGAGCAGTTGTTCTACACGTAGTTCTTCGGCCGCGACGCCATCGTGGTTGCTCGCGCCCCGCGGCGGAGCCGCAAATCGACACGGCCCCGCGCCCCTGACTGGGTCAGCGCGACCCCTGCCAAGACGATCCCCATGCCCATCAGCACCCGCAACCCCACCCGCTCGTCCAGCAGTACCGCGCCCAGTGTCACCGACACGACCGGCAGCAGATAGCCGACCGTCGCCGCCGTCGTCGGGCCCTCGTCCGCGATCAGGCGGTAGTTGAGGTAGAACGTCACCCCCGTGCCCAGGATCCCCAGGGCCGTCACCGCCCCCAGCGCGGTGAGGTCGGCGTCCACCGGGCCCGCGACCGGTACCGACAGGGTCGTCCAGGCCGTCGCCATGAGGAGTTGGGCGGCGGAGTACGCCAACGGGGCCTGCCCGGAGGTCAGTTTGCGGGCCATGTACGCGAAGGCCACGGCGTAGCTCGCGGCGGCGGCCAGGAGGGACAGGGCGCCCCAGGTCAGCAGGCCCGAGCGGTGCCAGGGGGCGAAGATCAGGACGGTGCCGGCGAAGCCGAGGAGCAGGCCGGCCAGGCGTACGGGACGCAGACCGCGGTCGGTGCCGAGCAGGACGCCGATCAGCAGGGACCACAGCGGGGTGGTCGCGTTGAGGACGCCCGCGACGCCGGAGTCGACGGTCTGCTCGCCCACCGCGAACAGGGCGAAGGGGACGGCGTTGCAGAACAGCGCCGCCACGATCAGGTGACCCCAGGTGGCGCGGGAGCGGGGCAGCCGCTGACCGGCGGCGCGGGCCAGGAGCAACAGTACGGCGGTGCCCAGCGCGCAGCGCGCGATCGTGATCTGGGCGGGGGAGAGGCCATGGTCGAGGGCCAGCTTGATCCAGAGGAAGCCGGAGCCCCAGAGAAGCGCGAGGACGGCCATGCGGAGGGTGGATGCGGGGGACATGGCTTCTACGGTCCCGGGCCGGAAGCTTCAGGACAAGTGAAAGATTCTGGAGTCATCGTTAAGCTGGAGTGCATGCTTGATGTGCGACGGATGCAGATGCTCGCGGCCGTGGTGAGCGCCGGTTCGGTGACCGCGGCGGCGGCCCGGCTCGGTTACACGCCCTCCGCGGTCAGCCAGCAGGTGGCGGCGCTGGAGAAGGAGGCCAGGACCGAGCTCCTCGAACGGG
Organism: Streptomyces sp. NPDC048420; assembly: GCF_040651535.1. NCBI lineage: Bacteria > Bacillati > Actinomycetota > Actinomycetes > Kitasatosporales > Streptomycetaceae > Streptomyces > Streptomyces sp. NPDC048420. Next base: position 59,784 of record NZ_JBEZKG010000008.1, read on the forward strand.
TCGGGAGGGGCGTGCGGCCCACGGCCGCCGGGCTGTTGCTCACGGAGTACGCGGACGCGATCGGCCGCCAGGTCGCCGAGGCGGAGACCGCCCTGGGGGACCTCCTCGCGGGCCGCACCGGCCGGCTCTCGGTGCGCTACTTCGCCACCGCGGGGGCCCGTCTGGTCGCCCCGGCGGTGGCCCGGCTGCGGGCCGAACAGCCGGGCGTACGGATCGAGTTGAAGCTGACCGGACCCGACCCGCTGCCGGACGTACGGGAGGGGCGGGCGGACCTGGCGCTGGTCGTCGGACCGGGCGACCACGAAGGCGTACGGCTGCTGCACCTGCTGGACGATCCCTACCTGGCCGTGCTGCCGAAGGACCACCCGCTGGCGACCCACGGCACCCTCCGCCTGACCGACCTGGCCGACGAACCCTGGGTCGGCAGCGAGTGGCCGGGCCCCTGTCTCGACGCCCAGCTCAGCGCCTGCGCCACGGCCGGTTTCCAGCCTCGCTTCGTCGTCGACAGCGAGGACTATGCCACGGCACAGGGCTTCGTGGCGGCGGGACTCGGGGTCACCCTGATTCCGCGGCTGGGCCTGGGCGGACGGCACCCCGACGTCGTCGTACGACCGCTGAAGAGCCCGGAACCGACCCGCGCGATCCTCGCGGCCGTACGGGAGACGGCGCTGCCGCAACCGGCCCTGGAGACGTTCGTGGAGGCGCTGCGGGACGCTGCCGCGGGCTAGGCGGGGCGGTCCGGTGGATCAGGCCCGCGTGGCGGGAGAGCCGCATCGCGCCGCACCCCCCCGCAGGGCCGTGGAGACGCCGACGGCCGGGGACGGCGCTCAGGCGGGACATCGCTCCGGTCTGATTCGCCGGACGGAGCCCGGCTAGGCCCTGGCCCTCGGCAGCCTGCCCCCGTCCGGGGCCGGGACCACCTTCGGAAGCGAGTACGGCAGCGCGCCGTACCAGACGCGGGCCACCGTGAAGCCGAACAGGAGGCACAGGATGCCGCCCACCGCGTCGAGCCAGAAGTGGTTGGCGGTGGAGACGATGACCAGGAGCGTCGCCGTCGGGTAGAGCAGGCCGAGGACGCGGACCCACGGCACCGACGCCAGCGCGAAGATCGTCAGGCCGCACCACAGGGACCAGCCGATGTGCATGGACGGCATCGCGGCGTACTGGTTGGACATGTGCTTGAGGTCGCCGGAGGCCATCGAACCCCAGGTCTGGTGGACCATGACCGTGTCGACGAAGTTCCCGCCGTTCATCAGCCGCGGGGGCGCCAGGGGATACAGGTAGTAACCGACCAGTGCCACGCCCGTGGTCGCGAACAGCACCAGGCGCGTCGCCGCGTAACGGCCGGGATGGCTGCGGTAGAGCCAGACCAGGACGCTCAGCGTCACGATGAAGTGCAGCGTCGCGTAGTAGTAGTTCATCCCGACGATGAGCCAAGTCACCGAGTTGACCGCGTGGTTGACGGACTCCTCCACCGCGATGCCGAGATGGTGCTCCATCCGCCAGATCCAGTCCGCGTTGCGCAGCGCCTCCGTCTTCTGCTCCGGCACCGCGTTGCGGATCAGGGAGTACGTCCAGTAACTCACCGCGATCAGCAGGATCTCGAACCACAGGCGCGGGCGGCGCGGGGTACGGAGGCGGCGAAGGAGACCGGGCCGGTCCGGAGCCGTGAGAAAGTCCGGAGCAGCCGCGTTCTCGCGGTCGTCCAGCCTGGTCACGGTCGAGTCACCCATAGACACAAAGTCTGCCAGAAGCGCCTTACCCACCGATCATCCCCCGGTCGGGTTCGGGTCGCATGTCCTACGGCGGGAAGACTGTCCCGTTCTCCTCCCCGCGCACTGCATCCGGCCCGGTCTCTCCGCCCTGCGGACGAGTACGGCCCTCAGGGGCCGACACCTCTACGGACGTGCGCGATCCCCAGGAGCCGAAGCCGTCGACCCCCGCACCACCAGCTCCGGCATGAACACGAACTCGCTGTGCGGTGCGGGCGTTCCGCCGATCTCCTCCAGCAAGGTCCGCACGGCCGCCTGGCCCATGGCAGGCACCGGCTTGCGGATCGTCGTCAGCGGCGGGTCGGTGAAGGCGATCAGCGGGGAGTCGTCGAAGCCCACCACCGAGACGTCCCGCGGCACTTCCAGACCCCGCTGCCGGGCCGCGCGTATCGCGCCCAGCGCCATCATGTCGCTCGCGCACACCACCGCCGTGCAGTCACGGTCGATCAGGGCCGTCGCGGCCGCCTGACCGCCCTCCAGGGTGTAGAGCGAGTGCTGGACGAGGTCCGCCTCGACGGTCGCCGCGGCCAGACCGAGCTGGTCCTGCATGGTGCGCACGAAGCCCTCGATCTTGCGCTGCACCGGCACGAAGCGCTTAGGGCCGAGGGCCAGGCCGATCCGGGTGTGCCCCAGCGACACCAGGTGCGTCACCGCGAGGGCCATCGCCGCGCGGTCGTCGGGTGAGATGAACGGTGCCTGCACCTTCGGCGAGAAACCGTCCACGAGCACGAACGGCACGCCCTGTGCCCGCAGCTGCTCGTAGCGCTGCATGTCCGCGGAGGTGTCCGCGTGCAGTCCCGAGACGAAGATGATGCCCGCAACCCCCCGGTCGACGAGCATCTCGGTGAGCTCGTCCTCCGTGGAACCGCCCGGGGTCTGGGTGGCGAGTACCGGGGTGTAGCCCTGCCGGGTCAGCGCCTGGCCGATGACCTGGGCCAGGGCCGGGAATATGGGGTTCTCCAGCTCCGGGGTGATCAGGCCGACCAGTCCCTCGCTGCGCTGCCGCAGCCGGACCGGGCGCTCGTAGCCCAGCACGTCGAGTGCGGCGAGCACGGTCTGGCGGGTGGTGGCGGCGACGCCTGGCTTCCCGTTGAGGACGCGGCTGACGGTCGCTTCGCTGACCCCCGCCTGGGCAGCGATGTCGGCAAGCCGTGTGGTCACGGCACCGGACTGTACCGGCCGTATCGTCATCGCGGTCCCTCTGTTCTGGTCGGTTCCCCTTGTCCCGCAAGGGGATGATTCCCGTGCGGCCCCGGGATGGCAAGAGCTTGCAGAGTCTTGCACAGGCGCCCCCACGCTGCTCCAGCCCTGCTCCGGCCCTGCTCCGGCCCTGCTCCATGCCTGTGAACAAGCGTCTCACGACGGTCGCCGACAGGTCACGCCCGGATAACTTCAGAGGGGTCTTGCAGTTTTTTGCTGCAAGGTCTTTCGTGAGGCTTGCATCGCTGTTACGTTCGGCCACGCCCGGCGGAGACGGGGAACGGGACCCCCTCCGCACCCCGGGCTTTCACCCTCAAGGAGAACTCATGCGGCGTGGCATAGCGGCCACCGCGCTGGTGGCGTCCTTCGCCCTCGCGGCGACGGCCTGCGGCGGAAGCGACAGCGGCGACAAGGCCGACGGTCCGGTCACCATCACCTGGTGGGACACCTCCAACGCCACCAATGAGGCGCCGACGTACAAGGCCCTGATCAAGGACTTCGAGGCCGCCAACAAGGACATCAAGGTCAAGTACGTCAACGTTCCGTTCGACCAGGCGCAGAACAAGTTCGACACGGCCGCCGGTGCCTCCGGCGCCCCCGACGTGCTGCGCTCCGACGTCGGCTGGACCCCGGCCTTTGCCAAGAAGGGCTACTTCCTGCCCCTCGACGGCACCGAGGCCCTCTCCGACGTGAGCAAGTTCCAGCCGAACCTGATCGAGCAGGCCAAGTACGACGGCAAGACCTACGGTGTCCCGTTCGTCACCGACACCCTCGCCCTGGTCTACAACAAGGAACTCTTCACGAAGGCCGGCGTCGAGGCCCCCAAGACCTGGGACGACCTGAAGAAGGCCGCCGCCACCATCAAGGACAAGACCGGCGTCGACGGTTACTGGGGCTCCACCGCGGCCTACTACGCCCAGCCGTTCCTCTTCGGCGAGGGCACCGACACCGTCGACGTGGCCGCCAAGAAGATCACGGTGAACTCGGCCGCCGCCAAGAAGGGCTACGGCACCTGGCTGAGCCTCTTCTCCGGCAAGGGCCTGCACAAGGCCGACACCACCGCCGACGCCTACGCCCACATCCAGGACGCGTTCGTCAACGGCAAGGTCGCCGCGATCATCCAGGGCCCCTGGGAGATCACGAACTTCTACAAGGGCTCCGCGTTCACGGACAAGTCCAACCTCGGCATCGCCACCGTCCCGGCCGGCTCCACCGGCAAGGCGGGCGCCCCGACCGGCGGCCACAACCTCTCGATCTACGCCGGCTCGGACTCCGCGCACCAGAAGGCGGCCGAGAAGTTCGTGGGCTTCATGACCTCCGCGAAGTCCCAGACGCAGATCGCGCTGAAGAACTCCACGCTGCCCACTCGCGACGACGCCTACACCGCCGAGGTCAAGGCCGACCCGGGCATCGCCGGCTACCAGACGGTCCTCGCCAGTGCCCAGCCGCGTCCGGCGCTCCCCGAGTACAGCTCCCTGCTGACCCCGCTGGACACCGAGCTGAACTCCATCGCCGGCGGCAAGGAGTCCCTGGACAAGGGCCTGGGCAACGCCGAGACCGCCATCGCCAAGCTGGTGCCGGACTTCAGCAAGTGAGCCCGCGTGGCCGCCGGATCTCCCGATCATGGGGGGAGAGATCCGGCGGCCACCGGCCTGCGCCCGACTCGTGAACCGCAGAACCCAGTGAAGGTTGTCGAACCATGACAGTCGCCATCGACCGCGCGACCGGCAAGCGACGCGGTGACCGCGAACCCCGGCCCGGACTCGGCCGGCGCCTGAAGCACGGCTACCAACGCCACTGGTACGCCTACGCGATGATCGCCCCGGTGGCGATCGTCCTCGGCGTCCTCGTGCTCTACCCCCTGGTCTACGGCGTCTATCTCACCCTCACCGACGCCAACAGCCTCAACACCGCCCGTACGATCGGCGTCAACCACATCGACGCCACCTACAAGTTCATCGGCTTCGACAACTACGCCGACATCCTCTGGGGCGACACGGCCTACGACCGCTTCTGGTCGCACTTCATCTGGACGATCGTCTGGACCGCCCTGTGCGTGACCCTCCACTACTGCATCGGCCTCGGCCTCGCGCTGCTGCTCAACCAGAAACTGCGCGGCCGCACGCTGTACCGACTGATCCTCGTGCTCCCCTGGGCCGTACCGACCTTCGTCACCGTCTTCGGCTGGCGGTTCATGCTCGCCGACGGCGGCATCATCAACACCGCGCTGGACGGGCTGCACCTGCCCTCGCCGTCGTGGCTGGAGGACACCTTCTGGCAGCGGTTCGCCGCGATCATGGTCAACACCTGGTGCGGAGTGCCGTTCATGATGGTCTCCCTGCTCGGCGGACTCCAGTCCATCGACACCTCGCTGTACGAGGCCGCCGAGATGGACGGCGCGAGCGCCTGGCAGCGCTTCCGGTACGTCACCCTCCCGGGCCTGCGATCGGTGAGCTCCACCGTCGTACTTCTCGGCATCATCTGGACGTTCAACCAGTTCGCCGTCATCTTCCTGCTGTTCGGCAACACCGCGCCGGACGCGCAGATCCTCGTGACCTGGGCCTACCACCTCGGCTTCGGACAGCAGCCGCGTGACTTCGCGCAGTCGGCGGCGTACGGCATCCTGCTGCTGGCCATCCTGATCGTCTTCACCTCCTTCTACCGCCGCTGGCTGAACCGCAATGACCAGCAGCTCGCGATCTGAGGCAGGAGCTCCCATGAGTACGACCGCTGTCGAGACCCCGGCCGCAGCGACCGAGGCCCCTTCCTCGCGAGCACCCCGCCGGATCCGCCGCCGCGGTGAGCAGAGCCTCGCCGGCTCCCTCGCCTCGCACGGCCTCCTGATCGTCGCGAGCCTGATCGCGCTGTTCCCGATCCTCTGGCTGCTCTTCCTGTCCCTCGGCCCGGACAAGGACGACTACCTCCATCCGGGCGGCATCTGGAAGAAGATGACGTTCGACAACTACTCGTTCGTCCTCCAGCACACGGAGTTCTTCGACTGGCTGAAGAGCTCGATGATCGTCTCGCTCGGGACCGCCTTCATCGGTGTGCTGATCGCCGCGACCACCGGGTACGCCGTCTCCCGGATGCGCTTTCCGGGCTACCGGAAGTTCATGTGGGTGCTCCTGGTCACGCAGATGTTCCCGGTAGCCGTACTCATGGTGCCGATGTACCAGATGCTGTCGGACCTCCAGCTCATCGACAGCTACCTTGGACTCGTCCTCGTCTACTGCACGACCACGGTCCCGTACTGCGCGTGGCTGATGAAGGGCTACTTCGACACCATCCCGTTCGAGATCGACGAGGCCGGACGCGTCGACGGGCTGACCCCCTTCGGCACGTTCGCACGGCTGATCCTGCCGCTCGCCAAGCCGGGGCTCGCGGTCGCCGCGTTCTACAGCTTCCTCACGGCGTTCGGTGAGGTCGCGTTCGCTTCCACGTTCATGCTGTCCGACACGAAGTACACGTTCGCGGTGGGACTGCAAAGCTTTGTGAGTGAGCACGATGCGCAGCGGAACCTGATGGCAGCGACTGCCGTGCTGATCGCGATACCGGCGTCGGCGTTCTTCTACCTGGTGCAGAAGAACCTTGTCACCGGTCTCACTGCCGGTGGCACGAAGGGCTAGCCCGCCGGAAAAAGACCCGAGGCGGCCGTAGTGGCCATCCGACCCCGCTGTCACCGCGGCCGCCTCGCACCACTTCCTGAAACCGACCGATGACTTCTTTACGTACCAAGGACGCCATGAGCCAGCAGCACTCCGCCCTCGCCCCGGCCCCCCACCCCGCCGAAGCCAAGCGCAGCGACTGGTGGCGGGACGCGGTGATCTACCAGGTCTATCCGCGCAGCTTCGCCGACAGCAACGGTGACGGAATGGGCGACCTGGAGGGCATCCGCACCCGACTGCCGTACCTGCGCGACCTCGGCGTGGACGCCGTGTGGCTGAGCCCCTTCTACGCCTCGCCACAGGCCGACGCCGGCTACGACGTGGCCGACTACCGGGCCGTGGACCCGATGTTCGGCAACCTCCTGGACGCCGACGCCCTGATCCGGGACGCCCGCGAGCTGGGGCTCAGGATCATCGTCGACCTGGTGCCCAACCACTCCTCCGACCAGCACGAGTGGTTCAAGCGGGCGGTCGCCGAGGGGCCCGGATCGCCGCTGCGGGACCGCTACCACTTCCGCCCCGGCAAGGGTGTGAACGGCGAACTCCCGCCCAACGACTGGGAGTCGATCTTCGGCGGCCCCGCGTGGACGCGCGTCGCGGACGGCGAGTGGTACCTGCACCTCTTCGCCCCCGAGCAGCCCGACTTCAACTGGGACCACCCGGCCGTCGGCGACGAGTTCCGCTCCATCCTGCGCTTCTGGCTGGACATGGGGGTCGACGGCTTCCGCATCGACGTGGCACACGGCCTGGTGAAGGCGGAGGGCCTGCCCGACCTGGGATCCCACGACCAGGTGAAGCTGCTGGGCAACGATGTCATGCCGTTCTTCGACCAGGACGGCGTCCACGACATCTACCGCCAGTGGCGGCTGATCCTCGACGAGTACTCCGGCGAGCGCATCTTCGTCGCCGAGGCGTGGACCCCGACCGTCGAGCGCACGGCGAACTACGTCCGGCCCGACGAACTCCACCAGGCCTTCAACTTCCAGTACCTGAGCACCGCCTGGGACGCCGAGGAACTGCGCGGGGTCATCGACCGCACCCTGGAGGCGATGCGCCCGGTCGGCGCCCCGGCCACCTGGGTGCTCTCCAACCACGACGTCACCCGCCACGCCACCCGCTTCGCCAACCCGCCCGGCCTCGGCACCCAGATCCGCGAGGCGGGGGACAGGGAGCTGGGCCTGCGACGCGCCCGCGCCGCCACGCTGCTCATGCTGGCGCTGCCGGGATCGGCGTACGTCTACCAGGGCGAGGAACTCGGCCTCCCGGACGTCGTCGACCTCGCCGACGAGGTCCGCCAGGACCCCGCCTACTTCCGGGGCGCGGGCCAGGACGGCTTCCGTGACGGCTGCCGGGTGCCGATCCCGTGGACGCGCGAGGGATCGTCGTACGGCTTCGGCGCGGGCGGCAGCTGGCTGCCCCAGCCGTCGGAGTGGGCGGACCTGAGCGTGGAGGCGCAGACCGGAGACCCGTCCTCCACCCTTGAGCTCTACCGCACGGCCCTGGCCGTCCGCCGGGCCCAGCCCGACCTGGGCGCCGGCGACGCGGTGGAGTGGCTGCGGGCACCCGAGGGCGTACTCGCCTTCCGGCGCGGGGAGTTCGTCTGTGTGGCGAACACCGGCGGTGAGTCGGTGACCACTCCGGCGTACGGCCGTCTGCTCCTCGCGAGCGGAGAGGTGGCCGAGGTCGACGGCGACGCGAAGGTGCCGGCCGACACGACCGTGTGGTGGACGACGGCCTGAGCGCATACGGGGATCACCGGGCTCCCGCGGGGGCCCGGTGATTTTCTGTCGGGCGTGTCGATCGGCGGGACCCTCGATCGACGCTTGGGTGGAAGGGCGAACAGCGCCCGACACCTCAGGGAGAGAACCATGCAGATCCGTGCCCGCATCAGCATGAGTGCCGACGGCTATGTGACCACCCCGAACGGCTGGCCCGCGCTGACCGCCGACCCCGCGTTCGTCTCCGGCCAGAGCCACGGCATCCGGGAGTTCCTGGCGGACTGCGAGGCCGCTCTCATGGGCCGTACGACCTTCGAGCCCGCGCTCACCAACAGCCGCTGGCCCTGGCCGGACCTCGACGTCTTCGTCCTCGGCTCGCACCGCCCGGAGGGCACCCCGGACCACGTCACCACCGACAGCGACCCGGTCCGGCTCCTCGAGAAGCTCCGCGCGGCCAACCGGGGCGGCGACGTCCACCTCATCGGCGGCCCCCGCACGATCGGCACCTTCCACGCCCTGGGCGCACTGGACCGCCTCGAACTGGTCGTCCTGCCCCTGCTGTTCGGCGGCGGCACCCAGCTGACCCCCGCCCTCAGCGCGGAGACCGGCCTGACCTTCCTGAGCCAACGGGCCCTGCCCGGAGGGTCGGTGGAGATCGTCTACTCCTGCCGGGGGAGCCGCGACGCCCTTCCGGGCAAGCCCGCCAGCCAAGTGTGAAAGTTCTTGCCGTTGCTTTCACGACTCTTGCTGTAAACATTTCGTCAGCGGTACGTTCTCGCCGGCGCCAGGCAAAGACGCCTGGCCGTCCGGCAAGGAGAACCCCCACGTGATATCGAGATGGTCCGCAAGAGCCACCGCCACCGCCGCGGCCACGGTGTTCGCCGCCTCGGCCGCCGTCCTCACCCCCACCGCCGCCCAGGCCTCCCCGCCCGGCACCAAGGACGTCACCGCCGTCCTCTTCGAGTGGAACTTCGCCTCCGTCGCCAAGGAGTGCACCACCACCCTCGGCCCCGCCGGATACGGCTACGTCCAGGTCTCCCCGCCCGCCGAGCACATCCAGGGCTCGCAGTGGTGGACCTCGTACCAGCCCGTCAGCTACAGGATCGCGGGCCGGCTCGGGGACCGTACGGCCTTCCGGAACATGGTGAACACCTGCCACGCGGCCGGAGTGAAGGTCGTCGTCGACACCGTCGTCAACCACATGTCGGCGGGCAGCGGCACCGGCACGGGCGGGTCGTCGTACACGAAGTACAACTACCCCGGGCTGTACTCGTCGTACGACTTCGACGACTGCACCTCCCAGGTCACCAACTACCAGGACCGCTGGAACGTCCAGCACTGCGAGCTGGTCGGCCTGGCCGACCTCGACACCGGTGAGCCGTACGTCCGCGGCGCGATCGCCGGGTACATGAACGACCTGCTCACCCTCGGCGTCGACGGCTTCCGCATCGACGCGGCCAAGCACATCGACACCGCCGACCTCGCCAACATCAAGTCCCGGCTGAGCAACCCGTCGGTCTACTGGAAGCAGGAGGTCATCTACGGCAGCGGAGAGGCCGTCCAGCCCACCGAGTACACGGGCAACGGCGATGTGCAGGAGTTCCGTTACGCCTACGACCTCAAGCGCGTCTTCAACAACGAGAACCTCGCCTACCTGAAGAACTACGGCGAGGGCTGGGGCTATATCAGCAGCTCGGTCGCGGGCGTCTTCGTCGACAACCACGACACCGAGCGCAACGGCAGCACCTTGAACTACAAGGACGGCGCCAACTACACCCTCGCCAACGTCTTCATGCTCGCCTACCCGTACGGCGCCCCGGACATCAACTCCGGCTACGAATGGTCCGACACGGACGCCGGGCCGCCCGACAACGGCTCCGTGACCGCCTGTTGGCAGGACGGCTGGAAGTGCCAGCACGCCTGGCCCGAGATCCTCCGCATGGTCGCCTTCCGCAACGCGACCCGCGGCGAGTCGGTCACCGACTGGTGGGACAACGGCGGCGACGCGATCGCCTTCGGGCGGGGCGCCAAGGGGTACGTCGCCGTCAACCACGAGTCGAGCAGCCTGAGTCGGACCTACCAGACCTCACTGCCCGCCGGCACGTACTGCAACGTGCAGAACAACACGAGCGTGACGGTGAACGCCGGCGGCCAGTTCACGGCCACGCTCGGGTCCAACACGGCGCTGGCGATCTACGCGGGCAAGTCGAGCTGCTGAGCGGTTGTCACGGCTGAGCCGGCCGGCGCAGGGGTGGCTGTCCGAGGACCTCGATGTACACGATCCGGCCGGCCACGACGTCGAGGATCAGATCGCCCGACGAGGGCAGCAGCGGTACGCAACGATGGTCCGGGCCGTACGGCTGCCCGTCCGGATGATCCGCCGTCCGGATGCTCTGGCAGTAGTCGTCCCCGCAGCCGCACTCGCCCACCATCCGGACATCCCGCACGGTGATGGCCAGGTCGCGTTCCCCTTCCGCTTCCAGGAGGGCGGCCAGTTCGTCGATCAGTTCCGGGAAGACCTCGCGCACGAGGGGAGGTTCCTGTTCCATGCAGGCAAGGTAGCCGCGTGACCGCGCCTGCGGCGACTGGTTATGGGCGATACGCGTCGATCCGGGACTGCAAGTTCTTTCCGACTGTTTCAGGACTCTTGCTGTAAGGCTTACGGCGGCGATACGGTCACGCGGGGTCGGACCCATGTAGAGCCGCAATCGCAAGGAGTCCATCCGTGATATCGAGATGGCCGGTGCCGTCCAGGCGCCGTACCGCTCAGGCCGGACGGGTCGCCGCGGTCACCGTGACCGCGCTGGCCGCAGCGCTCGTCCAGCCCCTCGCAGCCCGGGCGGAGACTCCGCCACCACCGCCTTCCGACGCGAAGCTCGCCGCGGAACCGGCCCGGCACGACGACACCCGTGAGCAGTTCTACTTCGTCCTGCCGGACCGTTTCGCCAACGGCGACACCGCGAACGACGAGGGCGGCCTCACCGGTTCCCGCCTCTCCACCGGTTACGACCCCACCGACAAGGGCTTCTACCAGGGCGGCGACCTCAAGGGCCTCACCAGGAAGCTCGACTACATCAAGGGCCTCGGCACCACCGCCATCTGGATGGCCCCGATCTTCAAGAACAAGCCCGTGCAGGGCACGGGGAGCAACGCCTCCGCGGGCTACCACGGCTACTGGATCACCGACTTCACCCAGGTCGACCCGCACTTCGGCACCAACAAGGACCTGGAGACCCTCATCTCCAAGGCCCACGCCAAGGGCATGAAGGTCTTCTTCGACGTCATCACCAACCACACGGCCGACGTCGTCGACTACGAGGAGAAGTCCTACGACTACCTCTCCAAGGGCGCCTTCCCGTATCTGACCAAGGACGGCGAGCCCTTCGACGACGCGGACCACGCGGCCAAGGGGCACTTCCCCGCGGTGGACGCGGACTCCTTCCCGCGCACGCCCACGGTCACCGACACGGACGCCAGGGTCCCCTCCTGGCTCAACGACCCCACGATGTACCACAACCGCGGCGACTCGACCTACGCCGGTGAGTCGACGACCTACGGCGACTTCTCCGGCCTCGACGACCTGTGGACCGAGCGTCCCGAGGTCGTCTCCGGCATGGAGAAGATCTACCGGCGCTGGGTCCGCGACTTCGACATCGACGGCTTCCGGATCGACACCGTGAAGCACGTCAACATGGAGTTCTGGACCCGGTGGGCCACGGCCCTCGACGCCTACGCGGCCCAGCGGGGCCGGAAGAACTTCTTCATGTTCGGCGAGGTCTACTCCGCCGACACGGCGGTCACCTCGCCGTACGTCACCCAGGGCCGCCTCGACGCCACGCTGGACTTCCCCTTCCAGGAGGCCGCCCGGCAGTACGCCTCCCAGGGCGGCAGCGCGCGGAAGCTCGCCGGCGTCTTCGGCGACGACTACAAGTACACGACCGACAAGGCCAACGCCTACGAGCAGGTCACCTTCCTCGGCAACCACGACATGGGTCGCATCGGGTACTTCCTGAACCAGGACAACCCGAAGGCCACCGACGCCGAACTCCTCGCCAAGGACGAGCTCGCCAACGAGCTGATGTTCCTCAGCCGCGGCAACCCCGTCGTCTACTACGGCGACGAACAGGGCTTCACGGGCGCCGAGGGCGACAAGGACGCCCGCCAGACCATGTTCGCGTCGAAGACCCCCGACTACCTCGACGACGACGAGATCGGCACCGACCGCACCCACGCGAGCGACGCGTACGACACGAGCGCCCCGCTGTACCGGCAGATCACCGAACTCGCGAAGCTCCGCAAGGCCAACCCGGCGCTGACGGACGGCGTCCAGGAGGAGCGGTATGCGGCCGACGGGACCGGGGTCTACGCCTTCTCCCGCACTCAGGGAGGCAACGAGTACGTCGTCGCCTTCAACAACGCCGGCACGGCCAAGTCGGCGTCATTCGCAACCGGTTCGGCGAACATGACCTACCAGGGGATCTACGGCACCGACGCCACGGCCAGGACCGGCGCCGACAAGAAGATCACTGTCACCGTCCCCGCCGGTTCCGCGACAGTCCTCAAGGCGTCCGGCAAGCTCGCCGCGCCCGCCACCAAGCCGACGATCACCCTCAAGGCCCCTGCGGCCGGTGCCACCGGCACGGTCGAGCTCACCGCCGACGTGGACGGCGGACAGCTCAACCGGGTCGTCTTCGCGGCACAGGTCGGAAACGGCAAGTGGCAGACCCTGGGCTCCGCCGACCACGCGCCCTACAAAGTCACACAGGTCATCGACAAGGCCGTACCGGCCACAACCGCCCTGCGCTACAAGGCGGTTGTGATCGACTCGGCCGGCCGCACGGCCAGTGCCACCGCCTCCTCGGAAACCGGCACCCCGCCCACCGAAGAGCCCCCCACCGCCTCCTCCCGCGACTACGCGGTCGTCCACTACAAGCGCGCCGACGGCGACTACGCCGACTGGGGGCTGTACGCCTGGGGCGACCTCGCCGACGGTGAGTCCACCACCTGGCCCGGCAGCCATCCCTTCGTCGGCCGGGACGCGTACGGCGCTTTCGCCTACGTCAAGCTGAAGCCGGGTGCCTCGAACGTCGGCTTCCTCGTCATCGACAAGGACGGTGACAAGGACGTCTCCGCCGACCGCACGATCGACGTCACCCGGACCGGCGAGGTGTGGATCGAACAGGGCAAGGACGCCGTACGCACCGAGAAGCCCGACTACCCGGCGCAGGACAAGACCAAGGCGGTCATCCACTACCACCGCGCAGACGGGAACTACGACGGCTGGGGCCTGCACGTCTGGACGGGTGCCGCGAACCCCACCGACTGGTCGAAGCCGCTGGAACCGGTGAAGACTGACAGCTATGGCGCGGTCTACGAGGTACCGCTCAACAACGGGGCCACGAGCCTCAGTTACATCATCCACAAGGGCGACGAGAAGGACCTGCCCACCGACCAGTCCCTGGACCTCACGGCAGACGGCCACGAGGTGTGGCTCCTGAACGGCCAGGAGAAGTACCTGCTCCCGCAGCCCGCCGGGTCAGCCGCCGCGCTCGACCTGACCACCTCCAAGGCGGTCTGGATCGACCGGAACACGGTCGCCTGGAACGGGTCCGGGGCCGCCGCCTCCACCCAGCTGCTGTACTCCCACAACGGCTCGATCACCGTGAACGGCGGTGCGCTGACCAGCGACGACGAGCGCTGGCTGCGGCTCACCAAGACCGCCCTCACCGACGCCCAGAAGGCGAAGTTCCCGCAGCTGAAGGACTACACGGCCTGGTCCGTGGACCCGCGTGACCGCGACCGGGTACGCCAAGCCCTGAGCGGCCAGGTCGTCGCCTCCCAACGCGCCGCCAACGGCGCCGTGTTGGCGGCGACCGGCGTCCAGATCGCGGGCGTCCTCGACGACCTGTACCCGAAGGCGACGCAGGCCGACCTCGGGCCGACGTTCAGCAAGGGACGCCCGACGCTCGCCGTCTGGGCGCCGACCGCGCAGTCCGTGAAACTCGAACTCGACGGCTCCATGGTCGCCATGACCCGCGACGCCACCACCGGCGTCTGGTCCGTCACCGGCCCGGGGTCCTGGAAGGGCAAGCCCTATCGGTACGTCGTCAAGGTCTGGGCTCCCAGCGTCGGCAAGGTGGTCACCAACAAGGTCACCGATCCCTACTCGGTCGCCCTCACCACCGACTCCGAGCGCAGTCTCGTCGTCGACCTGAACGACAGGTCCCTCGCCCCGAGCGGCTGGTCGGCGTACACCAAGCCCAAGGCCGTCCCCCTCAAGGACGCCGAGATCCAGGAGCTGCACATCCGGGACTTCTCGGTGGCGGACAAGACCGTGCCCGCGAAGGACCAGGGCACCTACCTCGCCTTCACCGACAAGAACAGCGACGGCTCGAAGCACCTGCGACAGCTCGCGAAGTCGGGCACGAGCCATGTGCACCTGCTGCCCGCATTCGACATCGCCACCATCCCGGAGAAGAAGACCGACCAAACGACTCCGGACTGCGATCTCACCTCCTACCCGGCCGACTCCGACCAGCAGCAGGAGTGCGTAGCCAAGACCGCCGCCAAGGACGCCTACAACTGGGGCTACGACCCCTACCACTACACGGTCCCCGAGGGCTCGTACGCGACCGACCCGGACGGCACCGGCCGTACGGTCGAGTTCCGCAGGATGGTCAAGTCCCTCAACGAGGACGGTCTGAGGGTCGTCATGGACGTGGTCTACAACCACACGGCGGCCAGTGGACAGGCGTCCACGAGCGTGCTCGACCGGATCGTGCCGGGCTACTACCAGCGGCTCCTCGCCGACGGTTCGGTCGCCAACAGCACCTGCTGTGCCAACACCGCCACCGAGAACGCCATGATGGGCAAGCTGGTCGTCGACTCGATCGTCACCTGGGCCCGGGAGTACAAGGTCGACGGGTTCCGCTTCGACCTCATGGGCCACCACCCCAAGGCCAACATCCTGGCCGTCCGCAAGGCCCTCGACGCACTGACCCTCAAGAAGGACGGCGTCGACGGCAGGAAGATCATCCTCTACGGCGAGGGCTGGAACTTCGGCGAGGTCGCCGACGACGCCCGCTTCGTGCAGGCCACGCAGAAGAACATGGCCGGCACCGGGATCGCGACCTTCTCCGACCGCGCCCGTGACGCCGTACGCGGCGGCGGCCCCTTCGACGAGGACCCCCGCGTCCAGGGCTTCGCGTCCGGGCTGTACACCGACCCCAACACATCGACGGCCAACGGGACGCCCGAGGAGCAGAAGGCCCGCCTCCTGCACTACCAGGACCTCATCAAGGTGGGCCTGTCCGGCAACCTCAGGCAGTTCACCTTCACCGACACCGACGGCAAGCAGGTCACCGGTGCCCAGGTCGACTACAACGGTCAGCCCGCCGGATACGCCGACGCCCCCGGTGACGCCCTCGCCTACGCCGACGCGCACGACAACGAGTCACTGTTCGACGCGCTGACGTACAAGCTGCCCACGAGCACCAGCGCGTCCGACCGGGCCAGGATGCAGGTACTCGCCATGGCCACGGCCGCCCTCTCGCAGGGCCCGTCGCTCTCCCAGGCGGGCACCGACCTGCTGCGCTCCAAGTCCCTGGACCGCAACTCCTACGACAGCGGCGACTGGTTCAACGCCATCCACTGGGACTGCCGGGACGGCAACGGCTTCGGCCGCGGACTGCCCATGGCGGCCGACAACGCGTCCAAGTGGCCGTACGCCAAGCCGCTGTTGGGCTCGGTGAAGGTCGGTTGCGCGCAGATCGAGGGGGCCTCGGCCGCGTACCAGGACCTGTTGAGGATCCGTACGACGGAGAAGACCTTCTCGCTCGGCACGGCGGACCGGGTGCAGTCGCGGCTGTCCTTCCCGCTGTCCGGGAAGGACGAGACGCCCGGGGTGATCACGATGGAACTCGGCGACCTGGTCGTCGTGTTCAACGCGACGCCGAAGGCTCAGGACCAGCGGATCAGTGCCCTTGCCGGAAGCACCTACCGGCTGCATCCCGTGCAGGTGGCAGGGGCGGACTCTACCGTCAAGAGGGCGTCCTACGAGAAGAAAACGGGCACCTTCGCTGTTCCGGGGAGGTCCGTGGCCGTATTCATCCGCCATCCTTAGGCGAACGCATAACCTTGGTGGGGCAGACCAAGAAATCCGGTCTGCTCCACCGGTGTTGCCCGAGGGGTGACAGATGGACGCAAAAGGCAAGCCGACGGGCACGACCGTGATGGTCGTGGACGACGTGGAGGCCAGCCGGTACGCCATGGGCACCGTGCTGAGCCGGGCAGGGCATCGGGTCGTCCCGGTCGCCACCGGCGGCGAGGCCCTCGCCGAACTCGACACCCGGCTGCGCAAGGGCACCCTGCCGGACGTGGCCCTCGTCGACGTGGGCCTGCCCGACATGAGCGGCTTCGACCTGTGCCGGATGTTCAAGGAGCGCCCGCACACGGCCGGGATGCCCGTGGTGCACTTCTCGGCCTCCGCGGTGGCCCCGGCCGTGCACTGCGCGGGCATGGACATGGGCGTCGAGGCCTATCTGAAGGTGCCCGCCGAGCCCCTGGAGATCGAGGCGGTGGTTCGGGCCGCCGTACGCAACGCCCAACTGCGCGCCGGAGACCGGGCGTTGGTACGACGGCTGACGCTGCTGTCGGAGACGATCGTCACCATCCAGTCGGCCCGCACCCTCCAGGAGCTCTCCGACGCGGCCGCCGAGGGCGTCTCGCGGCTCACCGGCACCCCCGCCGCCGTCTTCGTCCTCGACCAGGACGACCAGCTCTACCGCGGTCTGTCCCGCGACCGCATCCCCGTGTCCCTGCCCGACGAGGGCGCCGACCGGGCCGTGGCCACCCTGCTGCGCCGGCTCACCCGGGGGCAGGCCGGGGTGCAGCTGACCACCGTGCCCGCACCGCTGTGGCCCGCCGGGTTCTTCCGGCCTGGGGTCGAGCACGACGCCCGGCTCGCGCTGGTCGTCACCCAGGACGGCAGGGCACCGGTGTGTCTGGCCGCGCCCGCCCGCGGGATGCGCAGGGTGGGCCTGGAGGGCGAGACCCTGCTGGCCCAGCTCGCGCAGGCCACCGCGCTCGCCGCCGAACCGCTGCTCATGTACAAGATCGAGCGGCATGTCGCCCTCACCCTCCAGCACAGCTTCCTGCCCCAGCCGCACCGGCTGCCCGACCTGCCGGGCATCGACGTCGTGGTCCGTTACGTCCCCGCCTCCCGGCAGACCGAGATCGGCGGCGACTTCTACGCCGCGCTCCGCGTGGACGAGGGCGTGCTGACCGCCGTCGGGGACGTCGTCGGGCACTCCCTGGACGCGGCGACCGTCATGGTCGAGCTACGGCACGCGCTGCGCGCCTACGCCGTCGACGAGAGCGACCCGGCGGTCCTCGCCGAGCGCCTGGACCGGACGCTCCAGCGCTACCACCCCGACACCACGGCCACGGTCTGCCTGGCCCTGATCGCCCCGGAGACCGGACGCACCCGGATCGCCAACGCCGGGCACATCCCGCCGCTGATCGTCCGCGACACCGGCACCGCCGACTACGCCAAGGCGGCGGGCCCGCTGCTCGGCGTGGGGCTGCCCCATCCGCCGGCCACCGAGCTCTTCCTCGAACCCACCGACCGGCTCCTCATGGTCACCGACGGCCTCATCGAGACCCGCGGCACCGACCTCACGGCCTCCCTGGAGCACCTGCGCGCGGCCGCCTCCGGCGCCCTGCCCGGCCTGGACGCCCTGTGCGACACCCTCCTGGACACCTTCGGCCACGACCGGGAGGACGACATCGCCATGCTGGCGCTGCGGCTAGGGTGACGTGTGTCGCCCTAGAACAGGAGTGCCCATGCCGCAGATCACGATCGAACGCTCCCCGTATCTCGACCATGTCGACTGGGAGGAGTTCGCCCTGGCGCTGCACCCGGTCGTCGTCGAGACGGCGGCCGCGAAGCTCGAGGCGTGCAAGACCCGGGTGCTGCGCAGCGAGGACGAGGCGGTCGGCGGCGAGAAGGAGAACCACGCGATCGTGAACGTCACGCTCGCCCTGCTCGCCGGACGGTCCGAGGAGACCAAGGCGAAGCTCACCGAGGCCGTCGTGGAGCTGCTGCGCAAGCATGTCGGACCCGCGGACGGCCTCACCGTGCACCTCTCCGCCGAGGTGCGCGACCTGGACGCCTCCTACACCAAGGCCGTGCTCTAGGAGGCCAGCGAGATCAGCCGCGCGGCGAGGTCGGTGAAGGGCCCGTCGTGCGGCTCGTCCTTGAGCATGTGCCGCAGCAGCGCGGTCATCTCCTCGTCGAAGGCCGCGCTCACCGCGGCCAGCGCGGCGAAGTCGTGCACCAGCTTCAGCTCCAGCTCGGCGCGCGGGATGCGCCGGCCGTCCAGCCAGATCAGGGCCGTCGACTCGACCAGCGAGATCCACGAACGGACCACCAGCTCCAGTCGCGCGGGCGGGCTCTCCACCCGCAGATGCGACAGGATCTGTTCGTAGGCGACCTGTCGTACGGAGTCGACGAGCGCGTTCGTCGCCGACGAGCCGACCGCGGGCCCGCCGCGCATCAACGCCGAGAAACCGGGCCCGTGTTGGTCCACGAAGTCGAAGAACCGGCGCATCACCCGCAGCAGCCGCCCGCCCAGCGACCCCACGTGCGGTTCCTCGAACCGGCTCGCCAGATCCTGCGCCGCGCGCTGCAACGCGGCCTCGTACAGGCTGAGTTTGCCGGGGAAGTAGTGGTAGACCAGCGGCCGCGAGATACCGGCCGCCGACGCTATCTCGTCGATGGAGACCTCGTCGGGCGAGCGGCGGGCGAACAGTTCGAGGGCGACGCCGATCAGTTGCTGACGCCGTTCCTCGACTCCCATTCTTCGACGGACCCCGGTAGTCATACGAACACCTTACCGATCGGATCCGGCCCGGAACGGGCCGGTCCGGCCAGGGGCGTTCACATATCCGGCACGAGTCGGACACTTCGCGCTCCCTATCGGAGCCCGCTCACGGCCCGCCCGTCCTCCAGCGTCCCCTTCAGACCGGCCTGAGCCCCTTGCTTCGTCTTCACCGCCAGCAGGTTCCCCCGCGCGGTACCGCCGACGTCACCCGTCGCGCTGATCGACGACGTCCCCTTGCTGCCCGCCGCCAGCAGGTACCAGGACCCGCCCGCCGACTTCCACAGCACCCCGGCCAGCACCTGCGGATCCTTCGCCCCGCACGACGGCACGTTCTCGGCCTTGGCCGCGACCGCGCCGTACGTCCCGCCCGGCGTGCGGAACTGGGCCAGCACCCGCTCACCGCCGCCCTGCCAGGTCTCGGCCCGGGTGCACACCCAGTCCGCCGTCCCGCTCGCGTCGGGCAGCGGCTGCGCCGCGTAGGCCCAGGCGTTCACACCGCGCACCCCCGAGGCGCGCATCGCACCGAGCGAGCAGGCGTACGGCGCCCAGGCGCGCAGCCCCTGCGCCCCGGACGCGTCCTTCACGGACCCGGGGCGGCCGGTGGTGAGGCGGGCCGGGACCAGTTCGCCGAGGTCGGTCAGCAGCCGGGTGCCGGAGGTGTCCGTCAGCTGGAGCACGTTCCAGGAGGTGCAGGGGCCGCTCTGCGCGGGGCCGGCCAGCGGCGCGGTGGTGCCGTCGGTCAGGGGCAGGGCCGTGGCGCCGGAGCCCGGCTTCATCAGGTCCCGCTCGGCGGCCTTCGTCACCCAAGGGGCCGTCAGATAGCGGACGTTGCCGTCGGCCCGGCCCAGGACGACCGCGCTCGCCCCGGCCCGGTCCGCGCCGTCGACCCGGGCGAAGTCGAGCGCGGCACCCTTGGTGCCGTCCTTCGGCTCGGCGTAGCGGACGATACGCAGACCGTCGTAGAGGATCACCACGCGCGCGTTGTCGACGGTCCCGGCGTACAGGAGTTGCGGCGGGCCGGAGGGGCCGCCCGACGGGGTGCCGGGGGTCGCGGAGACCTGGACGGTCTCGCCGGGGCGGGCCCAGACGGCGAGGGCGCGGCGCAGCAGGGCGCTGTCGCCGGTGAGGTCGCCGCGCGCGGGCCACACCGAGAAGTCGGTGCGGGCCGAGGACTCCCAGGCGGCGGCCGGGACCTTGAGCAGCAGGGAGGGGTCCAGGGCGGCCTGGGCGGCGGGGTTCTGCGCGTAGGCGGGCGCGGCGGCACCGTCGGGGCCCCAGCCGTCGCCGGGCATGGCGAGCAGCGCCCCGCACACGGCGACGGCCGCGGCCGCCGCGAGCGCGGCTTTCATGTGCTGCCTGCGCCGCATGAGGTCGGTGGGCCGGGCCTGCAGCGAACAGGGGTCGAACTCGGGGGAGTCGAGCAGCGCGGACCGCTCCGCGACGGAGGCGGCCTCGTCGAGCGCCGCGTCCACGTCGTCCACGCCCGCCGCGGTCAGCACCTCGCGTACGGCGTCGTCGGGGAGCTTCTCCAGGCCGCGCAGGACGTAGGCGGCGCGGGCCGGCCCCGAGAGGGCCGACAGGGCCTGGTCCAGGGCGAGTTCGTCGGCGCCGCCGGAGCGCGGGAACAGGCGCAGGCCCCACACCTGGGGGAGCAGCGGCGGCAGTTGGGAGCGCTTGGGCCATGCCCTGCGCCTGAGCGGGAGGCCCGCCTCCAGCGCCGTACGCACCACCTGGAGGCGGACGAAGGCATAGCCCGGGTCGCCCTCGCGGCCGCTCGCCTGGGCCGGGATCACCGGCGTCGTGGCGCGGCCCCGGGGCAGGGCACGCTGGGTGAGGGCGTGCGCGGTCAGGACCCGCCGGTTGCGGCCCAGGCCCGGCGGCAGCATCAGATAGGCGAGCCGGGCCAGCCGTGGGTAGTGCTCGACGAGTGCGGCCTCGGCCTGCTCGACATCGACCACGGGGTCGGCGGCGGAGCCTGAGGCGGGTGCGGGGCGCGGGGCGACATCCTGTGACTGCACGTTCAGCAGAACGAGCGAATCGTTGGTTGGTCACCGCCGACGGAGTGAATCAGCCTTCCGGGTCGACCAGGGCGCGCGCGTAGTTCGCCATCGACCGCTGGTAGCGCGGCAGATGAGGGGCGAGCGCGCCCAGGACCAGTGACAGGCCCTCGCGGTCCCGGCCGAGGCTGGACAGGCACAGGGCGAGAGTGGCCCGTACCGCGTCGTCCAACTCGTCGGAAGGGCCGTCCAGTTCGGGAGTGAGCAGCTTGACGCCCTCCTCCGCCTGTCCGATGTTCCGGAGGGAACTCGACAGTTGGATCTTGGCGCGCCGCCCCTTGTATCCGCGCAGCCCCTTCGCGAGCGCCTCCCGGTACAGCGGGGCCGCCTTGTCGGAGTGCCCGGTCGAGTCCCAGGCGCAGGCCCGCTCGAAGAGGCCGTCGGGGCTGTCGTCCGGCAGCTCGGCCACGAGCGCGTCGATCACGGCGCGGAAATCGGCCGCCCGCTCCTCGGGATAGTCGTCCAAGGTCGCCCAGGCGGCGAGCACCCGCTTTTCCCAGTCCTCGTTCACCGGCACACTTTCGCACAGCCGTACCCGTGGTGACACCGGAATTTGAGTGTCCCGGGCCTCACAGCCGTATGGGAGGAGACGGACCCCCGCCGGGGCCCGTCCGACGTGACCCCGTGACCGGAGGAACAGATGAGGTTGACCCGACCGATGCTCGCGCTGACCGGCGCGGCCGCGGTGCTGGCGCTGGCGGGCTGCGGATCCGGCGGTGACGCGAAAGCAGCTGCGGTGCCGTCTGCGGCCACCGGCAGTCTGGAGCACCTGGCCGCCGAGGTGAAGTGCACGCCCGACATCCAGATCGACGCCGACGAGCTGCGCCAGGCCGTGTGCAAGAAGGCCAAGGACGCCGACGGCAAGTTCATCCTCGCCACCTTCGCCACCGACCGCGGCCAGCGCGAATGGATCAACGGCGCCAAGGACTACGGCGGTCACTTCCTGGTCGGCCGCAAGTGGGTCGCCGTCGGTGACACCACCAAGACGGTGACGGTGCTGCGCAAGACGCTCGGCGGGGACATCGAGGAGGGCACCGACCACTCGAAGATGGGCGCCACGCACTCGGCCCACTGAGGACGCGGACACGAGAAAGCCGGCGGTGAGGGATTCTCACCGCCGGCTTTCTCAGTGGGTCACTGGCAGTTCTTGCCGGTGTTGATGCAGTTGACCATCTTGTTCATCGTGTTCGTGGAGAAGAAGTTGATGAAGTCGTTGTGGTCGGTGATCGGCTTGTGCAGGTTCTCCGGGAAGGTGTCGACCGCGTAGGGGTTGACGACCGTGCCGTTCTGGAGCTTCGGGGCCGGGACGTTGTAGACGAGCCGGACCTGGAGCTGCGGGATCGCCTTGAAGCCGTTGGCGCAGGTGCCGTCCGCCTGGACGAAGGACACGTGGGTGCGGTGGTTGGCGCTGTCGATGTTCTGACCGTCCCAGCAGCTCTGGAAGTTGGTCGTGCGCACCACCTGGCTGCCCTGCGGGCAGATCGGGTACTTGTCCTTCAGCTGCACCTTGTTCTCGAAGCCGGTGCAGCTCCAGTTCACGTTGGCGTTGGCGTTGCCGTTGACGAAGGCCTTCGCGTCACCGGTGATGATGCGCAGGGCCGTCGGCATCGCGACGACGTTGCCCTTCTTGTTGCCGACGAACTTCAGCTGGGCCTGGGCCGGCTGGAGGATCTTGCCGACGTTGCCCTCCTTGCCGCCGCCGTCGTTGTTCTGGTCGAAGTCCTGCGTGCCGTCCTGCAGACGCAGCACCGGCCAGAAGTACGAGGACTTGTCGCCCTGGTTCTGGCAGCTGGTCGAGGCTCCCGCCAGCTCCTGGTCGCTCGCGAACGCGTCGTTGTTCTGGTTGCCGACGTAGTCGTGCAGGTGGTGGGCGCCGTTGGCGACACCGGGGGCGACGATCACGTTGTCCGTGTTGTGGTTGTCGTTCCCGTTGGTGCCGCACTTCGTGGTGAAGGTGCCGCGCGAGCCCGAGTTGCCGTTGGCCGGGAGGCCGTTCTGGCCCACGCCGAGCTGGGCGTTGCCCTGGACCTTGGTGATGTCCACGAAGTCGGCCGCGACCGGGCCGTTGCCGCCCTGTCCGCCGTTGCCCTGCTGCTGACCGCCCTGCTGCTGGCCACCGTTCTGCTGGCCGCCCTGCTGCTGGCCGCCCTGCTGCTGGCCGCCCTGCTGCTGGCCGCCTTGCTGCTGGCCGCCTTGCTGCTGACCGCCGGTCTCGCCGGCGTTCGTCTGCGCGTTCTGCGTGGTGCACGCGGCCAACTGGCTGAGGGAGCTGTTGAACTGGCCCCCGACCCGCTGGATGTTGATGCGGATCCGGTCGATCGTGGCAGCCCGCTTCTCCTTCAGGGGACCGACGATGGCGTTCTGGACGAAGCCCGGGTCACCCGACTGAGCCTGCCGCGTCGAGGCGAGCCTGGCGTAGGCCTCGGTGATCTGCTTGTCCAGGTTGGCCAGCTCCGTGGCCACCCCCTGACGCGCGTTCTGAGGCACATTCGTCAGCTTCTGACCGACGTCGGGGCAGGAGATGGTCGCCACCTGCGCGGCGGCGGCCTTGGTCTGGTTCTGCGACCAGCCGTTGTTGTTGGACTCGTGCGCCGAGGCGTAGAAGTTCGCCCAGATCAGCCCGCCCCCACCGAGCGCTAGGGCCGCCGACGCGGCTATGGCCTTGGTGGCCATCGACGAGCGGCGTTTACGTGTATTGCGTCCCATGGAACTCCTCTGACTTCCTTTTCCGGGCCATCGAGGCGCCCGACAGGAGTGAAGCGGCTCCCTCCCTTACGGATGTGGTCCCACGGGTGTTCAGTCACCCCACAAACAAATCAGAGGTTTGCCGGGCCGACCCACCGCAACAGGCCCTTGAGCAGCAGGAGTTACAGAGAATGAGGGGTCGCTCACCGGCCCCGGTCGAGAAACGCGAGCACCGCCAGAACGCGGCGATTGTCATCGTCCGACACGTCAAGGCCCAGTTTGGCGAAGATGTTGGCGGTGTGCTTGGCGATCGCCCGTTCCGTGACGACGAGCCTGCCGGCGATCGCCGCGTTCGTCCGGCCCTGCGCCATCAGTTCCAGTACCTCCCGTTCCCGGGGCGTGAGCCGGCCGAGCGGCTGGTCGTCGGCCGCCCGCCGGGTCAGCAGCTGCTGGATCACCTGCGGGTCCATCGCCGTACCGCCCGCCGCGACCCGTCGTACGGCGTCCACGAACTGCTCCGCGTCGAACACCCGGTCCTTGAGCAGATACCCCACCCCGCCGGTGCCGTCGGCGAGCAACTCGCGCGCGTACAGCTGCTCCACGTGCTGGGAGAGCACCAGCACCGGAAGCCCGGGTCTGTCCCGGCGGGCGTTCAGCGCGCACTGGAGCCCCTCGTCGGTGTGCGTCGGCGGCAGTCGTACGTCGACCACCGCGACGTCCGGCTCCAGCTCGGCCAGCGCGCGGGCCAGCTCGGGCCCGCTCTCGACGGCCGCGGCGATCTCGAAGTCGTGGGCCTGAAGGAGCCGTACGAGGCCGTCGCGCAGCAGGAAGAGGTCTTCGGCCAGGACTACGCGCAAGGGATCTCCATGGTCACCATGGTGGGACCGCCCGCGGGTGAGCTGACGGCCAGGACGCCGTCGAATGTACCCAGCCGCCGCTCCACTCCGGCCAGGCCCGAACCGGCCGCGATGACCGCGCCGCCCCGGCCGTTGTCGGTGACGGTGATCCGCAGCATCGCCGCCCCTTCTCTCACGTGATGCAGGTCGATCCAGATCCGGTCGGCGCCCGAGTGCTTGACCGCGTTGGTGAGCGCCTCACTGACGGCGAAGTAGGCGGCGGACTCGACCGGGGCGTCCGCGCGGTCCGGGAGATCCACGCTCACCTCCGTCGGGACCGGCATCCGCAGCGCCAACGCCCTTACCGCGTCCCCCAGTCCGCGCTCCGCCAGCACCGGCGGATGAATGCCGCGCACCAGGTCGCGCAGTTCGGTGAGCGCGTCCGCGGAGGACTGACGGGCCTGCGCGAGCAGCCGCTTCGCCTGCGCGGGGTCCTTGTCGAGGAGCATCTCGATGGTGCCGAGATCCATACCCATGGCGACCAGCCTCGCCTGCGCCCCGTCGTGCAAGTCCCTTTCGATGCGCCGCAGTTCGGCCGCCGACGTGTCCACGGCGTCCTTGCGGGTCTCGGTGAGGACGCGGACGCGCTCGGCCAACTCGCCCTGTCCGGCGACCAGTACGACCCGGGTGAGCCGGAAATGGAGGATCAGCGCGCGCGGCGCGAGCGAGGCGAGGGACAGCAGGGCGACCCCCAGGGCGCCGGCGAGGAGAGCGGAGACCTGGTCGGTGACATGCACGAAGCCGTACCAGTAGCCGCCCACCTCCTGGAACGGCCGCCACAGCCCGACCGCGAGCGCGAGCCCCTCCAGCGGGTAGAGGACGAGCACCGCCGACAGCAGGGCGGTCACGAACCCCGCCGTCATGTCCACCGGCAGCCACCGCAGGTCCCGCCAGGTCGCCGGGTCGCGCAGCATCCCGAAGGTGCGCGTCCAGGGGTTGGCGTCTTTCGGCGCCGGCCGGTACGCCGACGGGATCCGCACCCCGCCCCACTCCGCGGCCAGGACCCGCCGCCAGTCCGCGAAGGCCCGCACCCCCGTGAGCACCCAGGGGGTCGTGATCAGGCCGACCCCGATCGGCACGAGCGCGATCGACACCAGGGCGAGCGTGAATCCGAGCAGCGCCCCCGGCAGCGTCACCAGCGCCAGCGCGAGCCCCTGCACGGCGGCGAGCCCCATGGCCCGCACCCTCTTGCCCCAGCTGCCGTTCCGCGTCTCGATGGTCATACGGCCAGTCTGGTCGAGGGGGAGACGGGGGTCACTGGGGCTGACCGCCCGGCCGTGGAGTGGTGCCAGGTACACCCCCTCGCGACGCTCACACAGTGAATCTCGCCACAGCACCACCAGGTAACACGGGGTTCACATTCGAGCAATGACCGGGAAATCGCCTGTTGACAAGCTCGCGGGCATCAAGAGGCGGCGTTTCAGTGCCGCAGCGCCGCAGCACCCGCAGTGCGTAGACACATCCCCGAAGGAAGTGGCCCGTGACCTTCAAGGCTGAGTACATCTGGATCGACGGCACCCAGCCGACTGCCAAGCTCCGTTCCAAGACGAAGATCATGGCGGACGACGCCAAGGGCGCGGAGCTGCCGATCTGGGGCTTCGACGGGTCCTCCACGAACCAGGCCGAGGGTCACTCCTCCGACCGTGTCCTCAAGCCGGTCTTCTCCTGCCCCGACCCGATCCGCGGCGGCGACGACCTCCTCGTCCTGTGCGAGGTCCTCAACATCGACATGACGCCGCACGAGTCCAACACCCGTGCCGCGCTCACCGAGGTCGCCGAGAAGTTCGCCGCCCAGGAGCCGATCTTCGGCATCGAGCAGGAGTACACGTTCTTCAAGGACGGCTACCCCCTCGGCTTCCCCAAGGGCGGCTTCCCGGCCCCGCAGGGCGGCTACTACTGCGGCGTCGGCGCGGACGAGATCTTCGGCCGTGACGTCGTCGAGGCGCACCTGGAGAACTGCCTCAAGGCGGGCCTCGCGATCTCCGGCATCAACGCCGAGGTCATGCCCGGCCAGTGGGAGTTCCAGGTCGGCCCGGTCTCCCCGCTGGAGGTCTCCGACCACCTGTGGGTGGCCCGCTGGCTGCTCTACCGCACCGCCGAGGACTTCGGCGTCTCCGCCACCCTGGACCCGAAGCCGGTCAAGGGCGACTGGAACGGCGCGGGCGCGCACACCAACTTCTCCACCAAGGCGATGCGCGAGGGCTACGACGCGATCATCACCGCGTGCGAGTCGCTCGGTGAGGGCTCCAAGCCGCTCGACCACGTCAAGAACTACGGCGCCGGCATCGACGACCGCCTGACCGGTCTGCACGAGACCGCCCCGTGGAACGAGTACTCCTACGGTGTCTCCAACCGTGGCGCCTCGGTCCGCATCCCGTGGCAGGTCGAGAAGGACGGCAAGGGCTACATCGAGGACCGCCGCCCGAACGCCAACGTCGACCCGTACCTGGTGACGCGCCTGATCGTCGACACCTGCTGCTCCGCGCTGGAGAAGGCCGGCCAGGTCTGATCCGCGCGCTCGGCTTCCCGAGGGGCGTCCACCGGTCGGTGGGCGCCCCTCGGTGCGTTGTCAGTGGGGCGTGCCATGGTGGGGACATGGAGATCGAGGGGGGCCTGGCCGTCAGGGCCTGGACCGAGAACGGACAGACGCATACCCGGATGCCGGCCGCGGACCTGCGCGCGGCCGTGACCGGCCTGGGGCGGGCGGGCAACCGCTTCCTGGTCGCCCAGCGCATCCCGGACCTGCCGCACGTGTTCGCGCAGGTGTGGCACGAGCAGGGCGGCGACTACCGGCTGGAACACCGCTTCGGCCGGGACGACTTCTACGGCACGAGCCTCACCGACCCCGGCCGGGTGGCCGACCTGCTGACCGGCTGGGCCCGGCAAGAGGACGGCTGGGACGCGGACCTGGTGTGGGAGCGGGTGGACCTCGGCCCGGCCGAGGAGATCCCCGAGCTGCCCAACGAGATCCGCGAGCGGGTCGAGGAGCGTGTACGACTGCTGCTGCGCTGCGGGTACGACGACCGGGCCGGGCTCACCGAGGCCGCCGAGGAGTGGCTGGTCGACGGCGACGAGAGACCTGTGTCGCGGGCCCAGGCCGGGGACCTGGTGGACCGGCTCTGGGTGGAGCGGCTGGCCGAGCAGGACCGCTGGGCCGCCGTCACCGACACCGACCGGCTGACCCAGGCCTTCGAGGCGCTGAGCGCGAGCGGCATCACCGCGCGGGAGAACTTCACCTGCTGCCGGACCTGCGGCCACGCCGAAATAGGCGGGGCGCGCACCGAACGCGACCACGGGTTCGTCTACTTCCACACCCAGTGCACCGAGAGCGCCGCCGAGGGCCACGGACTGACGCTGCTCTACGGCGGTTTCGACGGCTCCGCCGACACGACCACCGCCGTGGGCCACGAGGTCGTCGCCGCGCTGGCGAGCGTAGGTCTGGCCACCCAGTGGGACGGCGACCCGGACAAGGCGATCGAGGTCACACCCCTGACCTGGCACAAACGCCTGGTCGGATGAGGCACGCCACGTCGGTTTCACGCCAAGGAAGCGTCCAAGCAGTGAGAGGAGGCTCCTGTTGCGGGCCGGTGTCTGCTTCAATGAGCTCATGGCCAGCTTCCAGAAGTACACCGCGACGGGTCGCCATGACCTCGAGCCCTTCTGGCCGTCCCGTCAGCACCACGACTTCGACCGGGTGTGTTGCCGCGCGATGAACGCGCCGGCCCTCTAAAGCCGTACATCCCGGCCTTCGGCCAGCGCGCAGTCGACGTACGTCTCCTGACGACCTTCTCGCGCGAAAAGAGCTGACCTCTCATGGCGACCACTCGTTCTCTGACCACCGCCACGATCGGCACCCCCGCCCCGACCGGTCCACGGCAGCACCTGCGTGCCGTCGACCGGGACGAGGTGATCGACGTGACGGAGTTCCTGCCGCCGGGTGCCACCTGGCTGCCCGCTCCGCCGCACACCCTGCCCACCCTGCCGGGCCGGCCCCCGATGATCGGCTACCTGGTGCTCGTCCCGGCCGACCAGCAGCACCTCTTCCTGCCGGAGCCGGCGGAGCCGTCGCAGCTGTCGGAACCGGGGGAGACCGTCACCGAGGCCCCCCTCGTCCGCATCGACACCGTGCAGCGCACCGCCGAGGTGAACGGCGAGGAACTCGACCTCACCTACCTGGAGTTCGAGCTCCTGGCCCACCTGGTCCAGCACCCGCACCGGGTGCACACCCGCGACCAGCTGGTCACCACGGTCTGGGGCTACGGCCACGTGGGCGACGGCCGCACCGTCGACGTCCACATCGCCCGCCTCCGCCGCAAGCTGGGCCCGGACTTCCGGGGCGCGATCCAGACCGTGCGACGGGTCGGCTACAAGTACACTCCGCCGACTGGTGGTTGACCGGTCTGCCCGGGTGGGCGCCGACCGCTGGTTGTAGGTCTGCCCGGGCGGGTGGCTGCTGTCCCCAGGCCGGCGGCTGACTGCCCCGGGGCGCGGGCTGACTGTATGCCGGGGCCGGCGGCCGATCGGCAGCCGGGGACCGGTAGCCCGCCCTCTGCCCAGGGCAGATCCGGGTTCCCCTGGGTGGTTCCGGCGGGCACAGTCACCGGCATGAGACTTCTTCTGCTGGGTGGTACCGAGTTCGTCGGGCGGGCCGTCGCCGAGGCGGCGCTGGGGCGCGGGTGGGACGTGACCGTCTTTCACCGGGGGCTGCACACACCCGTGGCCGGGGTGCGGGCGCTGCACGGCGACCGTACCGCCCCCGACGGGCTCACCGCCCTCGCCGAAGGGGGCGAGTGGGACCTCGTCGTCGACACCTGGTCGGCGGCGCCCCGCGCGGTCCAGGACGCGGCGCGGCTGCTACGGGACCGCGCCGACCGGTATGCGTACGTGTCGAGTCGCTCGGTGTACACCTGGCCCCAGCCGGCCGGCCACACCGAGGACGCGCCCGTGGTCGAGGGCGCCCCCGACGCGGACCAGACCGACTACGCCCAGGACAAGCGGGGCGGTGAACTCGCCGCGCTCGACGCCTTCGGCGCGGACCGTTCCCTGTTCGTACGGGCGGGGCTGATCCTCGGACCGTACGAGAACATCGGCCGGCTGCCGTGGTGGCTGGGCCGCATCGCCCGCGGCGGCCCGGTCCTCGCACCCGGGCCACGGGACCTTCCCCTCCAGTACATCGACGTCCGGGACCTCGCGGAGTGGATGCTGGAGGCCGCCGTGACCGGGAGGAGCGGCCCGTACAACCTGGTCAGCCCACCGGGCCACACCACCATGGGCGAACTCCTCGACGCCTGCGTCGCCGTGACCGGCTCGGACGCCGAACTGCGCTGGACCGACCCGGACACCGTCCTCGACGCGGGCATCGTTCCCTGGACCGGCCTGCCGGTGTGGGTCCCGCCGGACACCGACCTGCACACCACCCTCCACGGCGCGGACACCTCCCGGGCCGCCGCGGCGGGCCTGCGTTGCCGTCCGGTCACCGAGACCGTGGCCGACACATGGCGGTGGCTGCGGGAGATCGGCGGAGTGGCGCCGCAGCGCCAGGACCGGCCGGCCGTGGGGATCGACGAGGAGACGGAGACGAAGGCGCTCAAGGCACGAGAACACGGCTGAGAGGCCCTGGTCGGGCGGTGAGAGGTCAGGTCTCCTCGGCCGCCGCATCCCGTACGCCCGCCAAGAACCCCCGGATCGCCGCCCGTTCCCCCTCGTCGTAGCCCTGGAGAAGCTCCACCGCCCGCCCGATGAGCGGCCCGAAGAAGGCCTGCCCCAGCTCCACCGCACGCTCGTCCACCTCGACGACCACCGTGCGCCGGTCGGCCCGCCCCCGCGTCCGCCGCACATGACCGGCGCGCTCCAGCCGGTCGATCAGCGAGGTCGTCCCGGCCGAGTTTAGCCCGAGCTCCGCGCCGAGCCGGCCCGCCGTCATCTCCTCGTCCGCGCGGGAGGCGTCCATGAGGGCGATCAGCGCGCGTACGTCCGTCGGGTGCATGGCGTTGCGCTGCGCGAACCGGGCGCTGTGCAGGCCGAGTTCGACGGTCACCGCACGCAGAAGATGGACGATCTCCATCTCGGACTCCTGGGACGGCATACGCACCCTCCGGTTATTATCTCGCTCATCGAATATCTCGCTGAGCGAGATAATACGGGAGGGGCCGAGGGGTTCGATGGGCAGGTACGACGGCGACGCGTTCGAGTCCGCCTACGACAAGGTGCTGGCGAAGTGGCCCGCCGACCGGGAGGCGCTCCGCGTACCCACCCCGTTCGGCACGACGTACGTCAACGCGTGCGGCCCGGCGGACGCGCCCCCGCTCGTCCTGCTGCCGGGCGGCGGGGGAGCGACCTCCGCGTCCTGGTACACCCAGGCCGCCCACCTCGCCCGCACCCACCGCGTCCTCGCCGTCGACCTGATCGGCGCCCCGGGCCGCAGCACCCCGGCCGCCGACCGTCACCCCCGTACGGTCGCCGATCTGGTCGCCTGGCTGGACGCCCTCCTCGACGGACTCGGCGTCACCCGGGCCGACTTCGGCGGGCACTCCTACGGCGCCTGGATCGCCCTGCACCATGCCCTGCGCGCCCCCGAGCGGATGCGCCGCCTGTTCCTCCTGGACCCGACCCAGTGCTTCGCCGGGTTCAAGGCGGCGTATCTGCTGCACGCCCTGCCGATGCTGCTGCGCCCCACGCCGGCCCGGGTCCGCGCCTTCCTGGACTGGGAGACCGGGAGAGCGGCCGCCCTGGACCCCGACTGGCTCCGCCTCCAGGAGGCCGCCGCGGGCTTCCCCACCACCAGGCCGGTCACCGGTCCACGCCCCGCCCCCGACGCACTGCGCACCCTGAAAACGCCGGTCCTGCTGCTCGTGGCCGCGAACAGCAGGACCTGTGACGCAGACGAGGTGACGGCCCAGGCCGGCGAACTGCTGCCGCGGGCGGAGATCGACGTGGTCCCCGGCGTCTCCCACCATGCGCTGCCGCAGTCCGCACCTCCCGAACTGACCCGCCGCCTCAGCGAGTTCCTAGGCGAAGGACACGAATAGCCTCACCCCACCTTCTCGATCAGGGCCCGGCGGATCAGGAACTTGCCGGGCTCCCGCACCTGTTCGAAGGCCGCGTTGTTCAGCAGGGCACAGCTTCCGGAGACCGAAGTGACCTCCACCGTCGTGGACTTGTTGTTGTCCAGGTTGGTGACCTTCAGCTTCGTACCGGCCGGGAACTGGTTGCTGGACGCGGCGGGCGCACCGGCCTCGCCGGAGAGGGTGACGGTCGAGCCGTTGCACACCTGCTGTCCGGACGCGGCGGGTGCCGACGCGGAGGCGGCCTGGGAAGGCTGCTGCGGTGCGGCCTGGGAGCCCTGAGCCGACTCCCCGACCACGCAGGCGGACGCCTCCTGCTGCACCTTGATCTGTGCGATCACCGCTTCCCGGTTGGCGATCCGGGCCGCCGACTGAGCGTCGGGACTCGCCTGTTGGTCCGCGATGAACCGCTGGTTGTTGCCGAGCGCCGTGGCGAGCCCCTGGCAGACCGTCGACTCCGCCGCCGTCTGCGGACTCTGCGCGGCGTTCGAGGTGCCGGCCAGTACGAAGGCCCCACCGCCCGCCACCGCCACCGCGCTCACCAGCAGCGCGACCTTCTTCTTCGTACCGAGTCTTCTTCTGCGCGACATCCGCGCCTCCTGAGAGGTAGGGGAGCGTACGCCGCTATGTACGAGATACCGAACGAGGTTACTCAGGGGTTACAGGAGTCATGCGGCGTAACCTGCGTCACACCCGACTGTTTCCGGGACGGCTGCTTCCGGGACGGCTCCTTCCTGGACGGTTACTTTCTGGACAAGGCGTCCCGTACGGCGTCCTCGGTGCGGCCGACCACCGCCGAGCCGTCGTCGGCCGTGATGATCGGGCGCTGGATGAGCTTGGGGTGGGCGGCGAGCGCGGCGATCCACCGCTTCCGCGAACTGTCGTCCCGCGCCCACTCCTTGAGGCCGAGCTCCTTGGCGGCGGCCTCCTGGGTGCGGGTGATGTCCCACGGTTCGAGGCCGAGCCGCTCCAGTACCTCCCGGATCTCGTCCTCGCTCGGGACGTCCTCCAGATAGCGGCGGACGGTGTACTCCGCACCCTCCGCATCAAGCACGCTGACCGCGCTGCGGCACTTCGAACAGGCCGGGTTGATCCAGATCTCCATGCCGCCCACGGTACCCGGAAACCCGTCCTCCACCTGCGTCACAGCACCCCCGAAAGCCCTTGTGGCCAGGGGCTTTTGTCAGTGGCGGGCGGTAGAATAAAACCAGTGTTCGAGGGCGTTGCCGGGACCCCGGCCACCGCCCTTACCGCGACAGGAGGATGCCTGTGCCCGCTGCCGCACTCAAGCCGAAGCCGCTGCCGACCCAGTCCACCGCGAAGCACCCTGTGCTGCTCGACCTTCCGTACGCCCCCGTGGAGAAGCGCCCGTTGCCGCCGGGCCGTCCCCGCGAGTGGTACGTCTCCCACAACCGCCGCCTCAAGGCGATGCGGCTCGCGATCGCCCTGCTCGACTCGGGCGTCTTCGTGCCGAACCAGGCCTGCAACGAGACGATCCGGGACACGGCGGAGATGATCGGCGTCCACCCGCCGTCGGACACGACGTGTCACATGGTCCGGGCGCTGATGCGTTACTCGCGATAGCCGTGACGCCGGGTGCCCAGCTTTCAGGGGCGCCCGGCGTTCAGGTCACCCGGTCACCCGGCCAGCCGGCCACCCAGTCACCCGGTCGCCTTGGCCAACTCCTTCTCCAGCGGGTTCCGGAAACGCGGTGTCACCCGGGTTGCACCGAGCCACCCCTGCAACCTGACCGCCGCCGCCTCGATGGCCGCCTTCTCCTCGCGCCCCACCCCGTCCGTGTCGAGCAACCGCCACACGATCTCCCCGCCGGGCCGCTGGCCCCATCCGCCCACCACCCGGCCGTTCCACCACACCGTCGGTCCCACGTTGCCGGTGCCGTCGAACAGCGCGGGCCGCAGTGAGGGCGCCAGATACCAGTCCCGTTGCTGCCAGCCCATCGCCGTCGGATCGAGCGCGGGCAGCAGCGCGGCCCATGGCTCGGCGGGGCCCGCGACCGGGGCGGCGTCGCCCTCCACGACGTACGCCAAGCCCTCGTCGACGGAGACCGGCACCGCACGCGTCGCCGTGAGCGCGCGGCGGACCTCGGTCACCTTCCAGCCCGTCCACCACTTCAGGTCGGCCTCGGTCGCGGGACCGCACACGGTGAGCCAGCGCCGTAGCAACTCGGCCTGTGCCTCGGCCACGTCAAGTTCGGGATGCGGCGGTGCCACCGCCCAGCGGAACTGCGAGGAGGTCCAGGAACCGAGGGGGCGGCCGCGGACCACCTTGCCCTCCACACCGAGCACCTTCAGCAGGCGGCTCAGGACGGTGTGGACGCCTTCGTAGGGCTTCCCGGCCGCGTACACGAACCGCTCCCGCAGTCTCGGCTCGTCCTCGGCGAGTTCCGTCGCCGTCGCCTGGCCGCGCCGGGCGAGCGCGGCCAGCGCCGACTCCTCGACCTCCTTCAGCCAGGTCGCGTCCGGGGCGCCGGCCTTCGCCATGTCCTTGATCAGCTTGGCCCGTTCGCGGGCGGCGACGACGACACCGGTCGAGGCGTGCACGACCGCGGTGAGCTCGGTGGGGAACGCGAACACGGTGTGCCGCATGCCGTGCATCCGCACCAGGGTCCGCTCCTCGTACAGGGCCCGCTCGGTCTCGGCGACGGTCCCCGAGGGGTCCGCGACCCGCGCACCGACCGCGAGGTAGACGGTCGCGGGGTCGGATCCGTGCAGCGCGACGAGCGCCCCGGCCACCTCCTCAGGACTCCCCGCACGAGCCGCCCCGGCCAGCTGCTGCCGCAGCCCCATCCGAGCCCGCCGCTCGTCCACCCCGATGTACCGCACCCCGTCACTCATGCGGCCCATCTTGACGGACGGCACTGACAACGCACCCCTTCAGGGGCGCGGGGCTGTATCAATGTGCGGCTCCGCCGCGTGAGCGCGACCAACCACGACGCAGCCGCAGCCATACGACGCAGCGGAGCACATGTCACCCGTTCGCCGTACTCCACATGCGCACCACCCCACCCCAGCCTTCACTGCGATCAGGAGGTGACGGACACCCGGGAACCAGGAGGCACCGTGGACGCTGAACGCGCGGAGCGCGGTCGCTCCGTCCGCAAGCATGTCCCCCGCTCCGCCCACGCCGGCTGGATCCCGTCCAGCGACCGGCAGGACCCCGTCGCCCTGCTGGAACGCCAGGGCCGCGACCGCCTCTCGGAGCTTTTGCCGATCCGCTACGGCAGAATGTCGGCCTCACCCCTCGCCTTCTTCCGCGGTGCCGCCGCAGTGATGGCCGCTGATCTCGCCGCCCAGCCGCACACCGGCCTCACCGTGCAGCTCTGCGGCGACGCCCACCTGCTGAACTTCGGCCTGTACGCCTCCCCGGAACGTTCCCTCCTCTTCGACCTCAACGACTTCGACGAGACCTTCCCCGGCCCCTTCGAATGGGACGTCAAACGCCTCGCCGCGAGCATCGCCGTGGCCGCCCGCGAGAACGGGCACAGTGAGGCGCAGGCCCACCGGGCGGCGCTGGAGGCGGTCGCCGCGTACCGCACCGCGATGCGCCGCCTGGTCCGCATGGGCGAGCTGGAGGTCTGGTACGAGAGCGTCGACGCGGACAGCCTGCTGCCCCTCGTACGCTCCGCCCGCCACCGCAGGCGGGTCGAGTCCAGCCTCACCCGGGCCCGCCGCCGCACCAGCCTCCAGGCCCTCGGCAAGCTGACGGAGGTGGTGGACGGCCGCCGCCGTATCGTCCACGACCCACCGCTGCTCGAACCGGTCGGCGCCCCGGACATGGCCAGCCTGCGCAAGATCTTCAGCGACTACCGCTCCACGCTCTCCGAGGAACGCCGGCTGCTGTTGGACCGCTACCGCTTCGTCGACGCGGCCCGCAAGGTCGTCGGCGTGGGCAGTGTCGGCATGCGCTGCTTCATCGTGCTGCTGACCGGACGGGACGCCGACGACCCGCTGTTCCTGCAGATCAAGGAGGCGCGGACGTCCGTACTCGAGGAACACCTGCCGCAGGGTCCGTACGTCCATCCCGGCCGCCGGGTGGTCACGGGTCAGCGGCTGCTCCAGTCCGCGAGCGACATCTTCCTGGGCTGGATGAGCGGGCCGCAGGGACGCGCGTACTACTGGCGCCAACTGCGCGACATGAAAGGCTCCGCCGACGTCGCCGGTATGCCCCCGGCCGACCTCAGGGCCTACGCCCGTCTCTGCGGCGCCACCTTGGCCCGCGCCCACGCCCGCGGCGGCGACCGTGTCGCCATCGCCGCGTATCTGGGGTCCGCCGACACCTTCGACCAGGCCGTGGCCGACTTCGCCCTCACGTACACCGCCCAGACCACGACCGATCACGCGACGCTGTCCGCGGCCATCGCGGCGGGGGTCGTCAGGGCGGCGCCGGGGGAGTAGGGGATGGTCAGGATCCACGCCTTCGGGGAGTCACAGCCGGGCTGAGTCCATCAGGGCGGTCACGTACGCGTCCAGCCGCCTCTCCACGGCCCGCACCGTCAGCTCCGTCCTCCCCGCCTCCCGCCATGGCCGCGACACCGCCCCGACCTCCTCCGAGAACGCCAGAGCGTCCCGCACCCGCCAGTACAGCCGCTCGCTCGCGGCCGCCGCCGGCACCCCGCCGGCTTCCTCGTACGCCTCGGCGAACCGCAGACCCCACGCCGGGCCGTGCAGCAACGCCAGGCTGGTGGAGCAGTGGGCGACATCGAGGTCCGCAGGTCCCCAGGAGGTCGCCGCCCAGTCGACGACGCCGGTGATCCGCGGTCCGGTCCCGGCGAACAGCACGTTGCCGGGCTGGAAGTCCCGGTGCAGGAACCGCCCTTCGTACGACGACGGTACCGGCCCCCGGATCACGTCGACCGCCGCGGCCCACGCCGCCGCGTCGGCGACTTTCGGGGGCACGACGGTGTCGGCGGTCGTCAAGGTCACGTATTTCCGGGGCTGTTGGGCGGGAGCGGGCCGCAACGTGTGGATCGCGACGAGCTGCCGGGCCAGCAGGGGAACGCGTGCCTCCAGTCCCTCGTCGTCGAAGACAGGTCGGCCCGCCAGACAGGTCATGAGGAGCGACGGATACTCGCACTGAGCGGCGCTCGGATCGACCGCGACCAGCTCCGGAGCGGGCACCTCGGTCCGTGTGAGCAGGGTCAGGGCGCCGGACTCCCTGTGCAGCCGGTCCTCGGCGGACTCCACGCCGACGAAGGTCCGCAGCACCAGCTCGCGGGTCCCACCGCCCCGTGTGCCGATGGTCAGCCGCCGCATCTCGGCGGTGATCCCGCCGTGCAGCACCTCACTGCGGATGACCCGCTCGCCGACGTCCAGCTGCCGGCTCACCCAAGCCAGGGTCAACGGCCGGACAGCAGCCTCCTCGTCGGGGTCGCTCAGCACGTCACCCATACCGTTCCACGGGCAGCTGCCTGGCCACCCAGCCCCCCGTCGCCGTCCAGCCCAGGTCGCCGAGCCCGGACAGCAGTGCGGCCACCAACTCCCGCCGGGAGGCCTCGTGATCACGCAGCCACCTCCCCAACTGATGGTCGGCCTCCGGAAGTTCGAGTCGCGTGAACCGGGCCCGGAGGGCCAACGCCTCCTGTACGGCCTCGGTCACCTCCGGCGGGATCACCGCGTCCGTACCCGGCACCGCCAGCACCGCACGGCCCTCGTACGCCCGCAGCACGTCGAGGGCCGGAGCCCGCCGCCAGCTGTCCGGCCGCCGGATGATCGCGCTGAACTCCCCGTCCCCACGCCCGAACGGCAGGTCCCAGGCCTCGGCCGCGTACACGGCGGGCGCGCACAGGCCGAGGGCCGCGACCCGCGCGCCGTAGTGCCGGGCGAGGTCCGCCACCGTCTGTCCGCTCATGCTGAACCCGACCAACACCAGTGGCCCGTCCACCGGAGCGTGCGCGTCGATCACCGCGACCGCCTGCTCGAACCGCCTGCGCAGGCTCAACTCGGCGAGTTCGCCGGAGCTTTCGCCGTGCCCGGAGAAGTCGAAGGCGAGCGCGTGACAGCCGTGCGCCACGAACTCGTCGAGCAGCGGCAGGAGTCGCTCCTTGCTGCCGTTGCCGGCCCCGTGCAGCAGTACGGCACTGGGCACGGTAGAGCCGTCGACACCGCCACCGCCGTGGACCCCACTGAGCCGTTCGCCGTCGTGTTCCTGCGTGAAGGGCTCGGTCATGCCGTCGACTCCAGAGTGCGGGGAAAGAGCTGCGCGCAGGGCAGGCATCACCCCGCCGCTCCGGGGCTACTCTTCTACACCACACTCACGTACACGGAGGCCCGTCATGGGCACCATGGTCATTTCCGGGACCGTCGTCCTGGTAATCCTGGGCTTCGGGAACCACACCTGGTGGCTTGTCGCCGTAGCCGTGCTCTTCCTGTACACGCAGTACGGCCGGAACGGCCGGGGCGCCTCGGCGTCCTCGTCCGGGGGCGCCTCGGGCGCGACGCCCGGCAGTTACCGC
Organism: Streptomyces sp. NPDC048420; assembly: GCF_040651535.1. Taxonomy (NCBI): domain Bacteria; kingdom Bacillati; phylum Actinomycetota; class Actinomycetes; order Kitasatosporales; family Streptomycetaceae; genus Streptomyces; species Streptomyces sp. NPDC048420. The sequence continues at coordinate 98,196 of NZ_JBEZKG010000008.1, forward strand.
GCGTACCGCGACCGCCGGGACAAGCAGGCCAAGTGGGAACGCCGTTACCGCCGCGAGCACCCTCTGGAGGCCCGCCGACAGGCGCGCGAGAGAAAGGGTTAGGAGTTCAGAGGCCGGGGGCGCCCCACACCGGGAACCACCGGTTCAGATCCGGCTCGATCCGCAGGTCGTCGGTGAGCGCGGCCTTCACCCGCAGCTCCAGCGGGTTGTCGCGACGCTGCCCCTCGCCCGGCAGGGGCGCGAACGGGTAGAAGGAGCCGCGCTTGTAGAGGTAGACCAGCGCGAGCGAGCGGCCCTGGCCGTCCTGGAAACCGGCGAGTGAGCACAGCAGTTGGGGCCCGAAGCCGTTGACCTCCATCGAACTGTTCACCGCGTGCAGGTCGTTGACCAGTTGCGGCAGCTGGTCCGGGGTGCGTTCGGAGACCAGCCAGGAGTAACCGAAGTCGTCCCGCCGCAGTTCAACCGGCGGGCCGTCCCGGTCGGCGTCCGCGTCCAGCAGGGCCTGGACCTCCCGGTGCGTCTGCTCGAAGGCCGCGCCCTCGACCGTGGCGAAGCAGACCGCCCCGCGCCCGGTCGGGGTGAACGAGGCGGCCGCCTCCAGCGTCACGGCCGCCGACGGCAGCGCGAAGAGCTGGTCGAGATCGGGTGCGACCGGCTTGGTGCGCCCGAGCAGGATGTCCAGCAGCCCCATCCTCAGCCCGCCTCACCTTTCCCGGGCATTGCCGCCTCGCCCAACTCCGTGGAGATCCGCCCCAGTTGCTCCAGCCGCTGTTCCAGGGAGGGGTGGGTCGAGAAGTACCGCTCGATGCCGGGCTCCTTGCCGGTGGCCGGGGTGAAGTAGAAGGCGTTGAACGCCTGGGCGGTGCGCAGGTCCTTGGTGGGGATACGGGCCAGCTCCCCGGAGACCTTGGTGAGCGCGGAGGCGAGGGCCGAGGGTCGGCCGGTGAGGTGCGCGGCGGCCCGGTCCGCCGCCAGTTCCCGGTACCGGGACAGCGCCCTGATCAGCAGGAAGCTGAGCGCGTACACCGCCGCCGACACGCCCATCACGGCGGCGAAGATCACGGCGGTGTTCTGGTCCTTGCGCCCGCCGAAGATCTGGCTGTAGAAGGCGAACCGCACGATCAGCCCCGCGATCACCCCCAGGAACGAGGCGATGGTGATCACGGCGACGTCCTTGTGCGCCACGTGCGACAACTCGTGCGCGAGCACACCCTCCAGCTCGGCGGGATCCAGCCGCCGCAGCAGCCCCGTGGTCACACACACCACGGCGTTGTCCGGGTTCCGGCCGGTGGCGAACGCGTTGGGCATGTCCATCGTGGACACCGCGATCACGGGCTTGGGCATGTCCGCGATGGCACACAGCCGGTCGACCACCGCATGCAGCTCGGGATACTCCTCCCGCCCCACGACCTTCCCGCGCATCGCGAACATCGCGATCTTGTCGGAGAACCAGAACTGCGCCACGAACATCACGGCGATCAGGGCCACGACCAGCAGCCACGACTTCAGCAACACGATCAACGCGGCGAAGAAGGCCACGTACAGCAGTCCGAGCAGGAACATGGTGACCGTCATCCGCACGGTCAGCCGCCGGTCGCTCCGGAAACGACTCCGCATCTGCACCACCCCGCAGTCAGGCACTCGTCCCACCGTCCAGTGTGCACCCGGCCCTGCCCATGAAGCGGTCGCGATCAGCCCTGGGGCCGGCAAAGGCTCAGGCCTCGAGCCCGGCCTCCCACTTGCGTCTCTTCAACCCGTACTCGTCGAACAGCCGCGCCCGTTCCAGCAGCTCACCCACCTCCGCCGACCCGCGCGGCACCTCCGCCGTCGGCTGCCAGCGCAGCACGGACTGCCGGGCCCAGTGCCGCAGCCTGTCGTCCGGATCGTCGACCAGCGCGACGGCCGCCCGCAGCCGTACGAGCCCACCGTGCGCGTCGAGCAGCCGAAACGCGGAGACCCGCGTCTCCCGGGCCCGCTCCACCGCCAGCCGCTCCAGCAGCCACCCGTCGTCCAGCATCCGCGCGGACGGCACCAGCGCCAGGGTCGCCTCCCGCACCACACCGGGCGAGGGATCGTCGAGCAGCGCCCGCAGCCGCCGTACGTCCAGCACGTCCAGGGCCCGCAATCCGCCCACGGCGCGCGCCCTGACCACCGGATCCGGATGGGAGGTCAACGCCCACAGCACCTCGGCGTCACGCCGGTCACCGCACTCCGCGAGCCCGCTCACCACCCCCGCCGCCGGCGCGCTATCGCCGGCGGCGGCGCACCGCCGCCGGTACCACTCCAGCGGCTCACCCCCGGACTGCCGTACGACATACCGCGCACAGGCCCGTACCACCGCGGCCCGGTCGCCGAGAAACGCGACCGCTCGCTCCCCGCGCCCGGCCCGCCGCAACGCGGTCACCCCGGCCGACCGCGCCCGCGGGTTGCGGGCGGCGAGCAGCGGTTCGAGTACGTCGTCGTCCGCGCCGCCTTCCGCCACGGCGGCCAGGGCGGCGTCCGCGCAGAGGCCCTGGACGACCGTGTCGTTGTCCCGGGCGGCGGCGCGGGCCAGCTCGGCGGGGGAGAGGAAGCCCTCCTCGACGGCGAGCCGGTGGGCGAAGCGGCGCACGGTGCGGTCGGCGTGGGTGAGCAGCGGGAGCAGTGCCTCGCCGTCCTCCGCGCGCAGCACCTCGTCGACCAGGCCGACGGCGTAGTCGCCCCGGTGCCGGACGCCGATCCGCAGGGCGAGCGGGGCCAGCGCGACCGCGCTCTCCACCGTGACCGCCTCCGCCCACCGCTTCCGGGCCCGCTCCCGCACCGGTTCGGCCCAGTCCGCGCACCGCAGCACAACCAACGGCAGCAGCTCCGGCCGCCCCGCGACCACCCCCAGCGCCCGCTTGCGGATCCGCCCGTCCCGGTGACACAGGGCGAGCGCGAGGTGCGCGTCGGTGAGCTGTTCACCCCGTAGGAGAGCATCGATCAGGGCCCGCCCGCGCCCGGTCCGCTGCCAGGCCGGCAGCCAGGTGCCGTCGGCCGCGGACCAGACGCTGTGCCGTACCGCTTCGTCCAGCTCAATCCATACAGCCGGATCGGCCGGGTCGAACATGGCTCCCCGCAGGACGGTTCCCTCGGCGAGGCGGACCGCCGCCCGCGTCCCGTTCCAGATACTGCCGCGCACATCCGCCTCTCAGTACGGGCGGAAGCCCGTGTATCCCAGCACCAGGATGATCACCGCCACGATCCCGAAGACGGTCGCCGTGGACACCCACGACGACCGACGCGGAGCGCGCTGCTCCGGGTCGGCGCGGAACGGCTGGGGCTTCGGTGGGTTCTCCTTCCACCGGGCGGCGAGCATCCGGGCCCGGGCGGAGGGCTCCTTGAGCTCGGCCCCGTCGGCCCACTTGATGTCGAACTCCCGCTCGCCTTCGTCGTCCCGCGCGGACATCCCCGTAACCCCCGTCGTCTCCCGTCGAACAGCTGTGCAGGAAACGATACGACGGCGCCCCCGTCCCGGGAAACGGGAACGGGGGCGCCGTAAAGCCACCGTAGGACCGGCCACAGGACCGGCCTACGCGTCGATCACACGTCGAAGTACAGCTCGAACTCGTGCGGGTGCGGACGCAGCTGCAGCGGGGCGATCTCGTTCGTCCGCTTGAAGTCGATCCACGTCTCGATCAGGTCCGGCGTGAAGACGTCGCCCTGGAGGAGGAACTCGTGGTCGGCCTCGAGGGAGTTGAGGACCGCCGGGAGGGAGGTCGGGACCTGGGCGACGTTCGCGTGCTCCTCGGGAGCCAGCTCGTACAGGTCCTTGTCGATCGGCTCGGCCGGCTCGATCTTGTTCTTGATGCCGTCCAGGCCCGCGAGCAGCAGGGCCGAGAAGGCCAGGTACGGGTTGCCGGAGGAGTCGGGCGCACGGAACTCGACGCGCTTGGCCTTCGGGTTGGAGCCCGTGATCGGGATACGCATGGCCGCGGAGCGGTTGCGCTGCGAGTACACCAGGTTGATCGGCGCCTCGAAGCCCGGCACCAGACGGTGGTACGAGTTCACCGTCGGGTTGGTGAAGGCCAGCAGCGACGGGGCGTGCTTGAGGATGCCGCCGATGTAGTAGCGGGCGGTGTCCGACAGGCCCGCGTAACCGGCCTCGTCGTAGAAGAGCGGGGAGCCGCCGGCCCACAGGGACTGGTGGACGTGCATGCCCGAGCCGTTGTCACCGAAGATCGGCTTCGGCATGAAGGTCGCGGTCTTGCCGTTGCGCCAGGCCACGTTCTTCACGATGTACTTGAAGAGCTGGAGGTCGTCGGCCGCGGCGAGCAGCGTGTTGAACTTGTAGTTGATCTCGGCCTGGCCGGCGGTGCCCACCTCGTGGTGCTGGCGCTCGACCTGGAGGCCGGACTTGGCCAGCTCCAGGGAGATCTCGGCACGCAGGTCGGCGAAGTGGTCGACCGGCGGGACCGGGAAGTAGCCGCCCTTGTAGCGGACCTTGTAACCGCGGTTGTCCTCCAGCGCACCGGTGTTCCAGGCGCCCGCCTCGGAGTCGATGTGGTAGAAGGACTCGTTCGCGCCGGTGGCGAACCGGACGGAGTCGAAGACGTAGAACTCCGCCTCGGGGCCGAAGTAGGCCGTGTCGGCGATGCCCGTCGACGCGAGGTAGGCCTCGGCCTTCTTCGCCACGTTCCGCGGGTCACGGCTGTACTGCTCGCCGGTGATCGGGTCGTGGATGAAGAAGTTGATGTTCAGCGTCTTGTCGCGGCGGAAGGAGTCCACCCGGGCGGTCGACAGGTCCGCGCGCAGCGCCATGTCGGACTCGTGGATGGCCTGGAAACCGCGGATCGACGAGCCGTCGAACGCGAGCTCCTCGTCCGGGTCGAACGCCTCGACGGGCAGCGTGAAGTGCTGCATGACGCCCGGCAGGTCGCAGAAGCGGACGTCGACGAACTTGACGTCCTCGTCCGCGATGAACTTCTTGGCCTCGTCGGCGTTCTGGAACATCCAGCTCCTCCTACTCCCGACCCGTTCCGTGCCGGGGTGGTAGTTCGTTCGTGCGGCCAGTGCGGTGGCACACGCTGTCCACGACCCTAGGGACGGGTGGTTTCTCGGGCGTGACCCATTTGTTTCGCACAAGTTAACCGGACATCGCGGGTCCCGCCCCACCTGTCCGTATCCCGAAACGCTGGCAGTACCGTGGACGCGTGGACAAGAGGGATGCAATCGGATCGTGGCTCTCCGGCCCCCGCGCGGCGGCCGAGGATGCCGGTGTCGACTTCGGATACCGCGGACAGCAGCTCGGCCTGCCGGAGGAGGGACCGGGGTCGATCGCCCGCCCCGGTCGGCGGCTCGGCGCACTCGCCGTGGACTGGGCGATGAGCGTCCTGATTGCATCCCAGTTGATCACTCAGAGCTACGGCGACCCGTCGACCTCCAACTGGTCGCTGCTGGTCTTCTTCCTGATGGGCGTCCTCACGGTCGGCACCATCGGCTTCACCCCCGGCAAGCGCCTCTTCGGCCTGCGCGTGGTCGCCCTCGACAGCGGCCGCGTGCACCCGGCGCGCGCCCTGCTGCGCACGGTCCTGCTCTGCCTCGCCCTCCCGGCCCTGATCTGGGACCGCGACGGCAGGGGCCTGCACGACCGGCTGGCGAAGACCGTGGAAGTGCGGATCTGACATCGGGTGAGTTACGACGATGAGGGCGCCCGGAGTGATCCGGGCGCCCTCATCGTCGTACAGGAAAGATCAGCGGGCCTTGCCGCCGCCCTTCGGCAGCTTCATGCCCTTGGGCATGGGGCCCTTGGGCAGCGGCATGTTGCTCATCAGGTCGCCCATCGCGCGCAGCCGGTCGTTGGTTGCGGTCACCTGGGGGCCGGTCAGGACGCGCGGCAGCTTGAGCATCGTGGTGCGGACCTTCTTGAGCTCGACCTGGCCCTCGCCCGTGCCGACGAGGATGTCGTGCACCGGCACGTCCGCGACGATTCGGTTCATCTTCCGCTTCTCGGCGGCCAGCAGGCTCTTGACCCGGTTCGGGTTGCCCTCCGCGACCAGCACGATCCCGGCCTTGCCGACGGCCCGGTGCACCACGTCCTGGCTGCGGTTCATCGCCACCGCGGGGGTCGTCGTCCAGCCCCGGCCGATGTTGTCCAGCACGGCCGCCGCGGCGCCCGGCTGCCCCTCCATCTGCCCGAACGCGGCCCGCTCGGCGCGGCGTCCGAAGATGACCGCCGTCCCGAGGAAGGCGAGCAGGAAGCCCAGGATGCCGAGGTAGACCGGGTGGCCGATCAGGAAACCGATCGCGAGAAAGACACCGAGGATGAGGATGAAGACACCCGCGAGCACCAGACCGATCTTCTTGTCGGCCTTGCGGGTCATCTTGTACGTCAGGGCGATCTGCTTCAGTCGCCCGGGGTTCGCGGCATCCGCCGCACTGTCACTTCTCGCCATGCCCCGAAGTCTACGTGGCCCCGGAGGCGCCGACGACGGCAGTGTCCGCCGCCGTGGGAGAGGGGTCAGGAGCGGGCGGTGAACGTCTCGGTGAACGTCTGCTCCAGGACACGCTGCGCCTCGACCCTGTCCTTGGCGCGGCGGCGGTCCTCCAGGACGGACGTCCAGGCGTTGCGGCGGGCGGTCCGCTGACCGCTGCTCATGAGCACGGATTCGACGGCACGGAGTGCATCGGTGAACGACGGGATCGCGGTGGCGCGAACGGGCGCGGCCTGCATGATGGGGGTCCCCTCGGGAGCGGCGGCTCGGGTGAGTGGTGCACGGGCTGTACAACCAGGGTCACTGAATGGTGTTACCAGGGCGTGACCGACCGGTCAAACGCCCATGAAGCCTCGATGCGCTGCCCTGAAACACCGACGCGGCCCCGAAACCCCCCTATCTGCGGGGATGTCCAGGACCGCGTCAATCGGCCTATATCGAGCGGTAGTTGCTTGTGCTCGGATTCACACGCCGGGGGTGGCACTCCGTGCCATCAGACCGCCTGTGAGGCCACGTAGGCGCCACGCTTTTCTACGGCCATTTGGTAGAGCCGACCCGCCCGATAGGAGGACCGGACCAGCGGCCCGGACATCACACCGGAGAAGCCGATCCGGTCGGCCTCCTCCTTCAGCTCCACGAACTCCTGCGGCTTGACCCAGCGCTCCACGGGGTGGTGGCGGACGCTCGGGCGCAGGTACTGCGTGATGGTGACGAGCTCGCAGCCGGCGTCGTGCAGCTGCTGGAGCGCCTCGCTGATCTCCTCGCGGGTCTCGCCCATGCCGAGGATGAGGTTGGACTTGGTCACCAGGCCGAAGTCACGGGCCTCGGTGATGACCTTCAGGGAGCGCTCGTAGCGGAAGCCGGGGCGGATCCGCTTGAAGATCCGCGGGACCGTCTCGACGTTGTGCGCGAAGACCTCGGGGCGGGACTCGAAGACCTGCTGGAGCAGCTCCGGCACCGCGTTGAAGTCGGGGGCGAGCAGCTCGACCTTGGTGCGGCCGGCCTCGCGTCCCGCGGTCTGCTCGTGGATCTGGCGGACCGTCTCGGCGTACAGCCAGGCGCCGCCGTCCTCCAGGTCGTCGCGGGCGACGCCGGTGATGGTGGCGTAGTTCAGGTCCATGGTGACCACGGACTCGCCCACGCGGCGCGGCTCGTCACGGTCGAGGGCCTCGGGCTTGCCGGTGTCGATCTGGCAGAAGTCGCAGCGCCGGGTGCACTGGTCGCCGCCGATGAGGAAGGTCGCCTCGCGGTCCTCCCAGCACTCGTAGATGTTGGGACAGCCGGCTTCCTGGCAGACCGTGTGCAGGCCCTCGCTCTTCACGAGCTTCTGCATCGCGGTGTACTCGGGGCCCATTTTCGCCCGGGTCTTGATCCACTCGGGCTTGCGCTCGATGGGGGTCTGAGCGTTGCGGACCTCCAGGCGCAGCATCTTGCGTCCGTCGGGTGCGACTGCGGACACGACCGGCTCCCTAGCGTTGATTCTTCGGCGTGCTCAAGGGTACGCCCGTGGATTTGAAAGCCCACTGCCTGTCTCAGGCCGCAGGTGTCTTCTCGATCACCCTCGGCTTCAACTCCGCGTTCTCCAGTACGTCCTTCAGGTGCCGCTCGACGACCGGCAGGACCTCGTGGATGGCCACGTCCCGGCCGAGCTCGTCCGCGAGGGAGGCCACGCCCGCGTCCCGGATGCCGCACGGGATGATCCGGTCGAACCACTTGTTGTCCGGGTTCACGTTCAGCGAGAAGCCGTGCATCGTCACGCCCTTGGCCACGCGGATGCCGATCGCCGCGATCTTGCGGTCCTCGCGGCGCTGACCGGCGTTGGACGGGGCGTACTCCGGCCCGTTCATGCGCGGGTCGAACTCCTCGTCCGTCAGCCGCGGGTCGAAGTCCAGGGAGAGCCCGCCGAGGGACGGACGCGTCTCGACAGGATCGCCGAGCACCCATACGCCACTGCGGCCCTCGACCCGGCTGGTCTCCAGGCCGAACTCCGCGCAGGTGCGGATCAGGGCCTCTTCCAGGCGCCGTACGTGCGCCACCACGTCCACCGGGCGCGGGAGCTTCTGGATCGGGTAGCCCACCAGCTGGCCGGGGCCGTGCCAGGTGATCTTGCCGCCGCGGTCCACGTCGATGACCGGGGTGCCGTCGAGGGGGCGCTCGCTGTCCGCGGTGCGCCGGCCCGCCGTATACACAGGAGGGTGTTCGAGCAGCAGGACCGTGTCGGGGACCTCGTCCTCGAACCGCGCCGCGTGCACCCGGCGCTGCTCGTCCCACGCCACCTGGTACTCGACCGCGTCCGCACCGAAACCCATGCGGACGAACCGCAACCCACTCACGGCAAGCGCCTCCCTAGAAGGTCGTAAGGCACGAAGGGTGCCTACGCCACTGTACGTCCGGCTCACGGACGTCAGCCCTGGGGGCAATCCTCACACGATCGGATGAACGAACGTCGAAGTGTGCGATCGCCTGCTCACTCTCCGCTACATTCGCGCCGTTCGCAGAGGCCATAAGGGCTGCTCACAGGCAATCCGGGCACCACGTGACCACGTGACGGCCCGAAAGGCAGGAGACCGCACCGCAGATGACGGAACGACCCGCGCAGCGCACGCCCAACCGACAGCTCGCCGCGCTCATCGCAGAAGCGGGGTTCTCCAACGCGGGTCTCGCCCGGCGTGTGGACCAGCTCGGACTCGAACACGGGCTGGATCTCAGATACGACAAGACATCCGTGACCCGGTGGCTGCGCGGCCAGCAGCCCCGGGGCACCACACCCGCCCTCATCGCCGAGGTCTTCACCCGCCGCCTCGGCCGCCGGCTCTCCGCACAGGACCTGGGACTCGACGCCTGCGCGCCGGTGTACGCCGGGCTGGAGTTCGCCGCCGGTCCCGAGGAGGCCGTCGACATCGTCAGCGGGCTGTGGCGCAAGGACTCCGGCAGCCACGCCGAACTGCGCAAGATCGCCTTCACCCCGGCCGGCCTGGTCGTCCCGAGCCGGGACTGGCTGATCGGCCGCCCCGACGACCGGGTCGCCCGCGGGGAGCCCGCGGTCCGGGTCCCCGTCCAGGGCCGCCCGGTGGTGCCCCGGCAGCGCGGCCAGGCCGAGCGCGGGCCCGGCCAGCGGGTGACCGGGGGCGACATCGCCGCGCTCGGCTCGGTCGGCGACCTCTTCCGCACCCTCGACGACCAGTACGGCGGCGGCCACGCCCGGCAGGCCCTGGTGCGCTATCTGGAGCACGAGTGCGAGCCGATGCTGCGCGGCACGTACGGCGAGACGACCGGGCGCAGGCTGTTCGCCGCCGCGGCGGACCTGACCCGGCTCGCGGGCTGGACGTCGTACGACATCGCGGCGCACGGACTCGCACAGCGGTACTTCGTGCAGGCGCTGCGGCTCGCGCAGGCGGCGGGGGACCGGGCGTACGGGGCGTACGTCCTGGTCACGATGAGCCGGCAGGCCGTGTACCTCGGGCACGGCCGGGAGGCGATCCAGCTGGCGCGGGTGGCCCAGCAGGGCGTCGGCACCAACGCGCCGCCGGTCGTGCAGGCGCTGCTGCACTCCGCGGAGGCGCGGGGGCACGGGGTGCTGGGGGAGGTACGGGCGTGCACGGGGTCGCTGGTGCGCGCGGAACGCGCCCTGGAGGCGGCCCGTCCCGCGGACGAAGTCCCGCACTGGGCGCGGTTCTTCGACGAGGCACAGCTGGCGGACGAGTTCGGGCACTGTCACCGGGATCTGCAGCAGTTCCGGGCGGCGGCGCAGCACGCTGAGCGCTCGCTTCAGCTGCGGGCGCCGGCGTATGCGCGGAGTCGGTTGTTCTGCCGGGTGGTGCTTGCCTCTGCGAGGCTGGGGCTGGGGGAGTTGGACCAGGCCTGTTCGTTGGCGGCGGAGGCGGCGGGGCAGGCGGCGGAGATGCGGTCGGTTCGGGCCGTGGAGTATGTGCGGGACTTTGAACGGCGGTTGGAGCCCTATAAGGATGCGGCGCCGGTGCGGAGTTATCGGGACAAGGTGGCTGCGCTGGGGTAGGGGGCTCGCCGTAACTCCGCGCCGTCGTATGCCGTGTGTCGGTGTGTTGTGGCTTGTCGCGCAGTTCCCCGCGCCCCTGACGGGGCGCGGGTGTTCTGTTCGTTCAAGCTGCTCGGGATTCCGGCAAAGGGTCCGCGCAGTGCATCGAGCCCTTCGCTCCCAGGTCCGTCAGGATCGCCGTCGACGCCCTGTGGGCCGAGTGCAGTGCCCCCTGGACCGTGCTCGTGTCGCGGTGGTCGCCGCAGACGTACAGGCCTGCCAACAGGCGTACCGGGCGGCGCAGGTCGTGGGGGGCGGGCATGGCCGGGACCGCCTCCCGGGTGTGGTGGACCGCCAGGGTCTCCCAGCGGTGTGTCGGTGTGCCGTAGAGGCGGGACAGGTGGATGCGGACGGCTGTGTCCAGGTCGGACGGGGGAGGTCCCAGGACCGTCGAGGAGATCAGCGCCCGGCCCGAGGGGGCCCGGGTCGGGTCGACCTCGCTGATCAGGACCGTGTGGGAGACCGGGCCGCCCCTGTCGGCGTCCAGCAGCAACGCCGTACCCGTGCGCGGCGGTTCGTCCGTGGTGTGGTGGACGACCGTCACGGGGTGGAAGTCCGGCACCCGCAGGCCGGGGAGCAGTTCGGCCGCCGCCCGCGCGTCCGTCGCCAGCAGGACCGCCCGGCACCTGATCTCCCCGTGCTCGGCCGTGGTCACCGAGGTCGTCGCGACGGACGTGACCCGCACCCCCGTGTGCACGGTTCCCGTCGGCAAGGTCTGCGCGAGCAGCTCCGGGAGCATCTCGGCGCCGCCCTCCGGCACACACAGCCGTCCGCCCGCGAAGGCCCGCAGCGCGAGGTCCGCGCACCGGCTGGACGTCGTCAGCGCGGGGTCGCAGAGCAGGGCGGCGAGCAGTGGACGCAGGAAGCCGTCGATCGTGCGGGCCGGCAGTCCCCGGGCCGCGAGCGCCTGCCCGGCGGGCAGTTCGGGACGGGCCAGGAGCCGTTCCACGGGCACGTTCGCTAGCCGGCTGAGCGCGGCCCCGAGCCGGGCCTGATCGACCGCGCCACCGAGCGGCGCGGCCGCCCGGGCGGACCTGGACGCGACTTTCTGACCGGCACCGGGAACCGCCCTGAAGCCGGCTGCCCGGCCGAGACCCCTTCTGGACCCGGCCCCCACGACGGCCGGAGGCACCGTCCTCGACTCCGCACCCCGGCCCGCGTCGAGCGGGACCCCGACTCCGGGCCCCGGCACGGCCCCGCGAGGGGCGCTCGCCAGGGCGCGCACCGCATGCAGCGCGCCCCTTGCGCTCCCCGCGCCCGCCGGAGCGTCCACACGGTGGTGACGCCCGTCGCCGTGCAGCAGGACCCCCGGTGCGAAGGGGCGCAGTACGAGCCTGTCGAGGCCGGGGGTCAGGTGTAGTTCGGGATACGCGGTGGACAGCAACTGTCCGATCCGGTCGAGCCGGAAGCCGTCGACCTTCTCCGTCGCCATGCGGCCGCCCACACAGGGCGCGGCCTCCAGCACCGCGACGCTCACTCCTGCACTGGTCAGCCGATGCGCCGCGGAGAGTCCGGCGACCCCGGCTCCCACGATCACGACGTCCGCCTGGTACGCGGGCTCAAGCACGTGCCCCTCCTCGAGGTTGCGCGGCCGGTGGGGACGTGATGCCCCCAACAGGCTCCGGGGATACCCGAGTTCGGGTCGAGGGTAGGGCCGTGATCGGTCAGGAACAGTCGCGCATCAACAGGGCACGGTCGCACGCCGGTCGCATGTCGTCACAGACGGTCGCCGACGTCGTACGGCGTCACATACGGCCGGCCGTCGCCGACGTCGTACGGCGTCACATACGGCCGTCGCCGACGCCGTACGACATCACACGCGACCTTCGCCCGCTTCACGCCGCCGCCCGGATCGCCCCCTCGATGTCCGGGAACGCGAACGTGAACCCCGACTCCAGCAGGCGCGTCGGCCGTACCCGCGCGCTGCCCAGCACGTCCCCGGCCATCTCGCCGAGCACGCCCCGCAGCACCGGCGCGGGCACCGTGAAGAGGGTCGGCCGGTGCAGTACCCGGCCCATCGCCTCGGTGATCTCACGGTTCGTCAGGGGGTCGGGCGCGGTGAGGTTGAAGGGCCCTGACAGGCCGTCGGTCTCCAGGAGGTGGCGGATCGCGGCCACCTCGTCGTGCAGCGCGATGAACGACCAGTACTGCCGTCCGTCGCCCATCCGTCCGCCGAGCCCCGCCTTGAACAGCGGGAACAGCTTGCCCCAGGCCCCACCCCCGGCGCCCACCACGAGCCCGGTGCGGGTGAACACGGTCCGCACGCCGGCCTGTTGGGCGGGCGCGGCCGCTGCCTCCCACTCCACGCACAGCTCGGGCAGGAAGCCCTCACCGGCGGGGGAGTTCTCGTCGACGACACGGTCACCGGTCTCGCCGTAGTAGCCCATCGCACTGCCGTTCACGAAGACCCGCAGCGGCTCGTCGAGGGAGGCGACCGCCTCGGCGAGTGCTTTCGTGCCGAGCACCCGGCTGCTGCGGATACGGGCCTTGTACGCGTCCGTCCAGCGCCGCGAACCCACCCCCGCCCCGGCGAGGTTGACCACGGCGTCGCAGCCGGCGAGCCCGGCCGTGTCCACCCGCCCCGCCTCGGGGTCCCAGCGCACCTCGGCCTCGCTCCGGGGCTCCCGGCGCACCAGCCGCACCACCGCGTGCCCGTCCGCGGTGAGGGACCGCACCAGAGCCGAGCCGATCAGTCCGGACGCCCCGGCCACCGCGATTCTTGAAAGTTGCATGACCTCATCCTGCCTGGTGGGTCCGTAAGAGCGATGTCTGGTTCCGGTACCCCCCGTCGTAGGGTGGCGGTCATGTCCCAGCTGTCCATACGGTCCGCCCTGCCCGACGACGAGGAGGAGCTGGCCCGTCTCGACCGCGCCGAATGGTCGCCCCTGCACGAGGTCCTGCCCCGGCAGCAGCCGCCCTACCGGCCCTTCTTCGACGAGCGCCACCTCCCCGACGACTGCCTGGTCGCCGAGGCCGACCGGCGCATCCTGGGATACGTCCGTCTCGGTTCCCCGACCCCGCTCGACTCGAACGCCCATGTGCGCCAGATCCAGGGGTTCGTCGTCAGCGCCGACGCCCGTGGCCGGGGCGTCGGCCGGGCCCTGATCCGCGCGGTCACGCAGGAGGCCCGCCGCCGGGGCGCCCGCCGCCTCACCCTGCGCGTCCTCGGCCACAACACCCCGGCCCGCACGCTCTACGAGTCCGAGGGCTTCGCGGTCGAGGGGATCCTGCCCGAGGAGTTCCTGCTGGCGGGGGAGTACGTCGACGACGTGCTCATGGGGCGCCGTCTCTGACGACCTGGTCGGCCGCGGCGGTCGTACGGCGTCTGCGCACCACCAGACCGAGCGCGACCCCCGCGACGAGCAGCGAGATCAGGAAGAACACGGGCACGGGAACCTCCGCGGCACGACGAAAAGGGACCGACCCTCTCATCATCGGGGAGGCGGCCCCGCTACGACGTGACCAGCTCGCCCGTGTCCACCGGCGCCGTCGCGTCCGCCGCCTTCTCGGCGTCGCCCGCGACCTCGTCGGCCGTCAGGACGTAGCCCGTCTCGTCGTCGGAGGTGGAGCGGGCGAAGACCACGCCGTAGACCTTGCCGGAGGTGGTCAGCAGCGGGCCGCCGGAGTTGCCGGGGCGGACCGTCGAGCGGATCGAGTAGATCTCACGGGTGACGATGGCGTTGCTGTAGATGTTCTGCCCGTTCGCCTTCACCCGGTTGGCGACGGTGGCCGCCTGGAGGTTCAGGTCGCCGTCCTGCGGATAACCGGCGACGACCGCGGAGTCGCCCCGCGCCGCGCTGTCGTCGAAGCGCAGGACCGGCGCCCTCAGCTTCGGGACGTACAGCACGGCCACGTCCTTGTCCGGATCGAACAGCACGACGCTCGCCTCGTACGGCTGCCCCACCCCGCCGATCCGCACGCTGGGCGCGTCGATGCCGGCCACCACGTGGGCGTTGGTCATCACGTGCTCCGGCGCGTACACGAAGCCGCTGCCCTCGCGGCCCTGGGTTCCGGAGGCGCCCTCGATCTTGACGGTGCTGAGCTTGGCGGCGTTGGTGGCGGCCGCCGTGACGCTGTCACCGGTGGGCTTGGCGACCTCGGCCGTCGACTCGTTCTCGAACGGGTTGAAGACCTGCGGGAAACCCGCCTCGGTGAGCGCGGAGGTGGCCCGCGAGAACCAGGAGGGAGTGGTGTCCGGCATCGAGTCCTGGACCGCGCCGAGCAGCGCGGAGTCCCGGATGGCCGTGGTGACCAGCGGGGACGAGGAAGCACCCAGGACGCTCGCGGCGACCCACGCCACGATCAGCACCGCCACGGAGTTGGCGACGGCCCCGCCGACCCCGTCGGCCACCCTCAGCGGCCCCTGGTCCAGCTCCCGGCGCAGCCTGAGCGCCAGCCGCCCCGCCAGCTCGTGTCCCATCGCGGCCGGGACCAGCACCGTCAGCACCGCGGTCACCGTCGCGGCCGTGCTGCCCGGTGTCACCAGGTCCATCATCCACGGCAGCACCCACACGCCCACGACCGCGCCGCCCACGAACCCGGCGAGCGAGACACAGCCGGCCACCAGGCCGCGCCGGTAGCCGGAGGCCGCGTAGGCGGCGATCACCAGCAACAGCAGGATGTCGAGCAGGTCCACGTGGCCGCCTTTCTCTCAGATCCTTTAGTACGCGGGCGAGGGGCTCAGTGATCAGTCACGCGCGCGTGTGCCGCCCGGAACCGGCCACGCCCGCGTGCACCTGGAAAAACGTCGCGGACCAGGACGATGGTTCCACCGGGTGGCACACCCCACATCGCGGACGGCGCCGATCTGGCCGAGAGTGGGACCATGCGTGTCCGAAGATCGAGGGGGATGCGAGAACGGCGGGCGACGGCCCGAATACGCCACGCGGTGCGAACCCGCCTCGGGGCCTACCCCGGCCTCATCCGACGCGGCCGCTCCGCCTCCCGCAACGCCGGGCCCACCCCCACCCCCTCTGCCGGGTCCACCTCCTCTGCCGGGTCCATCTCCTCCGTCGGGCCCGCCCCCTCCGCCGGGCCCACCTCCTCTGCCGGGTCCATCTCCTCCGTCGGGCCCGCCCCCTCTGCCGGGTCCATCTCCTCCGTCGGGCCCGCCCCCTCCGCCGGGTCCACCTCCTCTGCCGGATCCACCTCCTCTGCCGGGCCCGCCCCCTCTGCCGGGCCCATCTCCTCCGTCGGGCCCGCCCCCTCCGCCGGGCCCATCTCCTCCGTCGGGCCCGCCCCCTCCGCCGGGTCCACCCCCTCCGCCGGGCCCACCTCCTCCGCCGGACCGGCCGCCCCGGCCGGGTCCGGGGCTCCTGCCGGGTCGACCGGTTCAGG
This sequence comes from Streptomyces sp. NPDC048420, assembly GCF_040651535.1. Classification (NCBI taxonomy): domain Bacteria; kingdom Bacillati; phylum Actinomycetota; class Actinomycetes; order Kitasatosporales; family Streptomycetaceae; genus Streptomyces; species Streptomyces sp. NPDC048420. The sequence goes on from NZ_JBEZKG010000008.1 coordinate 114,039, forward strand.
CGATTCCGGGGCTCCTGCCGAGCCGACCGTCCCTGTGGAACCCGCGGCATTCACCGAGCGCCTCACCGCGGGACGACGGGTGATGCCAACCGGGCCTGCGGCTTCTGTCGGGCGGGGGGCCTCTGTCCGGCCGGAGGATTTTGCCCAGGCGTTGGCTACCGCCCGCGGCAGGGTTTCCGCCGGGCCTGCGTCTTCCACCGCGTCGGAGGTTTCTGTCGAGCCGGCGCCTGTCGAGTCCGTGGGTTCTGTCGAGTCCGCCGGTGTCACCGAGTCCGTGGGTTCTGTCGAGTCCGCCGCTGTCGCCGAGTCCGCGGGTTCTGTCGAGCCCCCCGTCAAGCCCGGGGCGATCACCGAGCCCGCCGCTCCCGTCAAGCCCGCGGCCTCCGTTCGGTCGGTGGGTCCACTTCGACTCGCCGTCCGGAGGCGATGGGACTTGGCGGGGCTGCCCCGTCCTGTTCGGCTGGTACTCGCCTGCGTGCCCGGTCTCACCGCCGTCCTCGTCCTCGCGCTGTGCGCCAACGGCATCGAGCGGGCGGCCGCCGCCCGGCCCGCGAAAACCGCCGCGGTCGCCCGGCACGGACTCGCCCCGCACACCGCGGCCAGGCCGCACATCGTGCCGAGGTCGGTGTGGGCGAACGGCACCGGCGAGGCCAACAACGTCGCCCGCACCCCGCCGCCCCCGCACTACGACGACAAGGTGGTCGCCGTCTTCGTCCACCACACCGACTCGCCCAACCACTACGACTGCGCCGACGCGCCCCGCATCATCCGCTACCTGGCCGCGGGCCAGACCGGCGCCCGGGACTGGGACGACATCGGCTACAACTTCCTCGTCGACCGCTGCGGCACCATCTACGAAGGCCGGGCGGGCGGCGTCGACCGTGCCGTCACCGGCGCCCACACCCAGGGCTTCAACCACCGCACGGCGGGCGTCGCCGCTCTCGGCACCTTCACGGCCGGCGTCACCGTCCCGCGGGCGATGGCCGACGCGATCGCCGCCCTGGCCGCCTGGAAACTGGGCCTCGCGGACATCGACCCGCGCGCAAAAGTCCGGCTGACCTCCAGCAACAGCCTCAGCCGCTACACCGAGGGCACCACCGCGGCGCTGCCCGCCCTCGCGGCCCACGGCGACGCCTATATGACGACCTGCCCCGGCGCCGCCCTCAAGGCACGGCTGCCGCAGATCAGGGAACGGGCGGCCCGGCTGCAGGGCAGGACGTGACCTGCAGCCGGGGCGCACCGCGCCGACGCCGACCTCGGTGACCTTCTGTCACCTGCGCCCGAGATACACCCGCAACGCCCGCTGCAGCACCTTGCCCTGGAGGCCCACCGGCCGCTCCCACTCCCCGAAGTACTCCACGACCCGGCCGCCCGCCCCCGTCTTGAAACCGAGCCGGCCCAGCAGGCGGCCGTCGGTGAGGGAGGGGGTGACGGACCGCAGGTCGTACGTCTCGGCGCCGGCCGCCCGCGCATCGCACAGCATGCGCCACAACAGCGCGCTGCTGGGCCGCAGTTCCCGCCCCTGGCGGCCGGACGCGGCGTAGGAGTGCCAGACCCGGGAACCCACGTTGATCATCAGCGCGGCGGAGAGCACTTCGCCGTCGTACTCGGCGAGATACAGCCGCAGCCGGTCGGAGTCCTCGGCGTTCAGCGCCTCCCACATGCGCCGGAAGTACTCCGGGGGCCGGGCCCGGAAGCCGTCGCGGGCGGCGGTCGGGGCGTAGAGGCGGTAGAAGTCGGGCAGGTCGGCGGCCGTGCCCCAGGAGACCCGGACGCCCGCCGACTCGGCCGTGCGCAGGGACTGCTCGAAGTGGGGGGCGAGAGCCTCCCGCAACTCGTCGACCGAGCGGCCCGCGAGCGGTATGAGACAGCCGTAGCGTGGCTGGCCGAGACCGAAGCCGCTGTCCTCGTCCTCCGCGCACCGCCGCCAGCCGAGCTGCCGCAACCGCTCACCGGCGTCCAGCGCGTAGCCGTCGACACCGGCCGCGGGCAGTTCGCGCAGATGGCGGGTGCCGGGGTCGGTGATGCCCGCCGTCACGGTGTCGGCCTCCCAGTGGCGGACGACGACCGGCGGCCCGATCCGGACCGAGAACGCGCCGCGCTTCTCCAGATGGGCGACCAAGGGATCGAGCAGGCGTTCGGGGCGCGGGGCCCGCCAGTCGATCGCGGGTCCGTCGGGGAGGTAGGCGAGGAAGCGCCGGGTGCCGGGCAGCGGCCGGTACAGCACAAGGGCCGTGGCGACCAGCGTGTCGTCCTCGAACCAGCCGACGCTCTCCGCCAGCCAGTCGGGCTTCACGTCGGCCCACTCGGGGATCTGGAGATGGCTCGCGTCGGGGTGCAGCCGCAGGTGGGCGAGATGGTCCTCGCGCGTGATCTCGCGCACGTACGGGCTGGTCATGGGCGGGGTGCTCCTGTTCGGGGCGGCCACGGTAAGCCGGGGGTCACGGCGGTGGTCAAGAGTCCGAGGCCTCACAGGTTTCTCGTAGGCCACTCAAGGATCACGCCGAAACAGCCGCCCTATCGTCATGCACACGCACTGACTGGAGGTGGGGAAGAAATGAACAGCAGTCACACGGGCACCCGCAGCGCCCGCGGCCCCTGGGCGGTCGTCTGCGCCGTCGCGGCCGTGCTCCTCGGCCCGGCCGCGGTCACCGCGAACGCACTCGACCAGGCCAACGCGGCCCCGATGCACCACGCGGTGAAGCTCGACCAGACGCAGGCCTACCTCCCAACGGACACGACCCGCCGCAGGGCCGGGACGGCGGCCTGAGCGGCGCAGGGTCGGGTCGCTGGGTTCGGTCAGGGAGACGGAGGTCGGCCAGAGCCGTGGACGGGCGGCTGGACCGGGAGTTGGCCGGTGGCCGTGACACGGCGGACGGTCGGCCAAGGCGGTGGGCGGGTGATCGGAGCGGTGGATGTTCGGTCAGCAGCGGAGGTCGGCCAGTGCCGTGGACGGGCGTCGGACGGGGAGTTGACCGGTGGTCGGAGCGGCGGGCAGGCGGTCGGGGCGGCGGAGCGTGGGCGGACGGGGAGCTGACCCGCGGCCGGAGGTGCGATGGATGCCTAGCCACGCCGTGGACGGCCGGCACGAAGCAGCAGACAGTTCGTCAAAGCGGCGGGCGGACAGGCGGGTGCGGGGCTGGTTGGTGGGCGGACTGCCGGGTGCGGGGCTGGTCGCCGGGCGGACAGCCGGGTGCGGAGCTGGTCGGCAGACGGCAGACGGCAGACGGCAGCCGGCAGACGGCAGACGGCAGCCGGGTACGGAGCCAGCCGCCGGACGGTTCGACCCGGAGCTCAGGCCCTGAAGCGTTCCCACAGCTTGGGGTACCGCTCCGCCAGTACGCTCTCGCTCTCCAGGTCGACCGGTGCGCCGAGTGGCTCGGAGGCCGCGGGCGGGATGCCCAGGTCGGGCGCGACGGTGCCGGTGAGCTGTTCGTAGGCCTCGTCGGCCGAGTAGCCCAGCTCCTCGCCGTCGCCGTCGACCTCCTCGTCGAAGTCGGCCAGGAGGTCGGCGAGCGAGTCGGGGTCGTGCACCGCGCCCTCGTACACCTCACGGCCCTGGCCGATCAGCCAGCACCGGAAGAAGTCGAAGGCGTCGTCGCTGGCCCCGTCCAGCAGGATCCAGGCCGCGCCCCACAGGTCCCACGTGTACGCGCGGTTGTAGCGGGCCTCGAAGTGACGGGCGAAGTCGAGGACCATGTCCGGGTCCAGCGCCAGGAGCCGGTCCACGAGCAGGTCCGCCTGCTCCTCGGGGTCGCCCTCGGCGGCCTCGCGGGTGGCGTCCACCAGCTCCCAGAACTCCGTCTCGTCCATCACGGGTCCAGCATCGGGCCTCGCGGGGTGGGGCGCACGTGGAGTGCGGCGGATTGTTATGTCCCGTACAGGCGCCCCAGTCGGGCCGCGTCGGCGACGAAACGCGCCCGCAGGCTCTTCGGCGCCAGCACCTCCACCTCCGGTCCGAGCCCCGTGAGCTGCGAGTGGGCGACCTTCTCGGACTCCACGGGAAGTGTCACGGTCAGCCAGCCGTCCTCGTCCGGGGTGCCCGCCGCCAGTGCCTCCCGGGCGGACGCCGGATCGACGGCGTACGGCAGTCTCCGCACTCCGTCGCCGGAGAGCCGTACCACCACCTCGGCCCGCAGGATGGAGCGCGCGAACTGCTCGGCCCGCTCCGCCCAGAAGCCGGGCAGGTCGAACTCCTCGTCACGCGGGAAGCGGTCCACGCGGGCCTCCACCGCCGTGAACCGGTCGATCCGGTACACCCGGAAGGAGCCGTTCTCCGCGACCCGCGCGCACACGTACCAGACCCCCGCCTTGAGGACGAGCCCGTACGGCTCCAGCTCCCGCTCCACCTCGGCCTCCTGGCTGCGATAACGCGCGGTGACCCGTCGGTCGTCCCACACCGCGTCGGCGACGGCGGGCAGCAGTTCGGGCGTCTTCGGCTCGGTGAACCAGTTCGGCGCGTCGAGATGGAAGCGCTGCGCGGCCGTACGGGAGGCGTCGCTGAGGGAGGGCATCAGGGCGGCCGACACCTTCAGCCGGGCGGCGGAGGCCGCGTCCTCCAACCCCATCTCGCGCAGCGCCCCCGGCACGCCGGACAGGAACAGCGCCTCGGCCTCGCTCCGCCCCAGCCCGGTCAGCCGCGTCCGGTACCCGCCGACGAGCCGGTACCCTCCGGCCCGCCCCCGATCGGCGTACACCGGCACCCCCGCCTCCGACAACGCCTGCGCATCCCGCGTCACCGTCCGCTCCGACACCTCCAACTCCCGTGCCAGCTCGGCAGCGGTCATGGAAGTTCGGGACTGGAGCAGCAGAACCATCTTGATGAGACGAGCGGCACGCATGCCTTCATGATGCCGGGGGCCACTGACAACGAAGGGGTACGGCAGCAGCCGTACCCCTTCGCCGAAAGCGCCGAAAGCGCCGAAAGCGCCGAAAGCGCCGAGAGCATCGAAGCTCAGGCCCTCACAGCCCGTACTTCTCCCGCGCTTCCTTCACCGCCGTCGCCTTGACCTCGCCGCGGCGGGCCAGCTGGGCCAGGGCCGCGACGACGACCGACTCGGCGTCGACGCCGAAGTGGCGGCGGGCGCCCTCACGGGTGTCGGAGAGGCCGAAGCCGTCCGCGCCGAGGGAGGACCAGTCCTGCTCGACCCACTGCGCGATCTGGTCGGGGACCTGGCGCATGTAGTCGGAGACCGCGAGGACCGGGCCCTCCGCGCCGTGCAGCGCCTGACGGACGTACGGCACCCGCTCCTCGCCGCGCAGCAGGGCCGCGTCCGCCTCCAGGGCGTCCCGGCGCAGCTCCGTCCAGGAGGTCGCGGACCACACGTCGGCGGCCACACCCCACTCCTCGGCGAGCAACTTCTGCGCGTCCAGGGCCCAGTGGATCGCCGTGCCGGAGCTCAGCAGCTGGATGCGCGGGGCGTTCGCCGCGGCCACGTCCAGGCCCGCCGTCTCCGCCGTGTTGAAGCGGTACAGGCCCTTGACGATGCCCTCGTCGATGCCGGGGCCGGACGGCTTGGCCGGCTGCGGGATGGGCTCGTTGTAGACCGTGAGGTAGTAGAAGACGTTCGGGTCCTCACCCGGGGCTGCCTCGCCGTACATCCGGCGCAGACCGTCCTTCACGATCGTCGCGACCTCGTACGCGAACGCCGGGTCGTACGACAGCGCCGCCGGGTTCGTCGCGGCGATGACGGGGGAGTGGCCGTCGGCGTGCTGCAGGCCCTCGCCCGTCAGGGTCGTGCGGCCCGCCGTCGCGCCGACCAGGAAGCCGCGGCCCAGCTGGTCGCCGAGCTGCCACATCTGGTCGGCCGTGCGCTGCCAGCCGAACATCGAGTAGAAGATGTAGAACGGGATCATCGCTTCGCCGTGCGTCGCGTACGCGGTGGACGCGGCGATGAAGTCGGCCATCGAACCGGCCTCGGTGATCCCCTCGTTGAGGATCTGGCCGTTCTTGGCCTCCTTGTAGTACATCAGCTGGTCGCGGTCGACCGGCTCGTACGTCTGGCCCTTGGGGGAGTAGATGCCCAGGGACGGGAAGAGGCTCTCCATGCCGAAGGTGCGCGCCTCGTCGGGGACGATCGGCACCCAGCGCTTGCCGGTCTCCTTGTCGCGGACCAGGTCCTTGACGAGCCGGACGAAGGCCATGGTGGTGGCCACGTTCTGGGAGCCCGAGCCCTTGTCGAAGGAGGCGAAGGCCTTCTCGGCGGGGGCGGGGAGCGGCGCCACCGGGTGGACGCGGCGGGCCGGGGCGGGGCCGCCGAGAGCCGCGCGGCGCTCCTGGAGGTAGCGGACCTCGGGGGAGTCGGCGCCCGGGTGGCCGTAGGGGACCACGCCGTCGACGAAGTCGCTGTCCCTGATGGGCAGTTCAAGCAGGTCGCGCATGGTCTTGAACTCGTCCACCGTCAGCTTCTTCATCTGGTGGTTGGCGTTCTTCGACGCGAAGCCCTCGCCGAGGGTGTGGCCCTTGACCGTCTGGGCCAGGATCACGGTCGGCGCGCCCTTGAACTCGACGGCGGCCTTGTAGGCGGCGTACACCTTGCGCGCCTCGTGGCCACCGCGCGAGAGGTGGAAACACTCGAGGATCTTGTCGTCGGACAGCAGCTTCGCCATCTCGACGAGCGCCGGGTCCTTGCCGAAGAAGTCCTGGCGGATGTAGGCGGCGTCGCGCGTCTGGTACGTCTGCACCTGCGCGTCCGGCACCTCGCGGAGCCGCCGTACCAGCGCGCCCGTGGTGTCGAGCTGGAACAGCTCGTCCCAGGCGGAGCCCCACAGCGTCTTGATGACGTTCCAGCCGGCGCCGCGGAACTGGGCCTCCAGCTCCTGCACGATCTTGAAGTTCGCGCGGACCGGGCCGTCGAGGCGCTGCAGGTTGCAGTTGATGACGAAGGTGAGGTTGTCGAGGCCCTCGCGCGAAGCCAGTGCGAGTGCCGCGGTCGACTCCGGCTCGTCCATCTCGCCGTCGCCGAGGAAGGCCCAGACGTGGGACTGCGAGACGTCCTTGATGCCGCGGGCCGCCAGGTAGCGGTTGAAGCGCGCCTGGTAGATCGCGGAGAGCGGGCCGAGGCCCATCGACACCGTCGGGAACTCCCACAGCCAGGGCAGGCGGCGGGGGTGCGGGTACGACGGGAGGCCGTTGCCGCCGGACTCGCGGCGGAAGTGGTCGAGCTGGTGCTCGTCCAGGCGGCCGTCGAGGAAGGCGCGGGCGTAGATGCCGGGGGAGGCGTGGCCCTGGATGTAGAGCTGGTCGCCGGACCCGTCGGCCTCCTTGCCCTTGAAGAAGTGGTTGAAGCCGGTCTCGTAGAGCCAGGCCGCGGAGGCGAAGGTGGCGATGTGGCCGCCGACGCCGTATTTGGAGCCGCGGGTGACCATCGCGGCCGCGTTCCAGCGGTTCCACGCGGTGATGCGGGTCTCCATCGCCGGGTCACCGGGCAGGCCCGGCTCGGCGGAGGTGGGGATGGTGTTGACGTAGTCCGTCTCGAGGAGCTTCGGCAGCGCGATGCCGTTGCCCTCCGCCCTCTCCAGCGTGCGGCGCATCAGGTACGCGGCACGGTGCGGGCCGGCCGCCTTGGCGACCGCGTCCAGGGAGGCCTGCCATTCGGCGGTCTCCTCGGGGTCCCGGTCGGGGAGCTGGTCGAGCTCGCTCGGCTGGATGGCGTTGGGGTCGGTCATGTCGCCGCCTTCCTCAGTCGAAGGGGGGTGCCCTTGGTCTTTGGCAGGACAGGGCAGTGGGGCCTCGGTAGAAGCCCGTCGGCGACTCTAACTCCCTGATCGATGATCGATCAAAGGGTTGAAGGGCAAAACTTCTCGATTCCGAGAAAGTAGGCACGGGGTGTCTCAGGTGGCGACACCGGGTGCCTTGTTTTCGAAGGGTTTCCGCAGGTGAGCGTGGGTCTGCTCGCCTGTGTCAGGCCCTCGGCGCGCACCCCAGGACATGCGCCTTCACGATCTCTGGGATCCGCGGGTCCCGGCGCTTGAACGCCGCCACCAGCTCCTCGTGCTCCTCCGCGTACGACTGCTGGACCGTGCCCAGCCAGCGGATCGACAGGGCCGTGAAGACCTCGATGCCGAGCCCTTCCCAGGTGTGCAGCAGCACCGAGTTGCCCGCCGCCCGGACCATCTCCCGGTGGAAGCCCACCGTGTGCCGCACCTGCCCGGTGCCGTCCGACTCGCGGTCCGCCTCGTACAGCGCGGCGACATGCGGCTCCAGGGCCGAGCAGTCCTGCGCCAGCCGCTCCGCCGCCAGCTCCGCAGCGATCGCCTCCAGGCCGGCCCGGACCGGGTAGCTCTCCTCCAGGTCGGCCGCCGTCAGGTTCCGCACCCGGACGCCCTTGTTCGGCGCCGACTCGATCAGCCGCAGCGACTCCAGCTCGCGCAGCGCCTCCCGCACCGGCGTCTGGCTGACCTCCAGCTCGGTCGCGATCCGGCGCTCCACGATCCGCTCGCCCGGCTGCCAGCGCCCGCTGACGATCCCCTCCACGATGTGCTCGCGGATCTGTTCGCGCAGCGAGTGGACGACGGGCGCGGTCATGAGAGCTCCTTAAGGGCGTTTGACGTAAAGACAATAAGGCCGAGGGCTGGTCCGGGAGGGGCGCACGGGGGCGCTTTCATGCAGGTGAGACGAGGCTTACACGCTCCCAGCCGCACGACTTCTGTCAAGACACGGAACCCCACCGCCTCCAGGCGTGTCGCGTTGGTCAGGGGTTCCCGCGCGGGGCGCCCCTTCGCACCACAGGGGGACGCATGAACATCGGGGGACGACGGGGACTGGCGGTCGCGGCCGTGATCGGCGCGCTCGTCGGCGTGGCGGGCTGCGGACAGCCGGCCGCGCGGGCGACCGCGGAGACGACACCGGGCAGCACGGAAGCGATCACGGGCATGGCGGGCGCGGCCCGGAGCAGCGGCGCCGCCTGCGTGTTCATCAAGCCGGACGGCGCCCAGAAGTTCGGCCACGTCGGCTGGGGCTTCAAGGTCCCGGGCACCGGCCGCTGGGTCTACGGCGCCGTCGAGAACCCCAGCGGGAAGCTGTACACCCCGCCGGGCGGCGACATCGGCGCCTGGCACGCGGAGGGGTCGTACGACCGCATGCTCAGCGAGATGTCCACGGACATGCACTACCCCGGCACCTCCGAGCACCCCTACAGCCGCTACCGCTGCACGAAGTCCTCGACCCACGCCGTGAACAGCGCCCGGGCCATGATCCGTACGGTCGAGGCGCGCGGCTTCCTCGTCGGCGTCGACCCGAGGACCGGCAAGCTCACCTCCCGGGACTGCCTGGACGCCACCTACGACGTGCTGAAGGCGTACCGCACGAAGGGACTCACGCCGGCGCCCAAGTTGTCCGTCCCGAACGTGTGGGTGGAGGAGCTGTGGGGCTGGTCGGACAAGCCGCTGACGCCCCGGTGAGACGACGGTGCCCCCGTCCGAGAACTCCGGACGGGGGCACCGCGACGCACAGCAGGTGGCTTACAGGCCGAGCTCGACCTCGAACTCGCCCGCCTCCAGGATCGCCTTGACCGCGGTCAGGTAACGGGCCGCGTCGGCGCCGTCCACCAGACGGTGGTCGTAGGAGAGGGTCAGGTAGGTCATGTCGCGGATGCCGATGACCGTGCCCTCCTCGGTCTCGATGACCGCCGGGCGCTTGACCGTGGCACCGATGCCGAGGATCGCGACCTGGCCCGGCGGCACGATGATCGTGTCGAAGAGCGCGCCGCGCGAACCGGTGTTGGAGATGGTGAAGGTCGCGCCGGACAGCTCGTCGGGCGTGATCTTGTTGGCGCGGACCTTGCCGGCCAGCTCCGCCGTGGCCTTCGCGATGCCGGCGATGTTGAGGTCGCCCGCGTGCTTGATGACCGGGGTCATCAGGCCCTTCTCGGAGTCCACCGCGATACCGATGTTCTCGGTGTCGAAGTAGGTGATCGTGCCTTCGCCCTCGTTGATCTTGGCGTTGATGGGCGCGTGCGCCTTCAGGGCCTGGGCCGCTGCCTTGACGAAGAACGGCATCGGGGAGAGCTTGACGCCCTCGCGCGCGGCGAAGGAGTCCTTCGCCCGGCCACGGAGCTTCATCAGACGCGTGACATCGACCTCGACGACCGAGGACAGCTGAGCCTGCTCGTGCAGCGCCTTGACCATGTTGTCGCCGATGACCTTGCGGATGCGGGGCATCTTGACGGTCTGGCCGCGGAGCGGGGAGGCCTCCAGGGCAGGCGCCTTCTTGGCGGCGGCAGCCGGGGCGGCAGCGGCGGGAGCCGGAGCAGCGGCGGCGGCCTTCGCGGCCTCGGCGGCGGCGACGACGTCCTGCTTGCGGATACGGCCACCGACGCCGGTGCCCTTGACGGCGGCGAGGTCGACGCCGTGCTCGGCGGCGAGCTTGCGCACCAGCGGGGTCACATAGGCGCCGTCGTCACCGGAGGTCGCGGCGGGAGCCGGGGCCGGGGTGACGGGAGCCGGAGCGGCCGGCGCGGGCGCCGGGGCGGCCGGAGCCGGGGCAGCGGCCTGGACCGGAGCCGGAGCCGGAGCCGGAGCGGGCGCCGGAGCCGCAGGGGCGGGCGCGGGAGCCGGGGCGGGCGCCGGGGCCTCAGCAGCCGGAGCCGGAGCCGCGGGGGCCGGGGCAGCGGCCGGAGCCGCACCGGGGGCGCCGATGACGGCGAGCTTCGCGCCGACCTCGGCGGTCTCGTCCTCGCCGACCACGATCTCCAGCAGCACACCGGCGGCGGGCGACGGGATCTCGGTGTCGACCTTGTCGGTGGAGACCTCGAGCAGGGGCTCGTCCTCCGCGACCTCCTCGCCGACCTCCTTCAGCCACCGGGTCACGGTGCCCTCGGTGACGGACTCGCCGAGCGCGGGCAGGACGACGTCCGTGCCCTCGGCGGAACCGCCGCCGGAGGCGGCCTCGGCGGTGGGAGCGGGCGCCGGGGCGACCTGCTCGGTGGAGGGCGCGGCCGCGGCCGGCTCGGGGGCGGGCTCGGCGACCGGCTCGGCGGCCGGTGCCGGGGCAGCGGCCGGGGCGCCGGTGCCGTCGTCGATCACGGCCAGCTCGGCGCCGACCTCGACCGTCTCGTCCTCGGCGACCTTGATGGAGGCCAGGACGCCGGCGGCGGGGGAGGGGATCTCGGTGTCGACCTTGTCGGTCGACACCTCGAGCAGTGGCTCGTCGGCCTCTACGCGCTCACCCTCGGCCTTCAGCCAGCGGGTGACGGTGCCCTCGGTGACGCTCTCGCCGAGCGCCGGAAGGGTTACGGAAACCGCCATGGTTTCGGTTGCTCCTTACGAAATTGCGGAAGTCTGGGTCGTCGCTGAGTCGCGGAGTCGCGTCTCGACCGAGGGTCAGTCGTGCGAGTGCAGCGGCTTGCCGGCCAGTGCCAGGTGGGCCTCGCCGAGCGCCTCGCTCTGCGTCGGGTGGGCGTGGATGAGCTGCGCGACCTCGGCGGGCAGCGCCTCCCAGTTGTAGATCAGCTGGGCCTCGCCGACCTGCTCGCCCATGCGGTCGCCGACCATGTGGACGCCGACCACGGCACCGTCCTTGACCTGGACGAGCTTGATCTCGCCCGAGGTGTTCAGGATCTTGCTCTTGCCGTTGCCCGCGAGGTTGTACTTCAGGGCGACGACCTTGTCCGCGCCGTAGATCTCCTTGGCCTTGGCCTCGGTGATGCCCACGGAGGCGACCTCGGGGTGGCAGTAGGTCACCCGCGGGACACCGTCGTAGTCGATCGGAACGGTCTTCAGACCGGCCAGACGCTCCGCAACCAGGATGCCCTCGGCGAAGCCGACGTGCGCGAGCTGGAGCGTGGGGACCAGGTCGCCGACGGCGGAGACGGTCGGGACGTTGGTGCGCATGTACTCGTCGACCAGGACGTAGCCGCGGTCCATCGCGACGCCCTGCTCCTCGTAGCCGAGACCGGCGGAGACGGGCCCGCGGCCGACGGCCACCAGCAGCAGCTCGGCCTCGAACTCCTTGCCGTCGGCGAGGGTGACCTTGACACCGTCCTGGGTGTACTCGGCCTTCGAGAAGAAGGTGCCCAGGTTGAACTTGATGCCGCGCTTGCGGAACGCGCGCTCAAGAAGCTTGGAGGAGTTCTCGTCCTCGAGGGGGGCGAGGTGCTTGAGGCCCTCGATGATGGTGATGTCGGTCCCGAAGGACTTCCAGGCGGAGGCGAACTCGACGCCGATGACACCGCCGCCGAGGACGATCGCCGACTTCGGCACCCGGTCCAGGACGAGGGCGTGGTCCGAGGAGATGATCCGGTTGCCGTCGATCTCCAGGCCCGGCAGCGACTTCGGCACGGAGCCGGTCGCCAGCAGGATGTGGCGGCCCTGGACGCGCTGGCCGTTCACGTCGACGGAGGTGGGGGAAGAGAGGCGCCCCTCGCCCTCGATGTACGTCACCTTCCGGGAGGCGACAAGTCCCTGCAGGCCCTTGTACAGGCCGGCGATCACGCCGTCCTTGTACTTGTGGACCCCGGCGATGTCGATGCCCTCGAAGGTGGTCTTCACACCGAACTGCTCGCTCTCGCGGGCCTGGTCGGCGATCTCGCCCGCGTGCAGCAGGGCCTTGGTGGGGATGCACCCTCGGTGCAGGCAGGTGCCGCCGACCTTGTCCTTCTCGATCAGGGCGACGTCCAGGCCCAGCTGCGCCCCGCGCAGGGCCGCGGCGTAACCGCCACTACCACCGCCGAGGATCACTAGGTCGAAAACGGTGCTGGCGTCGTTCGCCACGTCACGTCCTCCATGCATGTGCGCCGTACGCCGGTCTGCAGTGACCGCGCGGCGGCTGGTGTCCGGCCGCTCTTTCTTCGGCCCTGTGGTGGGGGCCCTGTCCTGCCGAGCCCCATCTTCGCACTTGTCAGCACTGAACGAGACGCCGGGCCGGGGTGTGAGACACCACACGCTCACATGAGAAAGCGAGACGTAGTGAGACCTTCAAGGAGGGGCACGGTGACACACCTAGGGGCGCGGGGAACTGCGCGACAAGCCACAACCGGCCCGCAGCCGCCCACGCCCCTCAGGAGCCGAGCTCCTAGGCGGTCATCAGCCCAGGTCACCCGAGGCAGTCAACTCGGCGAGCCGCACCAACGTACGCACCGCGGACCCCGTCCCACCCTTCGGCGTGTACCCGAACGGCCCCCCGTCGTTGAACGCGGGCCCCGCGATGTCGAGGTGCGCCCAGGTGATCCCCTCACCGACGAACTCCCGCAGGAAAAGCCCCGCGACCAGTCCGCCGCCCATCCGCTCACCCATGTTCGCGATGTCGGCGGTGGGAGAGTCCATCCCCTTGCGCAGGTGCTCGGGAAGCGGCATCGGCCACGCAGGCTCCCCGACCTCTTCCGCGGCCTCGTACACCGCCGTACGGAACGCGTCGTCGTTCGACATGATCCCGAACGTCCGGTTGCCCAGCGCCAGCATCATCGCCCCGGTCAGCGTCGCCACGTCCACGATCGCGTCCGGCCTCTCCGCCGACGCCGCCCACAGCGCGTCCGCCAGCACGAGACGACCCTCGGCGTCGGTGTTCAGCACCTCCACCGTCTTGCCGCTGTACATCCGCAGCACGTCACCGGGCCGCGTCGCGGACCCCGACGGCATGTTCTCGGCCAGCGCCAGCCACCCGGTCACATTGACGTCGAGACCCAGCCGCGCGGCCGAGACCACGGCCGCGAACACCGCCGCCGCCCCGCTCATGTCGCACTTCATCGTCTCGTTGTGACCCGCGGGCTTCAGCGAGATGCCGCCCGAGTCGTACGTGATCCCCTTGCCGACCAGCGCGAGGTGCTTCTTCGCCTTGGACGAGGTGTACGACAGCTTCACCAGCCGCGGCCCCGACGTCGACCCCGCGCCGACGCCGAGGATGCCGCCGTAGCCGCCCTTCTCCAGGGCCTTCACGTCGAGCACCTGCACCTTGAGGCCGTGCTCCTTGCCCGCGGTCTGCACGATCGCGGCGAAGGCCTCGGGGTTCAGGTCGTTCGGCGGCATGTTGATGAGGTCGCGCGCGCGGTTGAGCTCCTCGGCGACCGCGACGGCCCGGGCGAGCGCGGCCTTGTGCGCGGCGTCCCGCGGCTTGCCGCCGAGCAGCGCGGCCTCGGCGAGCGGCGCCTTGCCGTTCTTCGCCCTGGCGTCGTTCTTCGAAGACGCGTTCTCCTTGTAGGCGTCGAAGGAGTACGCCCCGAGCAGCACGCCCTCGGCGACCGCGCCGACATCGGCGGCGTCACCCAGCGGCAGCACGAACGCCGCCTTCTTCGAGCCGACCAGGGCGCGGGCGGCGACACCGGCGGCCTTGCGCAGCGCCTCCGCGGCGAAGGAGGAGTCCTTCTCGGGCTCGGCGCCCAGGCCCACCGCCACCACGAGGGGGGCCTTGAGACCGGACGGCGCGGGCAGCTTCGTCACCTCGCCCTCGGCGCCGGAGGCACCGAGGGTCTCCAGGAGGCCGACGAGCTTGCCGTCGTAGGCCTTGTCCACGGATTCGGCGCCCGGCACGACCGGGCCCTTCGCGCCCTTGGCGACACCGATCACGATCGCGTCGGCCCGCAGGCCGGGCGCCGCGGAGGTGCTGAGAGTCAGAGCAGTCACGGTGGTGAGTTCTCGCTTCCGATGTGAAGTTTGACTGGGTCGAGAGGGTGGGTCGACCGGGCCCGACGGCCGACCCTATTTCGTGTCCGAAAACGGATCCCGATCGGGGCCTTCACCCCTGTCGGCGACCACCCGGGAAGAGCCTACGCTCGGGGCGGCCGTCGCTCGTTCCGCACGCCCTGGAGCCCACCCTTGAAACGCCCCCTCCTGTTCGTCGCTCTGCTCCTCCTGGTGACGGGATGCTCGACGACCCACGACTCCAAGCCCGGCGACTCCCGCTGGCGGCCCCGTCCTGGCATCGCCTGGCAGTGGCAGCTGACCGGCCGCGTCGACACCTCCGTGGACGTGCCGGTCTACGACATCGACGGTTTCGACCAGTCCGGGACGGTGGTGTCCGCTCTGCACGACAAGGGCCGCAAGGTCATCTGCTACCTCTCCACGGGCGCGTTCGAGGACTGGCGCCCCGACGCCGGCAAGTTCCCCAAGTCGGTGATCGGGCGCGGCAACGGCTGGGAGGGGGAGCGCTGGCTCGACATCCGCGCCACCGACGTCCTGGAACCGCTGATGGCGGACCGCCTCGACATGTGCCGTGAGAAGGGCTTCGACGCGGTCGAGCCCGACAACATGGACGGCTACAAGAACCGCACGGGCTTCAAGCTGACGGCGGCGGACCAGCTCCGCTACAACCGGCTGATCGCGCGCCTGGCCCACGACCGCGGCATGTCGGTCGGCCTGAAGAACGACCTCGACCAGATCCCCCGACTGGTCGGCGACTTCGACTTCGCGGTCAACGAGCAGTGCGCGCAGTACGACGAGTGCGGGGACATGGCGCCGTTCATCAAGGCGGACAAGGCGGTGTTCCACGTCGAGTACGAGCTCCCGACCAGCCGCTTCTGCACCGAGTCCCGCCGCCTGAAGCTGAGTTCGATGCTGAAGAAGTACGAGCTCGGGGTGTGGCGCGAGGCCTGCTAGAAGCTCATCGAGAGGATCACCAGCGTCGCCGTCGCCGCCGTCTCCGCGAGCCCCCCGAACACATCCCCGGTCACCCCGCCGAAGCGGCGCGTGCAGTGCCGCAGCAGAAGTTCGGCCGCGGCCACGGCGGCGGCGACCGCGAGGACCGTACGGACGACGTCGTACGACCCGAAGAGCGCGCCCGCTCCGGCCGC
The DNA here is from genome assembly GCF_040651535.1 of Streptomyces sp. NPDC048420. Lineage (NCBI taxonomy): Bacteria > Bacillati > Actinomycetota > Actinomycetes > Kitasatosporales > Streptomycetaceae > Streptomyces > Streptomyces sp. NPDC048420. Next base: position 129,761 of record NZ_JBEZKG010000008.1, read on the forward strand.
ACCCAGGGTCACCGCGGCGGCCACCAGCACCGCACCCCGTACCGGCACGACACCCGCCACCGCCGCGCCGAGCCCCTCCGGACGCGCCGCCGGCACGCCGGTACGGGCCGCCAGGGTCAGGGCCAGGCGGGCGGCCGTCGCCGAGACGACCGCCGCCACGGCACCTCGGGCCCACGAGCCGTCGTACACCTGCGTCAGGGCCGCCACCTGGGCGAACAGCACGAGGACGAGGGTGATGACCCCGAACGGGCCGATGTCCGACTGCTTCATGATCCGCAGCGCGTCCTCGGCGGGCTTGCCGCTGCCCAGGCCGTCGGCGGTGTCCGCGAGGCCGTCGAGGTGGAGGCCCCGGGTGAGGACCGCGGGTACCGCGACCGTGGCGATGGCGGCGAGAAGCTCGGAGACGCCCAGGAACAGCAGCAGCAGGCCGGCCGCGGCCGACAGACCGCCCAGCGCCACCCCGACCAGCGGGGCGCACAGCATGCCGCCGCGTGCCGCCTCCCGGTCCCAGCGGGTCACCTTCACGGGGAGCACGCTGAGCGTGCCGAAGGCGAAGCGGAGGCCGTCGAGCGGGGGCGGGGTCATGGACACGTCCGCAGGGTAGCCCGGACGCCGTAGCCGTCGGGCGGCCCACCCCCGGCCCCGTGAGACTGGAAGCATGGGCCATTGGCTGGACCGCAACATCGTCGAACCCGGCAAGCTGCCGCTGCTCCTCGCGCTGACGGCGTTCGTGCTGACCTTCCTGATCACCCGGTGTGTGACCCGGCTCATCCGGGCGGGCAAGGGGCCGTTCGGCAACGTCAGTTCCGGCGGGGTGCACATCCACCACGTGGTTCCCGGGGTGGTGCTCACGCTCGTGGGCGGCTTCGGTGCCGTCGTGAGCGGGCGGCACGGATTCGGGGCGGCGGTGTGCGCGGTCGTGTTCGGGATCGGCGCGGGTCTGGTGCTGGACGAGTTCGCGCTGATCCTGCACCTCGACGACGTGTACTGGAGCGAGGAGGGCCGCAAGAGTGTCGAGGTGGTCGTCCTCACCGCCGCGTTGGTCGGACTGGTGCTCGCGGGGTTCTCGCCGTTCGGTGTCAACGACGTGACGCAGGAGGAGGCCCAGGATCGCGGGGGTGTCATCACCAGTGTGGTGGTCAACTTCCTCTTCGCGATCGTCGTGCTGCTCAAGGGCAAGGCCCGGATGGCGATCTTCAGCGTGATCGTGCCGCTGGTCGGCCTCATCGGCGTGATCCGGCTGGCCCGCCCCGGCTCGCCCTGGGCCCGCCGCTTCTACACCCGCCGCCCACGCGCCCGCGCCCGGTCCATCCTGCGCTCCTACCGCCGAGACAGACGCTGGTCGGGCCCGCGCCGCAGATTCCAGGACCTGATCGGCGGCAAACCGGACCCGACGCCGGCCGCGGAACACCGTTGAGGTGTGGCCGGGGGGCGCTGTGCGGTGTTCGGCGGCAGGCGGCGCATGCGGATGCCGGGGGCGGTGTACGGGCGGCAGGCACCGCAGGCCGGCCCCCGCCGCACCCCGCTGACCACCCCCGCCCGCCGCTGCTGTCCCGCCCGGTCGCCTTCCCTCTATCGCTGTCGGCCCGGACTCCGGCGCTGGTGCTCGGCTCCGGACGGCCTGGGCGGGAGGGCTGTGGCGGACCGTTTCTCGGAGCGTCGGCGGATCGCAGAGATACCGCACAGCAGCAGCATCACCGCGATCGCTGCCAGGTGTTCCCGGCCGGCGAGGTTCTCCTTCACCAGGACCTCGGCCACCATCGCCGCGATCACGGCACCCGCGGTGACCCGGGCGCCGTAGCGCAGGCCGAGGAAGACGGCGAGGCCCACCACGGCTGCCGAGGGGCCGGTGTCGACGACGTGGGCGTCCGAGGCGTGCAGGCCGAACGGGTTGTCCGGGCCCAGCCAGATGCCCACGCGCGCGTACAGCGTCCCGGCGAGCGTGGCCGCGTACGCCAGCGCGAGCGTCCGCCACCGGCCCAGACAGATCTCGGCGATCCCGAACACGAACAGGATCTGTGCCAGCGCACCCCACACCGGCAGGTCCAGAGCCGGTACGAACAGGGACAGGGGAGTGCGCAGGAGCGCCAGCCACAGCGGGTCCGCGGCGCGTACGGCACCCACGTCCTGGACGAAGCCGTAGCCCCACGACTGGCTGTGCACGATGTGCAGGACCGCCGTCAGACAGATGGCCGTCAGCGCCAGGGGTACCGCCCGCCACCTCCGCCGGAGCAGCGGCTCGCGCACGGTGACGTACAGCCGCCCCCACTCCGCGCGCGCCCAACGGGCGATCCTCGTCATCCCCTGGTCCTCATCTGTGCGTACTCAGGTGCTCCCGGCGCCGCAGCCACCCCGGCAGCCCCGGCACCTCCAGGAACCCCTCCGCACGCGCCGAGGCGATCCCGATGCGCGGCAGGTCCGCGCTCTTCTCGAAGAGCAGGAACCGCGGCTCCCAGATGGGCCGGTACTTGGCGTTGGCCCGGTACAGCGACTCGATCTGCCACCAGCGGGAGAAGAAGCTGAGCAGCGACCGCCACAGCCGCAGCACCGGCCCGGCGCCAAGACGCGCCCCACGTTCGAAGACGGAACGAAACATGGCGAAGTTGAGCGAAACCTGGGTGACCTGGATCTCCCGGGCCCGGTTCAGCAGCTCGATGACCATGAACTCCATGAGGCCGTTGTCGGAGTCGCGGTCCCGGCGCATGAGGTCGAGCGACAGCCCGTGCGGCCCCCACGGCACGAAGGACAGCACCGCCTTCAGCTCACCCTCGCCGTCACTGCACTCCAGGGCCACGCACCGGCCGTCCCCCGGATCCCCGAGCCGCCCCAGCGCCATGCTGAACCCCCGCTCGGTGGCCCCGTCACGCCAGTCGTCGGCCCGCCGTACGAGTGCTTCCATCTCCTCGGCCGGGATGTCCTCGTGGCGTCGGATCCGCACGGTGTACCCGGCCCGCCCGACCCGGTTGTAGGCCTGCCGGACGGTCCGCATCGCCCGCCCCTCCAAGGTGAACTCGGCGACCTCGACGATCGCCTCGTCGCCCAGCTCCAGCGCGTCCAGGCCGTGCCGCGCGTACACCGTCCCCGCGTCCTCGCCGGCGCCCATCACCGCCGGCAGCCACCCGTGCGCCCGCGCCTCGGCGAGCCACGGCTCGATCGCCCCCGGCCAGGCCTCCGGGTCGCCGATCGGATCGCCGGAGGCCAGCGAGACCCCGCCGACGACCCGGTAGGTCACGGCGGCCTTCCCGGTCGGCGACCACACGACGCTCTTCTCCCGGCGCAGCGCGAAGTACCCGAGTGAGTCCCGCTCGCCGTGCCGGTCGAGGAGTTTCCTCAGGCGCCGCTCGTCGTCCTCGGTGAGCGGGTCGACGGCCCGCCGGGAGCGGAAGGCGGCGTAGAAGACGGCCAGGACGAGGATGGTGCTGAGCACGTTGATGGCGACGTTGACCCAGTTCGGCGTCGAGATCCCGTCGAAGCGGGAGTCGTCGGCGGCGACGGAGACCAGCCGCAGGGTGCCGTACCACCACCGCTCTCCGAAACTCGACGACCTCGACGCCTCGTTGGTGACGGTCACCAGCAGCGCGGCCAGCAGCGAGGACACGAGCAGTCCGCCCACGCCGACGGCCGCGGCGAGCCTCGGGTTGGACCGGTCACCCTTGGCGTAGAACTCCCGCCGCCCGACCAGCAGCGCGCCCACGAACGCGGCGGTCAGGGCCAGCGAGATCCAGTTCTGCGCGTACCGCCGGATCTCCGGGAACGCCATCGCGAGGACGAACAGCGCGAGGAACGCCCCGGAGAGCACCAGGTTCAGGATCCACGCCGCGCGCTTGCGCCGCCGCATGGTGATGGCGAGGAAGGCCGTGAACACCCCGGACGCGAAGCCCGCCGTCAGCAGATACGGCGTGAAGTAGTCCTCCTGGTTGTGCCGCCGCACGTCCTGCCCCAGCGAGACCCACACCGCGCTGAGGAAGTTCACGAACGCGATGACCCGCAGATACCAGACGGCGAACCCGGCGGCCCGCCTGGACGCGGTGGTGGACCGGACATTCGGAAGGGGGGCAACCCGGACATCTCCCATGAAGGGCGATCATGCCCTTTGCGCCGCCGTTTGCGTCGCAAGGGCACCCACCCGTCCCGGACTACTCCTCCTCGGACACCTTCTCCGGTTCCTCCCCGGACACCTTCTCCGGCTCCTCTTCGGACACCTCAGGCTTCTCGGGCAGCTCAGCGGCCAGCGCCGCCGCGGCCTGCACCAGCGGCAGTGCCAACAGCCCACCTGCCCCCTCCCCGACCGTCACCCCGTGGTCGAGCAGCGGCTCCAGGGCCATCCGGTCCAGGGCCTTCGTCTGCCCCGGCTCCCCGCTGTTCTGCCCGGCCAGCCACCAGTCCGGCGCCCGGAACGCGATCCGCTGGCCCACCAGCGCACACGCGGCCACGACCACCCCGTCCAGTACCACGGGCAGCTTCCGCACCGCGCTCTGCAGCAGAAAGCCCGTGATCGCCGCGAGGTCGGCCCCGCCGACCGTCGCGAGCAGCTGCAGCTGGTCCCCGAGCACCGGCCGCGCCCGCCTGAGCGCGTCCCGGATCGCCGCACACTTCCGCATCCACGCGAGATCGTCGATCCCGGTCCCGCCTCGCCCGGTGACGACGGACGCGTCCGTCCCGCACAGCGCGGCGACCAGCACCCCCGCCGCCGTGGTCCCGCCCACGCTCACATCGCCGAGCACCACGAGATCCGTACCGGAGTCGGCCTCCTCGTCGGCCACCGCGACCCCGGCCCGGAAGGCGGCCTCCGCCTCCTCCAGCGTCAACGCGTCCTCGACATCGATACGACCGCTCCCGCGCCGCACCCGATGCCGTACGACGTCCTCCGGCAGCTCGGCCGGATCGCAGTCCAGCGCCATGTCGACGACCCGCACCGGCACACCCAGCCGTCGCGCGAGGACCGACACCGGACGGCCGCCCGCCAGGACCTCCCGCACCAGCTCCGAGGCGCTGCCCGCGGGCCGCCCCGAGACGCCCAGTCCAGCGATCCCGTGGTCACCGGCGAACAGCACGACCCGCGGCCGTTCGATCGGCCGTACCGGCACGGCCGACTGCGCCGCGGCCAGCCACTCGCCCAGGTCGTCGAGGCGGCCCAGCGCCCCGGGCGGCACGATCTGACGCTCCCTGCGCGCCTCGGCGTCGCGACGCACCCCGCCGTCGGGGCGCTCGATCAGATCGGTGAAGTCGTCGAGATTAAGCGAGCTCATTCGCCGAACAGTACCGGCCCTGATCGAACACGGCGGCGCCACGGGGCCATGACGTCATTGCACCCAAGATCCCGATCCCATACGTTCCGTTTTATAGCGAATTGCCGCACGCCCACGGGAGCTGCCATGACCGCACCAACCGCCCCTTCCGTACGGCGTCTTCGCTCCACCGCCCGCGTGATGCTGCCGTTCCCCGAGCCGGAGAGCTGGCTGGACGTCGAGACCGGGGACGCGGACTTCCCGGAGGCGGCGCGAAGCTACTTCCCCTACACGGCCTTCGACGGCGTGGACCGCACCTCCCGCGTGCTGTACGCCCAGGCGGTCGAACGCCTGGAGGAAGGCCACGTCGGCCGTCTGACGGACCCGCACATCACGGCCCGCCTCCGTGCCCGCTACGACGTGGTCAGCCTGCTGAACCGTCCTGCGGACCCCGACGAACTCCAGGCGGCCCTCGCCGTCCTGCGCCCCGGCGGCCACCTCCTGGTGGAGTCCCCGGACGACCCCCGCGCCGAACTGGAGTCCCAGGGCTGCACGATCATCGCCACCGCCCGCAGATCCGCGCACGTCCCGCCCCGCGCGACGACCCGCCTGCCCCGCACCCTGCTCCCCACCGCAAGAGCCCTCGACCACGCCCTGGCCCTCCTCCTCGCCGGCACCCCCTTCGCGAGTACATACCGGGTGATCGCCCGCAAGGACACGGAGACATGGAGCAGGGGGGTGCGGGGGGAGGAGGTGCGGAGTAGGGAGGCTTGCGGGGCGGAGGCCTGTGGTGCGGAGGTCCGGGGTGGGGAGGCGTCTGGTGCGGAGGGCTGTGGTGCGGAGGCCCGGGGTGCGGAGGGCTGTGGTGCGGAGGGCTGTGGTGCGGAAGTCCGGGGTGCCGAGGCCCGGGGTGCAGAGGCCCGAGGTGCCGAGGTCCGGGGTGCAGAGGTCCGGCGTGCGGAGGCCCGAGGTGCCGAGGTCCGGGGTGCGAAGGCGCGGAGCACGGAGACCCGCGGTGCCGAGGTCCCGAGCGCGGTGGCCCGGCGCGCCGAGTCCCCGGACCTGTAGTCCCCGGACCCGGAGTCCCCGAGCGCGCAGTCCCCGGATTCGCGGTCCCAGAGCCCGTAGATCCGGCCCCGCGCTCCCCGGCCCCGCGCTCCCCGGATTCGCGGTCCCAGAGCCCGTAGATCCGGCCCCGCGCTCCCCGGCCCCGCGCTCCCCGGCCCCGCGCTCCCCGGCCCCGCGCTCCCCGACCCCACAGTCCCCGCCCCCGAAGTCCCCGAGCGTGGACAGTCAGGGCGCGCAGAGCCACCCCCCCGCCGTCTCAACCCCGTAGCACCAACGCCTGCCCCCCCACCACCAGCACCACCTGCTCGCACTCGGTCGCGAACGCCGCGTTCAGTCGCCCGAGTTCGTCCCGGTAGCGGCGCCCGGACGCGGTGGCCGGCACGATACCGGAGCCCACCTCGTTCGACACGGCGACCACGGTCCGCCGGGTGCCCCGTACCGCCTCCGTCAAGTCCCGTACCCGCGCCCGCAGTTCCCGCTCCCCGCCGTCGGCCCACTCGGCGTCGTCCCACGCCCCCACCGCGTCCATGGCGTCCGTCAGCCACAACGACAGACAGTCGATCAACAGCGGCGCCCCGTCGTCCTTCAGCAGCGGCACCAGGTCGCAGGTCTCGGTCGTACGCCATGACCCCGGTCGCCGCTCCCGGTGGGCGGAGACCCGGGACGCCCACTCGGTGTCCCCGTTCCGCGACCCCCCGGTGGCGACGTACAGCACATCGGGGAACGCCTCGAGCCGCCGCTCGGCCTCCACCGACTTCCCGGACCGCGCCCCGCCCAGCACCAGCGTCCGCCGCGGCACATCGGGTACGTCCTCGTAGACCCCGACGGCCAGAGTCGTCCCGTCGGGAACCGCCCGCGCCCCCGCCGCGGCCAGCCTCCGCCGCAGTTCGGCACCGGGAGGCACGTCGTGGTCGACATGCACGGCGACCACGTCGGTCGTGGGCCCGACCGCCCCCACGGCCCGCAGCCGGGCCAGCGCGTCCGGCCGCCGTACGACATCGGCGAGCACCATGTCGTACGACTCGACAGCACCCTCCTCCAGCCCGGCGGGCGCACCCCCGGGAGGCAGGTACAGCACCCGCTGCCCGTCGGGCCCGGTCACGGCGTACCCGGTGCCCGGCGCGTCCATGGCCACGGCCCGCACCCGATGCCCCGTCAACAAGGCCAACTCCCGCCCGTCCGGCACCCGCCCCGGCTGCGGAAGCCCGGCGGGCACCTCGACGGGGGGCCCGTCCTGGGGATGCGACAACAGAACCTGTCGTACATCTGCGAGTGAGTGCCCCGAGCGGGCGGCGGCGAAGGCGGCGCCGGGGGTGAGATCGAGCAGCAGGGTCTCGTCGACTAGCACGGCGGTAGCGGCCCGGGCATCCGCACCGAGCGCGGTGGCACAGGCAGCACAAGGACAGTCAGGGCGAGGAAGGCCGGCGGGGGCACCGGTCCCGAGCAATGTCAGTTCCACGCAACCGATTCTCGCCGGTGCTTGTTGATCGAGCGCGCGCAGAGGCGCATTCAAGGGGCGCGAGCGACCCCCATCGACCCGCACCCGACGACGCACCGCTTAGGGTGCTCTTCGTAACGGCTCAAACACGGGAGGCTCACATGGCGACATGGACCTGGCGATTCGAGAAGGCCGACGGCGCGGAGACCGAACCCGCGGTGGAGCCGGAGGAGTTCACCACCCAGGGCGACGCCGAGTCCTGGCTGGGTGAGTACTGGAAGCCCCTGCTGGCCGGGGGTGCGCACCAGGTCCGGCTGTTCGAGGACGCCACGGAGATCTACGGGCCGATGAGCCTGAAGGCGGCCGAGGAAGCGTAGCGAGGCAGGGGCGGGGGTCGCAGAGCAGGACCCCCGCCCACCCCGGCCCGTCTCCGTCACTGCTCACCCAGCGTCACGTCGACGGTCTTCGCACTGCCGTCCTCGGCCGGCGCCTCGGCCAGCGAGGTGATCGTCGTGATCCTTGTCTCGCCCAGCTGCGTGATCACGTCACCCGCCTCGATGCCGGCCTTGTCCACGGCCCCGTCGCTCTTCACGTCGACGACCGTCCGGCCGGTGATGCCGAGCGCGGCCCGGCCCGAGTCGGTGACTTTGCCGTTCTGTTGGGGTCGGTCGCGGCGAGCGTCGGGATGCCGATGACCTGGCCGTCCAGGTCGACCAGGGCGCCGTCGCTGCCGCCCTCGCTGACGGTCTGTCCGGTCGCCGAGACGATCCCCTGGGTCACGCTCGACGACAGCCCGAGCGGTGAACCCATGGCGAGGACGATCTGCCCGACCGCCACCTTCCCGGAGTCCCCGAAGGTGGCCGCCTTCAGCCCGTCCGGCACCCTGTCCAGCTTGATGACGGCGAGGTCCTGTTCCGGGTAGGAGTACCCGAGCGTCGCGGTCAGCTCGTTCTCGCTGTTGGCGGTCGTCACCTTGAAGGTCTTCTCGTCCCCGACGACATGCGCGTTGGTGACGATGTGCCCCTTGTCGTCGTAGACCACGCCGGACCCCAGATCGCCGCCGGCCTGGATCAAAGCGTTCATGCCCCGAGTCTCACGTCGGGGCGAACACCCGGGCCCGCGCTGTTCGCCCGGACGGGCTCAGCCCCGCACCCCGCACAGGTGCAGCAACGCCGCCACCCCGCGGTACGGATCCGTCCGCCCCGCCCGCTCCTCGCACGCCAGCAGCGCCTCCACGTCGGCCGGGATCTCCGCCCCGTCCTCAGCGGTGTCCGTGAAGACCCGTACGCCGTACCAGGCCTGCAGTGGCGCCCCGATGCCGGCGAGCGTGGCGGTCAGCGTGGTCAGCCGGTCGGCGCGTACGTCGAGCCCGAGTCGGTTGCGGTACGAGGTGGAGTCGAAGGCGCCCAGCGCGCCGGCCCAGTCCCCGTGCAGCCCCGGCCGCATCGCCAGGGCGTCCGCGTTGCGCACGAGCAGCGACAGCAGCCCGCCCGGCGCGAGCATCCGCGCCAGCCCCGCGAGGAGCGGATCGGGCTCCTCGACGTACATGAGCACCCCGTGGCACAGCACCACGTCGAAGCTGCCCGGCAGGAAGTGCACCCCGGTGTCCCGGCCGTCGCTCTGCACCAGCCGGACCCGCTCCCGGATCCCCTCCGGCTCGGCGGCGAGTGCCTCCCGGGCCGCGGCGATCATCTTCGGGTCCTGCTCGACGCCGGTCACCTGATGTCCGGCCCGGGCCAGCCGCAGCGCCTGCGTGCCCTGGCCCATCCCCACGTCGAGCACCCGCAGCCGCTGCCCGACCGGGTACCGCCCGACTATCTGCTCATCGAGCTGCCGGGCCACCAGCTCCTGTCGTACGACGTTCCGCAGCCCGCCCAGCTTGTCCAGCCAGGCATCTGCCGCACCCCCGGAGAAAGACGTCGTACTCAGGGCCGCTCTCCGCGCTTGACCTGCGGCTTCGGCAGCCGGAGGCGACGCATCTGGAGGGAGCGCATGAGGGCGTAGGCGACCGCGCCCTTCCGGTTGTGGTCCGGGAAGCGCTCGGCGAGCTGCTTCTTCAGCCGGAAGCCGTTGAGGATCGCGTCGAGCACGATGAGCACGATCACCACGAGCCACAGCAGCAGGGCGATGCTCTGCAGCGCGCCCACCTGCACCATGCTCAGCACGAGGATGACCACGGCCATCGGCAGGAAGAACTCCGCGACGTTGAACCGCGAGTCGATGAAGTCGCGGGCGTACTTGCGCACCGGCCCCTTGTCGCGCGCGGGCAGGTAGCGCTCGTCGCCGCCGGCCAGCGCCTGGCGCTGCCTGTCCAGCGCGGCACGGCGCTCGTCGCGCTGGCGCTTGGCCGCCTCCTTGCGCGTCGTCGGCGTGTTGGCCACGCTGCGGCGCTGGGACTGGGCCTCACTGCGCTTGGGCGTGGGCCGACCCTTGGGGGCCTGCGGGTCACGGATCTGCTTGGAGTCGGTCAGCGACGCCTGGTCGGCGGCTGCCTTCTCGTCCTTGGTGGCACGGCTACGGAACACAAAACCCAAGGGTAAGGGGTGTCCGGGGTTGGGCCCCAGTCCTGTGGGGAACGATCCGGCAACACCAGTCGTCATGTAGGGGGACAGAGGGGACGTCCGGTGACGGGTTGCTCACCCTGAAGGTCACCTACTCCTTACGCCGGAGCAAGGGAATGGTCAGTCGTCCTTGGGGATGAGCGCATCCGTCCCGGAACAGTGCGTCAATGGATGCAGGGCCCGTACTGTGGGTTCTGTCGCAGAGCTGGAGCTGGAAGTCCGTCAGAAGGGGGCGCGCGAAGCCCATGAGCGGTGTCATGAAGCGTATGGGGATGATCTTCCGCGCGAAGGCGAACAAGGCCCTTGACCGGGCCGAGGACCCGCGCGAAACCCTCGATTACTCGTACCAGAAGCAGCTGGAGCTGCTCCAGAAGGTGCGCCGGGGCGTGGCCGACGTGGCCACCTCGCGCAAGCGCCTGGAGCTTCAGCTGAACCAGTTGCAGTCGCAGTCCTCGAAGCTGGAGGACCAGGGCCGCAAGGCGCTCGCGCTGGGCCGGGAGGACCTGGCCCGTGAGGCCCTCTCCCGTCGCGCCGCGCTCCAGCAGCAGGTGACCGATCTGGAGACCCAGCACTCGACTCTGCAGGGCGAGGAGGAGAAGCTCACCCTTGCGGCCCAGCGCCTCCAGGCCAAGGTGGACGCCTTCCGTACGAAGAAGGAGACCATCAAGGCGACCTACACCGCGGCCCAGGCGCAGACCCGGATCGGCGAGGCCTTCTCCGGCATCTCCGAGGAGATGGGCGACGTGGGCCTGGCGATTCAGCGCGCCGAGGACAAGACGGCACAGCTCCAGGCACGGGCGGGTGCGATCGACGAACTCCTCGCCTCGGGTGCCCTCGACGACCAGTCCGGGATGCACAAGGACGACATCCAGGCCGAGCTGGACCGGCTCTCCGGTGGTACGGATGTAGAGCTGGAACTGCAGCGCATGAAGGCGGAGCTGGCGGGAGGTTCCTCGTCGCAGCAGGCGATCGAGGGCGGCACCGGCCAGGCGCAGTCCCAGCAACCGCAGGACACCCCGCGCTTCGACAAGCAGTAGGTCCCACGCCGAGGAGGGCGACATGATCGTACGGATCATGGGGGAGGGTCAGGTGAGACTGGCCGACAGCCACCTCGCCGACCTGAACAAGCTGGACGACGAGCTGTTGGCCGAGATGGAGAACGGCGACGGCCCAGGCTTCCGCCGCACCCTCCAAGCCCTCCTCGCCCGAGTCCGGGAACTGGGCACCCCACTCCCGGACGACTCCCTCGAACCCTCGGAACTGATCCTCCCGTCCGAGGACGCGACCCTGGAGGAAGTCCGGGACCTCCTGAGCGACGACGGGTTGATCCCGGGCTGACGGCTGGTTTTCCGGCGGGGCCGCACTTGTCGATGCCGGTCCAGGCAATTCCAGCCCGTCCGGCGTTTGAGGACGAGGCCCCTTCAGGGCCGATGCGGGGGTGTGGGGGCGGCAGCCCCCGGGACGGTCACCACGACATGGCCAAGGATCCGGAAACGTACAGGTGGCCCCCGTTCCGCCCCCGGCAGGGCCCCCGTACTGTTCAATCGTGAGCCGCCCCCTCGACCGCGCCCGGCACCACCTCAAGGCGCACCCCCTGGCCCTGGACGCCGTCCTCGCGGCGGGCGTCCTCGCCTGCATGGTGGCCGGCTCCTTCGTGGCACCCCACGAGAAGGACGCCGTCAGCTGGAGCATCCGCACCCCGGCCCTCCTCAGCCTCGTGCTCATGGCCCTCGCCGCCCTCGCCCTGGTGTTCCGCCGCCGCGCGCCCATGACGGTCCTCGCCCTCACCGGCACCGCCTCGATCATCGAGTGCGTCACCGGCGACCCCCGCGCCCCCGTGGCGATGTCCGCCGTGATCGCCCTCTTCACCGTCGCCTCCGCCACCGACCGCCCCACCACCTGGCGCGTCGGCCTGCTCACCATGACCGTGCTCACCGGCGCCGCCATGCTCGCAGGACCGCTGCCCTGGTACGCCCAGGAGAACCTCGCCATCCTGGCCTGGACCGGCATCGGCGCCACCGCCGGCGACGCCGTCCGCAGCCGCCGCGCCTTCGTCCGGGCCATCAGGGAGCGTGCCGAGAAGGCCGAACGCACCCGTGAGGAAGAGGCCCGACGGAGGGTCGCCGAGGAACGCCTCCGGATAGCCCGCGACCTGCACGACGTCGTCGCCCACCACATCGCCCTGGTCAACGTCCAGGCCGGAGTCGCCGCACACGTCATGGACAAGCGCCCGGACCAGGCCAAGGAGGCCCTCGCCCACGTACGCGAGGCCAGCCGCTCCGCGCTCAACGAACTCCGCGCCACCGTCGGCCTGCTGAGACAGTCCGGCGACCCCGAGGCCCCCACCGAACCCGCCCCCGGCCTCGCCCGCCTCGACGAACTCGTCGGCACCTTCCGCAGCGCGGGCCAGCACGTCGAGGTCGCCCGCGCCGACCACGGCACCACCCTCCCCGCCGCCGTCGACCTGGCCGCCTACCGGGTCATCCAGGAAGCCCTCACCAACGTGCAGAAACATGTCGGCACGGAGGCGAAGGCCGAGGTCAGTGTCGTACGCGTCGGCCCCAACGTGGAGATCACCGTCCTCGACGACGGCACCGGCGAGGAGGACACCCCCGACAGCGGCGGCGGCCACGGCCTCCTCGGCATGCGCGAGCGCGTCACCGCCCTGCGCGGCACCCTCACCACCGGTCCCCGCTACGGAGGCGGTTTCCGCGTCCATGCGATCCTGCCCGTGAAGACCCGCACCGCAGCGAGGGACGAACCGGGGGAGCCCGTATGACGATCCGTGTCCTGCTCGCCGACGACCAGGCACTGCTGCGCAGCGCCTTCCGGGTGCTCGTCGACTCGGAGCCGGACATGGAGGTGGTCGGCGAGGCGTCCGACGGCGCCGAGGCCGTCCGGCTGACCAAGCAGGAGCGCGCGGACGTCGTCCTCATGGACATCCGGATGCCCGGTACGGACGGCCTGGCGGCCACCCGCATGATCAGCGAGGACCCCTCCCTGGCCCATGTCCGGGTGGTCATCCTGACGACCTTCGAGGTCGACGACTACGTCGTGCAGTCCCTGCGGGCCGGCGCCTCCGGCTTCCTCGGCAAGGGCAGCGAGCCCGAGGAACTCCTCAGTGCCATCCGGGTCGCGGCCGGCGGTGAGGCCCTGCTGTCCCCGGCCGCCACCAAGGGCCTGATCGCCCGCTTCCTCGCCCAGGGCGACGCGGACGAGGAGCCGGACCCCCTCCGCTCCGAACGCCTCGCCGCCCTCACCCACCGCGAACGCGAGGTCCTCGTCCAGGTCGCCGGCGGCCACTCCAACGACGAGATCGCCGAACGCCTTGAGGTCAGCCCGCTCACCGTGAAGACCCACGTCAACCGGGCCATGGCCAAGCTGCGGGCACGGGACCGGGCCCAGCTGGTGGTGATCGCGTACGAGTCGGGGCTGGTACGTCCAAGGGTGGAGTGAGCCAAGGTGATTCTCCCGGCGATGTCGAGATCCCGCGCCCCGCTCCGTCCCCGGGGTGAGCGCGACCAGAATGGGTCGCATCAGGACCGAGGAGAGACACCATGGCCAAGTACCTGCTGCTGAAGCACTACCGTGGCGCCCCGGCTCCGGCCAACGACGTGCCCATGGAGAAGTGGACCCCTGAGGAGATCTCGGCGCATGTGCAGTACATGCGGGACTTCGCGGCCCGGCTGGAGGAGAGCGGGGAGTACGTCGAGGGGCAGGCGCTCGCTCCCGAGGGGGAGTGGGTCCGGTACGACGGCGAGGGGCGCCCTCCGGTCACCGACGGGCCGTTCGCCGAGACCAAGGACCTCATCGCCGGCTGGATGATCATCGACGTCGACAGCCACGAGCGGGCCGTCGAGCTGGCCGGTGAGCTGTCCGCCGCCCCCGGCGCCGGCGGGAAGCCGATCCACGAGTGGCTGGAGCTGCGGCCGTTCCTCGCCGCGTCGCCCACCGCCACGGACGACTGCCACGCCGGTGGATGAGGCCCTGCTCAGAGGCCTCACACCGAGCGTGCTGACCGTCCTCGGCCGCCGCGGAGCAGACTTCGCGGCGGCCGAGGACGCCGTCCAGGACGCCCTTGTCGAGGCGGTCCGCGTCTGGCCGGACGACCCGCCGCGGGACGCGAAGGGCTGGCTGGTCACCGTGGCCTGGCGCAAGTTCCTCGACCAGACCCGCGCGGACACCGCGCGCCGCCGGCGTGAGGACCGTATCGAGGAGGAACCGGCGCCCGGGCCCGCCCCCGGCGTGGACGACACGCTCCAGCTGTACTTCCTGTGCGCCCACCCCTCGCTCACCCCGTCCTCAGCGGTCGCGCTCACCCTGCGCGCCGTCGGCGGGCTCACCACCCGGCAGATCGCCCAGGCCTACCTGGTGCCCGAGGCGACCATGGCACAGCGCATCAGCCGGGCCAAGCGCACGGTCTCCGGGGTGCGCTTCGACCGGCCCGGCGATGTGGCCACCGTGCTGCGCGTGCTCTACCTCGTCTTCAACGAGGGCTACTCCGGCGATGTCGACCTCGCCGCCGAGGCCATCCGCCTCACCCGGCAGCTCGCCGCCGTCATCGACCACCCCGAGGTCGCCGGGCTGCTCGCCCTCATGCTGCTCCACCACGCCCGGAGGGCCTCCCGCACCGCCCCCGACGGCAGCCTGGTCCCGCTGGCCGAGCAGGACCGCACCCGCTGGGACACCGCCGCGATCGCCGAGGGCGTGCGGATCCTCCAGACCGCCCTCGCCCGCGACCGGCTGGGGGAGTTCCAGGCCCAGGCCGCCATCGCCGCCCTGCACGCCGACGCGCCCACCGCCGAGGAGACCGACTGGGTGCAGATCGTCGAGTGGTACGACGAGCTCGCCCGTCTGACCGACAGCCCCGTCGTCCGCCTCAACCGCGCGGTCGCCGTCGGTGAGGCCGACGGCCCCCGCGCGGGCCTCGCCGCCCTCGCCGGGATCGAGGACTCCCTGCCCCGCAGGACCGCGGTCGAGGCCCATCTCCGTGAACGTGACGGCGACCTGGAGACGGCGGCCCGTCTGTACGCCGAAGCCGCCCACAAGGCACCCAACCTCGCCGAACGCGACTATCTGACCCGCCGGGCCGCCCGGCTCAACACCCGCGGGAGTCAGTGACCTTCCCCTTGGGCCGAGCCCGACCCTCCCGTTACATATGCTGTGCCCTCGAACTGCCGTGCGCGGGAAAGGGATTCGGGCGTGCCACTGCACAAGGACGACCCGAAATCGGTCGGAGGGTACAAACTGGTCGACCGGCTGGGCGCCGGCGGCATGGGCATCGTGTACCGGGCCAGATCCAGGTCCGGGCGAGAGCTCGCCGTGAAGGTGGTGCACGCCCAGCACGCCGAGGACAAGGTCTTCCGCGCCCGTTTCCGCCTGGAGATCGAGGCCGTCCGCAAGGTCAGCGGCGCCTTCACCGCACCGGTCGTGGACGCCGACCCCGAGGCGGCACGGCCCTGGATGGCCACCCAGTACGTCCCCGGCCGCTCCCTCGCCGAGCGGATCCGTGAGCGGGGCGCGCTGAAGGACGCCGAACTGCGGCAACTGGCCCTCGGGTTGGTGGAGGCGCTGCGGGACATCCACCGGGCCGGGGTCGTGCACCGGGACCTCAAGCCCGCCAACGTGCTGCTGGCCGAGGACGGGCCCCGGGTCATCGACTTCGGTATCTCCCGTGCCGCCGAGAACCACAACACCCTCACCGAGACCGGGCAGATGATCGGCACCCCGCCCTTCATGTCCCCGGAACAGTTCACCGACGCCCGCACCGTCGGTCCCGCCTCCGACGTCTTCTCGCTCGGCGCGCTGCTGGTGTTCTCGGCCACCGGACGGGGGCCGTTCGACGCCGACAGCCCTTATCTGACCGCCTTCAGGGTGGTCCACGAGTCACCCGTGCTGGACGGCGTGGCGCAGCCCCTGCGCGCCGTCCTGGAACGCTGCCTGAGCAAGGAGCCCGCCGAGCGGCCCGAACTCGACGACCTCGCCAAGGAGTTCGTGGCCGTCCTGCCCGAGGCCGACTCCGCCGGACCGGACACCATGTCGCTGCGCGGGGACGTCCTGCGGGCCATGGGGGAGACGTACGCCGAGGCCGATCCGCGGGCGACCACCCGGAGCCCACAGCGGCGAGGGCCGGGCGGGCCCGTACGGGTGCGTGACGGACGCCGTCGTCTCCGCCGCCCGCTGCTGGTCGCCGCGGCCACCGCGGGCGCGCTGAGCCTGGGCCTGCTGGGGTACCTCCGCTTCGGACCGGGGTTCGAGCCCAGCCCCGAGGCGCTGGCCCCCGCCCCGTCCGCGAGCTCCCGCTGGGCGGCCGTGCCCTCCGGCTGGCAGCCCTGGCAGACGACGGCGTACAAGTCGGCGCCGCGCGGCGAGGTCGAACCGCTGGACAACGAGAGCGCCGAGTCGCCCGACGTCGCCTGCGCGAGGTATGAGGGGGCGGTCTACTGCGGGGGCAGCAGCGTCCTCCCGGTGCGTCTGGACGGCCGTACCGGGGACACCGTCTGGCGCGCCTCCATCGCGTCCCCCAACTCGACGCTGAACGACTTCACGATCCTCGGCGTGCGAGACGACGCGGTGCTCGTCCGCCACTCCATCTACCCGGTCGGCGCCACGAGCGGCTCGGTCAGCGTCGTCGCCCTCGACACCGAGAGCGGGGAGCAGCTCTGGGCCCGCACGGTGAACGACACGAGCGTCGACCTGGCCCTGTCCGGTGACCTCGTCCTGACCACCGACACCAGCGGCACGCTGGTGACCGCCCGCGCCCCGCGCACCGGCATCGACCGCTGGACCATGCGGCTGCCCACCGGCGCGTACTGCCAGTTCCCGACGGTCGGCTCCGTCCTGTACGCGCACTGCTTCCCGTCGGACGAGTCCGGGCCCGCCACGCTCCTGGAACTGAACCGGACCGACGGATCGGTGGTCCGGAGGCTGAAGACCCCGTACAAGACCGGCATGCTCGGCGAGGTCGACGGCCGTCTGGCCCTCGTCATCGGGAACGGCACCGGCCCGGCGCGCCCCGAGGACCTGACGTTCGGCGAGATCTGGCTGGCCGACCCCAAGACCGGCGTCGGCACCACGACGAAGCTGACGAAGACCTACAAGGGCTCGGTGACACTGGCCGCCGGCACCCTGTGGATCACCAGGACCGACGGCCAGGTGACCGCCGTGTCCCCGCTGACCGGCAGACAGCTGTGGCAGACCCGCACCAGCGTCGAGGGCTCGGGCAGGCCGACGTACGACGCCCGCACCCGCACCCTGTACCTGGCCAGCCCGAGCGGCCGGGTCGCGGCCCTCGACGCGCGCGAGGGCACGCTGCTGTGGGAGACGGGCACGCACGCCGAGCGCCTGTCGAACAGCTACACGATCAAGGCCGAGGTGCTGCCGTACGACGGCGCGCTGACCGTGAGCACCCCGGACGGCACCGTCTTCGGCCTCGACCCGGCTCACCCCGGGGCGTCGGGGTGAGCACAGGCCGCACCGGCTTTACGGCAGCGCCAGCATCCGCTCCAGCGCCAGCTTGGCGAACGCCTCGGTCTCCTTGTCGACCTCGATCCGGTTGACGAGTTTGCCGTCGGCCAGCGACTCCAGGGTCCAGACCAGGTGGGGCAGGTCGATGCGGTTCATGGTCGAGCAGAAGCAGACCGTCTTGTCGAGGAAGACGATCTCCTTGCCCTCGGGGGCGAAACGGTTCGCGAGGCGTCGTACGAGATTGAGCTCGGTCCCGATCGCCCACTTCGAGCCGGCCGGGGCCGCCTCCAGCGCCTTGATGATGTACTCCGTCGAGCCGACGTAGTCCGCGGCGGCGACGACCTCGTGCTTGCACTCGGGGTGCACGAGGACGTTCACACCGGGGATGCGGGCGCGGACGTCCTCCACCGACTCCAGCGAGAAGCGGCCGTGCACCGAGCAGTGACCGCGCCACAGGATCATCTTCGCGTCCCGCAGCTGCTCGGCGGTCAGGCCGCCGTTCGGCTTGTGCGGGTTGTAGACGACACAGTCCTCCAGGGACATGCCCATGTCGCGGACCGCGGTGTTGCGGCCGAGGTGCTGGTCGGGCAGGAAGAGAACCTTCTCACCCTGCTCGAAGGCCCACTCCAGGGCGCGTTTCGCGTTCGACGACGTGCAGATCAGGCCGCCGTGCTTGCCCGTGAAGGCCTTGATGTCCGCCGAGGAGTTCATGTACGACACCGGCACGACCTGCTCGGCTATGCCGGCCTCGGTGAGCGCGTCCCAGCACTCGGCGACCTGCTCGGCCGTCGCCATGTCGGCCATGGAGCAGCCGGCGGCGAGGTCCGGCAGGACCACCTTCTGGTCGTCGGAGGTGAGGATGTCCGCGGACTCGGCCATGAAGTGCACACCGCAGAAGACGATGTACTCGGCCTCCGGGCGGGCGGCCGCGTCCCGGGCCAGCTTGAAGGAGTCGCCCGTGACGTCGGCGAACTGGATGACCTCGTCACGCTGGTAGTGGTGGCCGAGGACGAACACCTTGTCGCCGAGCTTCTCCTTGGCCGCGCGGGCGCGCTCGACCAGGTCGGGGTCGGACGGCGAGGGCAGATCGCCGGGGCACTCGACGCCCCGCTCGCTCTTCGGGTCGGCCTCACGGCCGAGCAGCAACAGGGCGAGCGGAGTCGGCTGTACGTCGAGCTCCGTGGTCTGGGCGGTGGTCACGACACGCACCCTTTCTACTTTTCGTCGAACTGACGTTATCTATCATAACCCGGTTCACGTCACTTTGACGATGGTCATTGCGTCGATGTGACGTGAATCCCGAAGCGGCATTTTCTGACGGCGACCGCATGTGCGAGCATGAAGAAGGCGCCGGAAATCCGGTGCCCGGCCCGGAATGAATCCGCGGCCTTGCCGGTTGCACCAGTCGGCAAGCAGTCTCCGTACAACCCGGGAGAGATGTAGATGTCCGTATCGGACGAGACCGGCACCGTCACCGACGGCATCATCCTGTCCGACGCCGCCGCGTCGAAGGTCAAGGCCCTGCTCGATCAGGAAGGCCGTGACGACCTGGCCCTGCGCGTCGCCGTCCAGCCCGGCGGCTGCTCCGGCCTGCGTTACCAGCTCTTCTTCGACGAGCGTTCCCTCGACGGCGATGTCGTCAAGGACTTCGGCGGCGTCAAGGTCGTCACCGACCGCATGAGCGCCCCTTACCTGGGCGGCGCGTCCATCGACTTCGTGGACACCATCGAGAAGCAGGGCTTCACGATCGACAACCCGAACGCGACCGGCTCCTGCGCCTGCGGCGACTCCTTCAGCTAAACAGTCTCCAGCGCGAGAAGGCGGCGGCCCCGTCCGACAGGGCCGCCGCCTTCTCGCGTCTCCGGGACTACTGGGCCCCGGAGGTCTCCGGCAGCCGAGCGGCTCCCGCCTTCTTCGGGATCTCCTTGCCGTCCGAGCCCACGACCTTGCGGTCGCCGAGCGGCTCGTCCAGCGGCACCGTCTTCTGGATCTCCTTGGCGATCATGATGCAGACCTTGTCCGGCCAGGGCGTATAGGTCACCGTCACCGCCACCTCGCCCGAGCTCTCCTTCGCCGACGCGGCGTAGTCCCCGCACACCCCGCCCGTGAAGCTGACGGTCAGCTGGTCACCGTCGGCCGTGTAGCCGTCCACCTTCACGTCCCGCGTCTTCGGCGCCGAGCTCGGCTCCTCGGAGGGTGCCGTGGGGGAGGCAGGCGCACTGGGCGTCGCGGTCGCCGGGGAGGCGATGTACTTCGGGTCGACCGCCGGATACGTCACCGTGAACGCGTCCTTCGCGCCCGTCGCCCGCACCTCGAACAGCCAGGACGGCACGAGCGACTGCCGGCCCGCCACGTAGTGCGACGCCAGCCCGAACACTGCCTTCTCGACGGTGAGCGTGCTGTTCGCAGGACTCGCCGTCGACTCCCCGCAGGGCGCCTCAAGCCGGTCCTTCAGCGGTACGGGACTGGCGCAGCCGCCGATGCCCATGCGGTGGCCGGCCGCCGGCACCTTGTTCAGCAGGGCCAGTGTCTTCTCGGCGCTCAGCACGGGATACGTGTCGCTCTTGACCGGCGCCTTCAACTGGCCGGTACCGCCGACCACCTCACCCTGCGCGTTCACGGTGACGCCGGTCGACCAGCCGTACGAGGGCAGCCCGCCGACCAGCGGATCGGCGTTCACCACCCGCTGGGCGCCCATGACCTGGCTCGCGTCGAGCTTCGCGTCGTCCTGGCCCAGCGCCTTCAGCACCGGCGCGGCGGCCTTCTCCGCGGCCCCCTCGCTCACCGGCGCGTCCGTGGAGGGCCCGCACACGGTGGCGCTGTCGCAGTAGTCGATGACGGGGGCGTACCGCTGGAAGGTCCAGGCCCCCGGCGCCTGCTTGTTCACCGTGAGAGCCGGCCCCGAACCGTCCTTGACGCCGACCCGCCAGACCTCCCCCTGCGCCACCGGCTTCCCCTCGACCCCGAGCGACTCGGCGAGCCGCGTCACGTCGTCCTCGGTGACCTGCCCCCTCGCCTGGTAGACGGCCGCCGAGCCGGGCCCCTTGGGGAGACTCCCGTCGACGCGATAGGTCACGCCGTACGGATTCGGCTCCCCGGGCGCGATTCCATTGCCCTCCCCGCCGCTCCGGCTGTACCCGTCGAGCGTGAGAAGCGGGGGAGTGTCGTCACCGGACGCCCCGGACGTCGTGTCCTTCCCGGACCCTCCGGAGGCACTCGTGGCGAGGTAAGCCCCGCCACCTCCGACCAGCAGTACGGCGGCGGCGACAGCGGCGATGACGACGGGCGAGCGGCGCCGGGAGGGACGGAGATCGTCGGCGCCCTCGTCCCGGGGGACCTCGGAGCGGGAGGGTGCGGATTCGTCCGATGCGACAGCGGCGTCGGCGGCCAGGGAGGCGTCCTGCCCGCTGACGCTGTCGGATCCCGCAACGCTGTCGGATCCCGCAGACTCGTCCCGCTCGGCCGCGGCGTCAGCCGTCTCGGCCCCGGTCGGACTCGCAACGGCGTCGGCGGCTGCGGGCTCGTCCGGGTCGGCGGCGGCGACTCGCTCCTCGGGCTCCGCGGCGCCTTCGGCCGCGACGGCTTCACCGTCTCGATCAGCCCCGGTGCGGCTTTCTTCCGTACCGTCGGCCTCCGCCGCCGGAGGAGCCCCGGCACGGCCCGACTCCTCGTCACCGGAAACCCCGGAGCCCTGCTTCTCCACGGCGCCGCCCGCTCCCCGCGCGCCAAGAGCTTCCGCAGCGCTCCCGTCCCCACCGCCGGAGGCGTCGGCCCCGGTGTCGTCGTTGTCGGGTCGCTCGGTGTTCACCGCATCGCTCCTTCTGCTGCGCAACTGTCCCTCGACCCTGACCCGACCCTGTCAAAAAGGTCGGCGAACGGGTCGTATCCCGCATCCCCTTTCCGGGGGACGGCGATGGGACGCAGCAGGGGAGCGCGCGGTTCCCTCGAACGCGCCGACTCGCGCCCCGTGGCTCAGTCGCCGTACTCCGACATGGCATCCAGCAGCCGGGCGGAGCCCTCGGGCACCGTCACACCGTGGATGAGCGAGGGAGAGACCGGAAGAGAAATCATCCGCTCCGGAACCGCCCAGTGGGGAGCCATCCGGGCGCAGTCCCCGAGCAGCGAGGCAAGGTCGCTGTCCAGGTCGGCCGGGGTGGGGGCGTACAGCTCGAGGTTCGTCATGACGGAACCGTATGCACGCCGCTGCCCGCGAAGAAAGATCTACTATCGGGTAGTTTTACCTGCTTCAGTGCTCCGTCGGCCGCCTCGCAGTACTCCATACGGACCCGATAGCGTTAACCGTCAATACACCCTTCCTCAGGAGAGCCACGCCGTGCGCATCGCAGTCACCGGCTCCATCGCCACCGACCACCTCATGACGTTCCCCGGCCGCTTCGCCGACCAGCTCGTCGCGGACCAGTTGCACACGGTCTCGCTCTCCTTCCTGGTCGACAACCTCGACGTCCGCAGGGGCGGCGTCGGCGCGAACATCGCCTTCGGCATGGGCCAGCTCGGCACCAACCCGATCCTCGTCGGTGCCGCGGGCTTCGACTTCGACGAGTACCGCTCCTGGCTGGACCGGCACGGCGTCGACACCTCGTCCGTCCGTATCTCGGAGACGCTGCACACCGCCCGATTCGTGTGCACCACCGACGCCGACCACAACCAGATCGGCTCCTTCTACACGGGCGCGATGAGCGAGGCCCGCCAGATCGAGCTGAAGACGGTGGCCGACCGGGTCGACGGACTCGACCTGGTCCTCATCGGCGCGGACGACCCCGAGGCGATGCTCCGCCACACCGAGGAGTGCCGCTCGCGCGGTATCCCCTTCGCCGCGGACTTCTCCCAGCAGATCGCCCGGATGAACGGCGACGAGATCCGGATCCTCCTCGACGGGGCGACGTACCTCTTCTCCAACGAGTACGAGAAGGGGCTCATCGAGTCCAAGACCGGCTGGTCGGACGCGGAGATCCTCGCGAAGGTGGGGCACCGGGTCACCACGCTCGGCGCGCAGGGCGTGCGGGTCGAGAAGGCCGGTGAGGAGCCGATCGTCGTCGGCTGCGCGGAGGAGGAGCGCAAGGCGGACCCCACGGGGGTCGGCGACGCCTTCCGCGCGGGGTTCCTGTCGGGACTGTCCTGGGGTGTCTCGCTGGAGCGGGCGGCGCAGGTCGGCTGCATGCTGGCGACTCTCGTCATCGAGACGGTGGGGACGCAGGAGTACCGGCTGCGGCGGGAGAACTTCATGGAGCGGTTCACCAAGGCGTACGGCGACGAGGCCGCCGACGAGGTCCGCACCCACCTCAAGTGACCCGTCAGGAGATCCGGCGGACCACGTAAGCGGAACCCCGGTCCGCCGGTTCCTCTCCCACGTACTCCTGCTCCCGCATCTCGCACCACGCCGGGATGTCCAGGCGGGCCGCCTCGTCGTCCGAGAGGACCCGGACGGTCCCGCCCACCGGTACGTCTCCGATGACCTTCGCCAGTTCGATGACCGGGATGGGGCAGCGCTTGCCGAGGGCGTCCACGACCAGTGAGTCCTCGTGCGGGGTGGCCGAGGGCATCGGCGCGTCCAGCCGGGACCGCACTGCCGCCACCGCCCTCGGCAGCACCTCCAGGAAACGGTCCACATCCTCGGAAGTCGTCCCCGTCGGCAACGAAACCCGCACATTCCCCTCACTCAGCACCCCCATCGCCTTCAGTACATGGCTGGGCGTCAGCGTGCTGCTCGTACAGGACGAACCGGACGAGACGGAGAAACCCTCCCGGTCCAGCTCGTGCAGCAGGGTCTCCCCGTCGACATAGAGACAGGAGAAGGTGACGATCCCGGGCAACCGGCGCTCCGCGTCCCCGACCACGTCCACGTCGGCGACCAGCTGAGGCACCCGCGCCCGGATCCGCGCCGTCAGCTCCCGCAGCCGTACCGCCTCTTGCGCCGCCTCGGCCCGCACCGCCCGCAGGGAGGCCGCCGCCGCGACGATCGCCGGCAGGTTCTCGAATCCGGGCGCCCGCCCCGACTCCCGCTCGTCGGCGGGCCCTTGGGGCGAGAAGCGGACGCCCTTGCGCACGGCGAGCAGACCGACCCCCGACGGGCCGCCCCACTTGTGCGCACTGGCGGTCAGCAGGGACCACCCACCCTCGACCGGCCCCCACCCGAGCGACTGCGCCGCGTCCACCAGCAACGGCACCCCGGCCTCCTGGCACACGGCGGCGACCTCGGCCACCGGCTGCACGGTCCCCACCTCATGGTTGGCCGACTGCAGACAGGCCAGCGCGGTATCGGGCCGAAGAGCATCCACGTACCCCTGCGGACTCACCCCACCCGTCCGCCCCACCGGAACCTCGGTCACATCGAACAGCTCAGCCGAATGGAGGACGGAGGAGTGTTCGACAGCAGACACGATCAGGTGGCGTCCGATACGACGACGCCCGGCGAGTGCCCCCGCAATACCGGTGTGAACGGCGCGAGTGCCGGAGGAGGTGAACGTCAGCTCGTCAGGACGGCATCCCACAGCGTCGGCAGCGGCTTCCCGAGCAGCATCTAGCAACAACCGAGCCCGCCGCCCTTCCCGATAAAGACGGGAGGGGTCGGCCCACCCTTCATCAAGGGCCGCCAACAGCGCCTGACGAGCAACGGGATGAAGCGGAGCAGAGGAAGCGGCATCGAAGTAAGACACAGGCCAACGCTAGTACCGCCAGGGGCGCGGGGCTGTATCCAATAGCGGCTCCGCCGCGGGGCGCGGCCAGCCACGAACAGCCTTCAGCCGCCAATTCAGCGAACCCCCCACCCCGTAGGCACCCCTCCCGCTGAACCCCCGGAGAGCGTCGGCTAGGGTTTGGTCCGCATAAACATCCAAACCCCTGCCCGACGCAGGGCGGCGACCGACCACCGAAGAAGGCAGGCCGCAGCCAACACGCGCGGGCGAGACTCTCGGGAAGGCGCTACGTGAGTCCCAACGGCTCCGACCGCTCGCCGCGGCGCCCGATGCGGCGGAAGCTGCTGCAGGCAATGACCGCGGGCCTGGTCCTGGCGACCGCCACCGGTTGCACATACAAGGACTTCCCCCGCCTTGGTATGCCCACCCCGACCACGGAAGAGGCTCCGCGGATCCTCTCCCTCTGGCAGGGTTCCTGGGCAGCCGCGCTGGCCACCGGCGTGCTGGTGTGGGCCTTGATTCTGTGGAGCACGATCTTCCACCGGCGCAGCCGGACCAAGGTCGAGGTTCCTCCGCAGACCCGGTACAACATGCCCATCGAGGCGCTGTACACGGTGGTTCCGCTCGTCATCGTCTCGGTCCTCTTCTACTTCACGGCCCGCGACGAGTCGAAGCTGCTCAGCCTCAAGAAGCAGCCCGACGTCACCATCAACGTCGTCGGCTACCAGTGGAGCTGGGCGTTCAACTACATCGAGCCCGTCGCGGGCTCGACGGGCGACGCGAAGACCGACAAGAACCTGGACGCGATTCCGACCCGGTTCAAGGAGGACTTCCCGGCGAACGCCGGCGGTGTCTACGACTTCGGCACCCCCGCCACGCGGAACCCGCAGACCGGCAACCCCGGCCCGACCCTCTGGCTCCCCAAGGGCAAGACGGTCCGCTTCGTCCTCACCTCGCGTGACGTCATCCACTCCTTCTGGGTGGTGCCGTTCCTGATGAAGCAGGACGTCATCCCGGGCCACACCAACGCGTTCGAGGTGACCCCCAACAAGGAGGGCACCTTCCTCGGCAAGTGCGCCGAGCTCTGCGGCGTCGACCACTCCCGGATGCTGTTCAACGTGAAGGTCGTCTCCCCCGAGCGCTACGAGCAGCACCTCAAGGACCTCGCGAAGAAGGGGCAGACCGGTTACGTTCCCGCGGGCATCGAGCAGACCGCCCACGAGAAGGACCGGGAGACGACGAACCTGTGAGCATCCTCAACGAACCCCAGGGTGCCGCGGCAGCAGGGTCCCACTACACGGACGAGCTGCCGCTCCGGCGCCAGAACCGCGGCAGTGTCGTGATCAAGTGGCTCACCACCACTGACCACAAGACCATCGGCACGATGTACCTGGTCACGTCGTTCGCGTTCTTCCTCATCGGCGGCGTGATGGCGCTCTTCATGCGCGCCGAGCTGGCCCGGCCGGGTCTGCAGATCATGTCGAACGAGCAGTTCAACCAGGCGTTCACGATGCACGGCACGATCATGCTGCTGATGTTCGCGACGCCGCTGTTCGCCGGCTTCACCAACTGGATCATGCCGCTGCAGATCGGCGCGCCCGACGTGGCGTTCCCGCGGCTGAACATGTTCGCCTACTGGCTCTACCTGTTCGGCTCGACGATCGCGGTGGGTGGCTTCCTCACCCCGCAGGGCGCGGCCGACTTCGGCTGGTTCGCCTACTCCCCGCTGTCGGACGCGGTCCGCTCGCCGGGCGTCGGCGCCGACCTGTGGATCATGGGTCTGGCCTTCTCCGGCTTCGGCACGATCCTCGGTGCGGTCAACTTCATCACCACGATCATCTGCATGCGCGCGCCCGGCATGACCATGTTCCGCATGCCGATCTTCGTGTGGAACGTGCTGCTGACCGCGGTGCTGGTCCTGCTCGCCTTCCCCGTCCTCGCCGCCGCGCTCTTCGCGCTGGAGGCGGATCGGAAATTCGGGGCACACGTCTTCGACGCCGCCAACGGCGGAGCGTTGCTGTGGCAGCACCTCTTCTGGTTCTTCGGCCACCCAGAGGTGTACATCATCGCCCTGCCGTTCTTCGGCATCATCTCCGAGGTCATCCCGGTCTTCTCCCGCAAGCCGATGTTCGGCTACATGGGTCTGATCGCGGCGACCATCGCGATCGCGGGTCTGTCCGTGACGGTGTGGGCGCACCACATGTACGTCACAGGCGGCGTACTCCTCCCGTTCTTCTCCTTCATGACGTTCCTCATCGCCGTCCCGACCGGCGTGAAGTTCTTCAACTGGATCGGAACGATGTGGAAGGGGTCCCTGAGTTTCGAGACCCCGATGCTCTGGGCCACCGGCTTCCTGATCACCTTCACCTTCGGTGGTCTGACCGGTGTCATCCTGGCCTCGCCGCCGCTGGACTTCCATGTCTCGGACTCGTACTTCGTGGTGGCGCACTTCCACTACGTCGTCTTCGGCACCGTCGTCTTCGCGATGTTCTCCGGCTTCCACTTCTGGTGGCCGAAGTTCACCGGCAAGATGCTCGACGAGCGGCTCGGCAAGATCACGTTCTGGACGCTGTTCATCGGCTTCCACGGCACCTTCCTGGTCCAGCACTGGCTGGGCGCCGAGGGCATGCCGCGTCGTTACGCCGACTACCTGGCGGCCGACGGCTTCACCGCCCTGAACACGATCTCGACGATCAGCTCGTTCGTGCTCGGCCTGTCGATCCTGCCGTTCCTCTACAACGTGTGGAAGACGGCCAAGTACGGCAAGCCGGTCGGCGTCGACGACCCGTGGGGCTACGGCCGCTCCCTGGAGTGGGCGACCTCCTGCCCGCCGCCGCGCCACAACTTCCTCACCCTGCCGCGGATCCGCAGCGAATCCCCGGCGTTCGACCTGCACCACCCGGAGATCGCCGCTCTCGACCAGCTCGAGAACGCCGGTCACGGTGAGAAGGCTCTGGCCGGCAACGGCGGCAAGGAGGCCGGCAAGTGAAGATCCAGGGACGGATGTTCATCTGGCTGAGCGTCTTCATCCTCGTCATGGCGATCGTCTATGGCGTGTGGTCGAAGGAGCCGGCCGGTACCACCGCGCTCTTCCTGGCCTTCGGCCTGTCCATCATGATCGGCTTCTACCTGGGCTTCACGGCCAAGCGGGTGGACGCCGGCGCGCAGGACAACAAGGAGGCCGACGTCGCGGACGACGCCGGTGAGGTCGGGTTCTTCAGCCCGCACAGCTGGCAGCCGCTCGCCCTCGGCGTCGGCGGCGCCCTCGCCTTCCTGTCGGTCGCGATCGGCTGGTGGCTGCTGTACTTCTCGGTGCCGGTGATCATGATCGGCCTGTACGGCTGGGTCTTCGAGTACTACCGCGGTGAGAACCGCACCCAGTAGCACGAGCGGAGCTCAACAGGAGCCCGGACACTCCGTCAGGAGCGTCCGGGCTCCTGCGTTTGCCGCAAGAGTGATCACTCGTACGAGTCACCCGGCGTGCCGCAGTTGACTTCGCTTCCTAGCGTGAAGTCATGAACCACACACCGCGAACCCGCACCGTCGTCAGCTGCACGATGCTGGTGATCGCCTTCGGCATAAGCACCTCAGCCTGCGGGTCTGACGGGAACCCGCTGGCGGCCACGCCGTACGACGCGGCGGACCAGATCGCCTTCAACGCCCCCTCGGGCGACGGGAAGAAGGTCGACCCGGACAAGCCCCTGGAGGTCACCGCCGAGGACGACGACGGCCGTATCACCGACGTCACCGCCACGGACGCCACGGGCCGCCATGTGGCGGGCGAACTCTCCGCCGACGGCACCCGCTGGCGCAGCACCTCCGCGCTGGCCGCAAACGCCCACTACACGGTCCGGGTGAGCACCGAGGACGAGGACGGGGCACCCGGCCGCAAGGTCCTCGACTTCGACACCAGCAAGCCCCTCGGCAAGAAGCGCCTGAACGTCACCTTCGGCCCCAAGTCGGGCACCTACGGCGTCGGCCAGCCCATCACCGCCAAGCTGGACAGACCCGTCAAGGACAAGGCCCAGCGGGCCGTCGTCGAGCGCGCCCTCAGGGTCGACTCCACGCCCGCCGTACCGGGCGCCTGGCACTGGGTGGACGACAAGGAGCTCCACTACCGCCCCAAGGAGTACTGGCCCGCCCACGCCACGATCCAGGTCCGCAGCGACCTGGAGGGAATCAAGATCGGCGACCGGCTCTGGGGCGGCAAGGGCAAGCCCCTGAAGCTGACCACCGGCGACCGCATCATCGCCGTGACGGACGCCTCGTCCCACTCGATGACGGTCTACAAGAACAACGAGGTCATCAAGAAACTCCCGGTCACCACCGGCAAGCCCGGCTTCGACACCCGCAACGGTGTCAAGGTCGTGCTGGGCAAGGAGTACTTCGTACGTATGCGCGGCACCAGCATCGGCATCGCCGAGGGCTCCTCGGAGTCGTACGACCTCCCGGTCTACTACGCCACCCGCGTCACCTGGAGCGGCGAGTACGTCCACGCCGCCCCCTGGTCGGTCGGCTCCCAGGGCTACGCCAACGTCAGCCACGGCTGCACCGGCATGAGCACCGCGAACGCCGAGTGGTTCTTCGAGACGGTCCACGAGGGCGACGTGGTGAAGGTCGTCAACTCCGACGGCAACACCATGGAGCCCTTCGGCAACGGCTTCGGCGACTGGAACCTCGACTGGAAGAAATGGCGCGACGGCAGTGCCCTGGTGGCCGGCACCCCGGACGCCCCGAGCGCAGATCAGACGGCAAGGCTGCGACCCACGTCAGTGTGACCTGCTCAGGGGCGCGGGGAACTGCGCGACCAGCCACAACGGACCCGCAGCCGCCCGCGAACCGCAGAACCGAGCCCCTAGGCGCTCAAGGCCTTCCGATCCCGCAACAAAGAAGCCAGCGCGGAAGCGAACTCCACCGGATCCACCGGATGCGTCACCGCACCCTCGGCCCGGCTCCACGTCGCCAGCCACGCATCCTGCGGCCGCCCGATCAGCAACAGCACCGGCGGACAGTTGAACACCTCGTCCTTGATCTGTCGGCACAGCCCCATGCCCCCCATGGGCACGGCCTCGCCGTCAAGGACACAGACGTCGATCCCGCCCCTGTCCAGCTCCTTCAGCACGGCCGCCGGAGTAGCGCACTCCACGAACTCCACCACGGGGACATCGGGAGCGGGCCGACGCCCGGTCGCCAGCCGAACTTGCTCGCGGGTGTTGGAATCGTCGCTGTAGACCAGCACCGTGGCGGTCGGCTGCATTGTTCCTCCGTGACGTCAGCGTCGTAAGGACAGGCCCGTTGGCCCGGATGCTACTCCCTTGAACACCACGTCAACACCGGTCTGGAACAGGGAGACACTCCGAACGGCACCCCCCGGGGTGAGGGCGGGATAAGCGACCGACATAATGTCGGTCGTGGCGACAGCAACGACAGTAGAAACCGGGCACGCGCACCCGTCGGTCAACCGGCCGAACCTCACCAGCGTCGGAACCATCATCTGGCTGAGTTCCGAGCTGATGTTCTTCGCGGCCCTCTTCGCGATGTACTTCACCCTGCGATCGGTGACGGGTCCCGACCACTGGAAGGAAATGGCGTCCAGCCTGAACTTCCCGTTCTCGGCGACGAACACCACGATCCTGGTGCTCTCCTCGCTCACCTGCCAGCTCGGCGTCTTCGCCGCCGAGCGCGGTGACGTGAAGAAGCTCCGGGGCTGGTTCATCATCACCTTCATCATGGGCGCGATCTTCATCGGCGGTCAGATCTTCGAGTACACGGAGCTGGTGAAGAAGGACGGGCTCTCCCTGTCCTCCGACCCGTACGGCTCGGTGTTCTACCTGACCACCGGCTTCCACGGCATGCACGTGACGGGCGGCCTCATCGCGTTCCTGTTCGTTCTCGGGCGTACCTACGCGGCCAAGAGGTTCACCCACGAGCAGGCGACCGCGGCGATCGTCGTGTCCTACTACTGGCACTTCGTCGACGTCGTCTGGATCGGCCTCTTCGCCACGATCTACATGATCAAGTAGCCGGGCCCGCTCCCGACATCGCAAGCATCGACGCAGAAGATCCTGACACCGGGGTAATCCGTGAAAAAGCTCTCCGCACGACGACGCCACCCGCTGGCGGCGCTCGTCGTCCTACTCCTCGCGCTGGCATGCACCGGGGGGCTGTACGCCGTGTTCGCGCCCGCGAGCAAGGCGCAGGCAGATGAAACCGCCCAGTCCCTGGCCATCGACGAGGGCAAGAAGCTCTTCGCCGTAGGCTGCGCCAGTTGCCACGGCACCGGCGGTCAGGGGTCCTCCGACGGTCCGAGCCTCGTGGGCGTGGGCGCCGCGGCCGTCGACTTCCAGGTCGGCACCGGCCGTATGCCGGCCCAGCAGCCGGGCGCGCAGGTCCCGCGCAAGAAGGTCATCTACACGCAGGCCGAGATCGACCAGCTGGCCGCGTACATCTCCTCGCTGGGCGCCGGTCCGAGCATCCCGACCGAGGCGCAGTACGGCCCCGACGGTGCCGACATCGCCAAGGGCGGCGAGCTGTTCCGCGACAACTGCACGCAGTGCCACAACTTCACCGGCAAGGGTGGAGCGCTGACGCACGGCAAGTTCGCGCCGGACCTCGAGGGCGTCGACCCGAAGCACATCTACGAGGCCATGCAGACCGGCCCGCAGAACATGCCGTCGTTCCCCGACACCACGCTGTCGGAGCAGAACAAGAAGGACATCATCGCGTACCTGAACGCGGTCAACGGCGACGACACCGTGAGCCCCGGCGGCCTTGAGCTGGGCGGTCTCGGCCCGGTCTCCGAGGGCCTGTTCGCCTGGATCTTCGGCCTCGGCGCGCTGATCGCGGTCGCCGTCTGGGTCGCCGCTCGGACCGCAAAGGCCAAGAAGTCATGAGTAGCCAAGACATTCCAGAAGAGAACCTGCCCGCAGAGCAGGACGCGCACGGCGCGGTAGGCGTCGCGGACGAGGAGAACCCGTTCGCCGACCCCGGTCTGCCGCCGCACGAGCACCGGGTGCAGGACATCGACGAGCGGGCCGCCAGGCGGTCCGAGCGCACGGTGGCCATGCTGTTCACGGTCTCGATGCTCTCCACGATCGGGTTCATCGCCTCGTACGTGGGCATCCCCCACGACAAGTCGATCTACGTCTTCCCGATCGGTCACATCAACGCGCTGAACTTCGCGCTGGGCCTGACTCTCGGTCTCGCCCTCTTCGCGATCGGCGCGGGCGCGGTCCACTGGGCCCGCACCCTGATGTCCGACGAGGAGATCGCCGACGAGCGTCACCCGATCGAGGCGTCCCCCGAGGTCCGCGCGAAGGTCCACGCGGACTTCAAGCAGGGTGCCAAGGAGTCGGCGCTCGGCCGTCGCAAGCTGATCCGCAACACGATGTTCGGCGCGCTGGCCCTGTTCCCGCTCTCCGGCGTCATGCTGCTGCGCGACCTCGGTCCGCTGCCGGGCACCAAGCTCCGCCACACGATGTGGCGCAAGGGGCTGCTGCTCGTCAACATGAACACCGACCAGCCGCTGCGTCCCTCCGACGTCGCGGTCGGCTCCCTCACCTTCGCTAGGCCCGAGGGCCTGGAGGAGCACGACGAGGAGTTCCAGACCGAGATCGCCAAGGCCGCCCTGATGATCGTCCGGATCCAGCCGGACAACATCAAGGACAAGCGCGAGCTCGAGTGGTCGCACGAGGGCATCGTCGCGTACTCGAAGATCTGCACCCACGTCGGTTGCCCGATCTCCCTGTACGAGCAGCAGACGCACCACGTGCTCTGCCCCTGCCACCAGTCCACCTTCGACCTCTCCGACGGTGCCCGGGTGATCTTCGGCCCCGCCGGTCACGCCCTGCCGCAGCTGCGCATCGGCGTGAACGACGAGGGCTACCTTGAAGCGCTCGGCGACTTCGAGGAGCCCGTCGGCCCTGCATTCTGGGAGCGCGGATGAGCACTGAGACCACCACCGAGTCGCGCTCGCGCGACAAGGCACCGGCCGGCGAGCGCGTCGCCGACTGGGCCGACGGACGGCTCGGGATCTACTCCCTGGCCAAGTCCAACATGCGCAAGATCTTCCCCGACCACTGGTCGTTCATGTTGGGTGAGGTCTGCCTCTACAGCTTCATCATCATCATCCTCACGGGTGTGTATCTGACGCTGTTCTTCCACCCGTCGATGAACGAGGTGGAGTACCACGGCAGCTACGTCCCGCTGCAGGGACAGCTGATGTCCGAGGCGTTCAACTCGACCATGCACATCTCCTTCGATGTGCGCGGTGGTCTGCTGATCCGGCAGATCCACCACTGGGCGGCGCTGATCTTCCTCGCCGGCATGTTCGTGCACATGATGCGTGTGTTCTTCACGGGCGCGTTCCGCAAGCCGCGTGAGGTCAACTGGCTGTTCGGCTTCCTGCTGTTCGTCCTGGGCATGTTCACCGGCTTCACCGGTTACTCGCTCCCGGACGACCTGCTCTCCGGCACCGGTGTCCGCTTCATGGAGGGCGCGATCCTGTCCGTGCCGATCGTCGGCACGTACCTGTCGTTCTTCCTGTTCGGCGGAGAGTTCCCGGGCGGCGACTTCGTGGCCCGCTTCTACTCGATCCACGTGCTGCTGCTGCCGGGCATCATGCTCGGCCTGGTGGTGGGCCACCTGATCCTGGTCTTCTACCACAAGCACACGCAGTTCGCGGGCCCCGGAAAGACGAACAACAACGTCGTCGGCATGCCGCTGCTGCCGGTCTACATGGCCAAGGCCGGAGGCTTCTTCTTCCTGGTCTTCGGTGTCATCGCGGCCATCGCGGCGATCGCCTCCATCAACCCGATCTGGGCGATGGGCCCCTACCGTCCCGACCAGGTGTCCACGGGCGCCCAGCCGGACTGGTACATGGGCTTCTCCGAGGGCCTGATCCGTGTCATGCCGGGCTGGGAGATCAACTTCTGGGGTCACACGCTCGTCCTGGGCGTGTTCATCCCGCTGGTCATCTTCCCGCTGGTCCTGGTCGCGATCGCCGTCTACCCGTTCATCGAGTCCTGGGTCACCGGCGACAAGCGCGAGCACCACATCCTGGACCGCCCGCGCAACGCGCCGACGCGTACCGCCTTCGGCGTCGCGTGGATCACCTGGTACATGGTGCTGCTGATCGGTGGTGGAAACGACCTCTGGGCCACCCACTTCCACCTGTCGATCAACGCCATCACCTGGTTCGTGCGGGTCGCGTTCTTCGTCGCCCCGGTCCTGGCGTTCGTCGCCACCAAGCGGATCTGCCTCGGCCTCCAGCGCCGCGACAAGGACAAGGTGCTGCACGGCCGCGAGTCCGGCATCATCAAGCGCCTGCCGCACGGTGAGTTCATCGAGGTGCACGAGCCGCTCAGCCAGGAGCAACTGCACACGCTCACGGCGCACGAGCAGTACGCGCCGGCCGCGATCGGCGCCACGGTCGACGAGAACGGCGTCGAGCGCAAGGTGAAGGGCTCCGAGAAGCTGCGCGCCAAGCTGAGCGAGGCGTACTACGGCGAGGAAGCCCAGATCGCCAAGCCGACCGTCGAGGAGTACAGGGAGATCACGAGCGGCCACGGCCACCACTGATCGCTGCGCTCGCCACGCGCGGTAGAAGGGCCCGTCCGACACACCGGACGGGCCCTTCGCCTTGCGCCGAGCAGCGAAGGAGGCTGTGGGGGCGGGTGTGGTGGCTGGACTTGAGGTGGCGGGGTGTGGGCATGCGGGCCGGGGTCGTCTTGCCGTGCTGTGCGTGGCCACGGTGGAGGGGTGCGGTGGGGGAGGCTGTGCGGGGCTGGGTGCGGCGGCTGAAAGGGCAGGTGCTGCATGCGGGCCGGGGACGCTTGTCGTGCGGTACGCGGTCACGGTGCGGGTCGGGTGTCGTGGCCGTACCCGAGGCGGGGAGGGGTGCGTGCGGAGTGCAGGTCGGGGGCTGTTGCCGTGCGGTGGGGGAGGCTGGACAGGGTCCGGTGTCACGGCCGTCTGCGTCGTGGAAGGGCGGTCCGGCGCCCGGGTGGGGTCTGTCGCTGTGCTGGTGTAGTCGAGGCGGGGGTGGCTGTGTGGGCTCGGGTCTGATGTGGCGCGTGCGCCGGAGGCGGGAGGGTTCCGTCCGAACACCGGACGGGGCCCTTTGCCGTGGCCTGGGCTGGATAGGGTGTGAGCACACTCTGCTACGACACCTGGAGCGGCCGTATGAGCGCTGTGACCCCCGCTGGAGGCGACACCGCGGCGGGCCGTTCCTGGCCCGCCCTGCTCAACGGCCTGCTGGACGGCCGTGACCTGTCCGCCGACGACACCGCGTGGGCGATGGACCTGATCATGCGCGGTGAGGCGACGGACGCGCAGATCGCCGGGTTCGCGGTGGCGCTGCGGGCCAAGGGCGAGACCGTCGAGGAGATCACCGGGCTCGTACGGACTATGTACGAGCACGCGAACGTGATCGAGGTGCCGGGGCGGACCGTCGACATCGTCGGCACCGGCGGCGACGGCGCGAAGACGGTGAACATCTCCACGATGTCCTCGATCGTCATCGCCGGCACCGGCGCGAAGGTCGTCAAGCACGGCAACCGGGCCGCCTCCTCCGCGTCCGGCGCCTCGGACGTCCTGGAGAAGCTCGGCGTCAACCTGGAGCTGACCCCGAAGCGGGTGGCCGAGGTGGCCGAGGAGGCCGGGATCACCTTCTGCTTCGCGATCAAGTTCCATCCGGCGCTGCGTCATGTGGCCGCCGCGCGAGGGCAGTTGGGCATCCGGACCACCTTCAACGCACTCGGTCCGCTGACCAACCCGGCGAAGGTGAAGGCACAGGCCGTGGGAGTCGCCGACCCCCGTCTGGCACCGCTCATCGCCGGTGTCCTGGCCGAGCGGGGCAACTCCTCCCTCGTCTTCCGCGGCGACGACGGTTTCGACGAACTGACCACGACGTCCACGTCCCGGGTGTGGGTCGTGCGGGACGGCAAGGTCACCGAGGAGAGCTTCGACCCACGGGACGTCGGCATCGAGCTGGTCCCCGTGGAGGCGCTGCGGGGCGCTGACCCCGCCTACAACGCCGACGTGGCACTGCGCCTGCTGAACGGCGAGACGGGCCCCGTGCGGGACGCCGTACTCCTGAACTCGGCGGCCGCGCTGGTGGCGTTGGACCCGGGCGTCGGGACCCTGGCCGAGCAGCTGCGGGCCGGGATGGACAAGGCCGCGGAGTCGATCGACTCCGGGTCGGCGAAGCGGACGCTGGAGCGCTGGGTGGCCGCGAGCAACGCATAGCAGGCGGTCGCGGTCCCGCAGTTCGGACACGAGTTGCGGGACCGCGATCACGTCACGTACGTTCCTGTACCAGGTCATGAGTGACAGTCATGAGGCCCCGGCCGACTGTCCGGCAACCCTCCGTCCGTGGCGGGGTGCCCCGGGTGAAGACCAGGCCGTGAGCAGCGAGGTTCACGGCAAGCGCGGGCCCCTCTCGAAACCAGGGGTCCTGGTCGTTCGAGGGAGTCTTCCGTGAGCAAGCGAATGCGATAGGGCCGCCGAGCCCCGCCTCCGCGCACCCATCTCACCTTCACCTTTCTTTTTTCACGGGAGTCCCCCATGTCTGTCTCCACCGCTGCCTCCGCCCAGACCATTTGTGCCCAGCTGCCCGTTCTGGGGCGAGATGTCACCGTCCCGCTCGTCACCGGCGGCGAGGTCACCTACGCGGCCCTCGACTACGCGGCCAGCGCCCCCGCCCTCCAGCGCGTCTGGGACGACGTGGCGGCCTACGCGCCCTACTACGGCAGCGTCCACCGCGGGGCCGGCTACCTCTCCCAGCTGTCGACCGACCTGTTCGAGAACGCCCGTAAGACCGTCACCGAGTTCCTCGACTGCCGGGACGACGACCAGCTGATCTTCACCCGGTCGACCACCGACTCGCTCAACCTCCTCGCCGCCGCCCTCCCCGCCGACTGCCAGGTCTTCGTCTTCGAGACCGAGCACCACGCGAGCCTGCTGCCCTGGCAGGACGCCCGCGTCACCTACCTCGACGCCCCGCGCAGCCCGCGCCAGGCCGTCGAGACGCTGGAGAAGGCCCTCGCCAGCCGGGACTCCCAGGGTCCGGCCCTGGTCTGCGTCACCGGCGCCTCCAACGTCACCGGCGAGTTGTGGCCGGTCCGCGAGCTGGCCGCCGCCGCCCACGCGCACGGCGCCCGGATCGTCCTGGACGCGGCCCAGCTGGCCCCGCACCACCCCTTGAGCGTCCGTGACCTCGACGTCGACTGGGTCGCCTTCTCCGGCCACAAGCTCTACGCCCCCTTCGGCTCCGGCGTCCTGGCCGGCCGTGCCGACTGGCTGAAGGCCGCCGACCCCTACCTCGCGGGCGGCGGCGCCAGCCGCAAGGTCACCCGGCGCGAGGACGGGGGCGTGGACGTGGAGTGGCACGAGAGCGCCGCCCGCCACGAGGCCGGGTCCCCCAACGTCATCGGCGCCTACTCGATCGCCTCCGCCTGCAAGGCCCTCAACGAGGCCGGCTTCGACAGCCTGGTGGCCCGCGAGCAGCACCTGATCGAGAAGGTCCGCCAGGGTCTCGCCACCGTCCCCGAGGTCCGCGTCCTGTCGCTCTTCGGCGACGACGCCCCCCGCGTCGGCGTGATCTCCTTCGTCGTCGAGGGCTGGAACAGCTCCCACT
This sequence comes from Streptomyces sp. NPDC048420, assembly GCF_040651535.1. Lineage (NCBI taxonomy): Bacteria > Bacillati > Actinomycetota > Actinomycetes > Kitasatosporales > Streptomycetaceae > Streptomyces > Streptomyces sp. NPDC048420. Next base: position 166,813 of record NZ_JBEZKG010000008.1, read on the forward strand.
TCGCCGCCGCGCTCTCCGCCGAGTACGGCATCGGCGTCCGCGACGGCCTCTTCTGCGCCCACCCCCTCGTCCGCACCCTCCTCGGCAGCGAACCGCAGTCCCAGGGCGAGTGCGGCGCCCCCGAGGCGGCGCCCGGCGAGAAGTCCCTGAACGCGATCCGGGTGAGCTTCGGCGCGGGCACGCCGGACGAGCACGTCGAGCGGTTCGTGAAGGCCGTGCAGGAACTGGTCGCGGACGGTGCGAAGTGGACGTACCGCACCGAGGACGGCCGCTGCGTCCCGGCCGTCTGAGGTACGGGCGTCCGCCCCGCGTATACGCTCGCTCTCGGCAGCCGTACGGAGGCAGGGGGAGCACGGGGTGCAGGAGCTGCGCGAGACGGACCCGCGGACCATCGGGCCGTACGAGGTCCTGGGCAGACTCGGGTCCGGCGGGATGGGCGAGGTGTACCTCGCCGAGGCGCGGGGCGGGCTGCGGCTGGCCGTGAAGGTCGTACGGGCCGAGCACGCCGGGGACCGCACCTTCCGTGCCCGGTTCCGGCACGAGGTACGGGCCGCGCAGACCGTCGGCGGAGCGGGGACGTACACCGCGCGGGTCGTGGACGCGGACACCGAGGCCGCGCGGCCCTGGATGGCCACCGAGTTCGTGCAGGGGCCCAACCTGCGGGACGCGGTGCTCGACCGGGGACCGCTGCCCGCGGACGCGGTACGGCTGCTGGCGGCCGCGCTCGCCGAGGCGCTCGCCGCGATCCACGCCAAGGGCCTGGTGCACCGGGACCTCAAACCGTCCAACATCCTGCTCGCGCCGGACGGCCCCCGGGTCATCGACTTCGGGATCGTCCGGGCCCTGGAGGGCACCGCCCTGACCCGGACCGGAGTGGTCGTCGGGTCCGTCGGCTATCTCTCGCCCGAGCAGATCCGCAACGGCGCCCAGGTGGTGCCGGCCAGTGACGTCTTCTCCCTGGGTGCGGTCCTCGCCTACGCGTCCGGCGGCAAGGAACCCTTCGGCGAAGGGCAGGACTCGGTCGTCCTGCTGCGGATCCTGACCGGGGACGTCGACCTGTCCGCCGTACCGAAGGAACAGCTGCCGCTGGTGGAGGCCTGTCTGCGGGACGACCCCGGGGCGCGACCGAGGCCCGCCGAGCTGGTCGCGGCCGTCGGACACACCCTGGGCTCGCTGCGGGAAGGCCTGCGGGAGGGGTGGTTCTCCGGTGGAACGCCCACCGTGGCCGTCGTCGGTGGCGGCGGGCGCTGGGTGCCGGAGCACGGGTCGGAGGAACGGCTCAGCGGGGTGGAGTACGCGGCCCCCATGACGGTCACGGACGTGCCCGCGGCCCCCGCCACCGCCCCGCCGCAGCCCTCGCGGCGGCGGATCGTCGCGGCCTGGGTCGGTGGCGCGGGGGCGATGGGTGCCGGGGGTCTGGGCTGGTGGCTGTTGCGGGACGGGTCGGATTCCTCCGGAGGCGCGGGACAGGCCGTGCAGGGAGCGACCGGCTCGACCGCGGCCGCCGAGGTGGGCTGGACGTACCCGGTGGAGGGGCTCGGCGGACGGCGCGGCCCCTGCGCCGCCGTCTCGCCCGACGGCACGCGGGTGTACGTCGGCGGCGCGGACGGCTCGCTGCACGCCCTGGACCTGGACGGGCGGACCGTGTGGCGGACCGCGCTGGGCGCCGAGGTCATGTCCCCGCTCGCCACCGCCGACGGCGTGTACTGCCTGCTGGAGGACGACCAGGAGGGCGCCTCCAAGCTGTGCGCGCTCGGCCCGCGAGGCAAGGTCCGCTGGACCAAGGCCTTCGCCGCGAACAGCCAGTACCTGGTGACCGCGGGACGACTGGTCCTGGTGTCCTACGGCGACGGCTCGGCCGCGGGCGGGGTGCGGGCCTACGCCCCCGACGGCAGCGTGCGCTGGTCCACGCCGACCGGTCCGGCGCCGACCAGCGAGCCCATGGTGGCGGACGGGGTGGTGTACGTCGGCACCTTCGGCGACAAGGTGCAGGCCCTGGACGCGAAGAGCGGGAAGCGACTCTGGGCGACACCGGCCGGCCTCGACACCGGGCGGCCCGCCCTGGTCGACGGCACCCTGATGGTCGGATCCGGCGGCGAGCAGATGCTGCACGGCCTCAGCCGCGCGGGCAAGCTCCTGTGGGACTCGTCCAACGACAAGGTGTACGGCAGCCGCTACTTCACCTGCGTGCCCTTCGGCGGCCTGGGCGTGACCGCGTCCGACTTCGAACTCGTCGCGCTGGACCCCGCCGACGGCTCGACGGCGTGGACCTTCCGGTTCACCGACGAGGGCAGCCAGTACAGCGACCCGGTGGTCTTCGGCGACACCCTCTACGCACGGCGCGGTTCGACGCTCTACGGCGTCAACCGCAAGGGCAAGCAGATCTGGCAGAGGCGCGTCGAGGGCGGCGCGTCCGTCGGCACCCAGTCCCCGGTCGTCAGGGGCGGCCGCGTCTACGTCGCGACCGCCGACGGCATCACGGTGCTCGCGCTCGGCTCCTAGGGCCTGTCCGGCGGATCAGGCCGGCTGCAAGGGACGGTGCTGATCAGTGCAGATGTGCGTGCCAGGCCCCGCGACGCCGGCATGATCCGCCGGACAGGCCCTAGCCGTCGAGGCCGATCGCGAACGCGGCTTCCAGGTCGTGCTGGGAGTACGTGCGGAACGCCACGTGGGTGTCCGTGCCCTCCACGCCCGGGATCTTGCTGATGCTGCCGGGGATCACCTCGGCGAGGTCCTCGTGCTGCTTCACCCGGACCATGGCGATCAGGTCGTACGTGCCCGTCACGGAGAAGACCTCGCTCACGGAGTCCAGCGCGGCGATCCGCTCCGCGATCTCGGGGATCCGGTCCACGCTGGTCTTGATGAGGACGATCGCGGTGATCACGGCTGGTTCTCTCCCTCGGGGGACGGAGCTGGGGCGCCCTTCACTCTAGTGGTACGGCCGAAACGGACCCAGGCGAAGACCAGGCCCAGGCCGAAGCCCACCAGGTGGGCCAGATAGGCCACCCCGGGACCGTCGGAGGCGCGGCCCGCCGCGAGCCATTGCAGCGCCGCCCAGAAGGGCAGGACGACCCAGGCGGGGAAGCGCAGTGGGAGGAAGAAGAGGAATGGCAGGAGACTGGTCACCCGGGCCCCGGGGAACAGGTACAGGAACGCTCCGAGCACCGCGGAGATCGCCCCGGACGCGCCGACCAGGGACTGGGCGGAGTCGGCGTTGGCGGCCGCGTAGCCCAGCAGGGCGAGGTAGCCGCAGCTGACGTAGAAGAGGAGGAACTGCAGTCGGCCCATCCGTTCCTCGGTCATGACCCCGAAGACATAGAGGAAGAGCATGTTGCCCAGCAGATGCACCCAGCTGCCGTGCACGAACAGCGCGGTGGCCGGGGTCAGGGCGGCACCGGGGGAGTCCTCGAAGAGCTCCGCGGGGACCACGCCCCAGCGGTGGAAGTAGGCCCGCTGGGCGGCCGACAGCGCGTCGCCGGTGCCGTACGCCGGATTGAGGCCCGAGGCGGGGCCGACCAGGAAGACCAGACAGCACAGGGCGATCAGGCCGTAGGTGACCGGTGCCGGCCCCCACAGCGACCTGTTTGCTCCACCGACCGTCACCCTCCAGTTGCTGATCATGAACACAGAGCATGACGTAACGGGACGCAAGCGAACAGACCGCCTCGCCGCCAGGGCCTGTCCGGCGGATCAGGCCGGCTGCAAGGTACGGTGCGTCCTGATCTGCCAGACCCCGCGGCGCCGGCATGATCCGGCGGGCAGGCCCTGAGGACGCCCGAGCGGCGAGTACCCGCCAGGCCTTAGGGTTACGAGCCACACGCACCGGGACGCCGGTGTGTCACTGACAATGGCTAGTAGGAAAGAGCACAGTCACGATGACGGTTCCCCTCCCGACCGCCTCGACGCGGTGGCGCTGCACCCTCTGCGGCAACCTCACGCGCTTCGACGTGACCCGCTCGTCGAAGGTGGTCGAGTACGTCCACCTCGACCTGGCGGGAGAGCCGAAGGTCGAGGAGCGCGACGTGGTCAGTGAGACCATCGAGTCGGTGCGGTGCCGCTGGTGCAACGCCGTGGATCAGGTGGAACTCGTGGACAGGCCGGGCGCCGACTCCTGAGCGGAGCGGCCCCACAGGTGATGGGGTGTGACGGATGGTGGAGACCACGGGCGGGGGGCCGGGCGACGGCGCCGCCGAGGTGCTCGACCGTCCGCTGCCCGACGGTGTGCGGCGCAGGGTCGTGCACATCGTCTCGGAGGGCTTCGGCGGGCTGACCGTCGGCGAGCTGCCCGCCCAGCTGCGGCAGTACGCCCGCTTCGCCCCGAACCGGCGGGCCAAGTTCGCCGGCAACGCGATGGCGGCCGCGCTGGAGACCGATCCGCTGTTCCGCCAGCGCATCGGGGAGAAGTTCAGAGAGGTCCAGCCGGAGCTCTCCGGCGCCCTCGACTCCGGCGCGCCGCCCCCGGCCGCGGATCCGCTCGACGTGGCGGCCGCGGCCTATGTTCTACGGCCCACCGGCTGGGTCAAGCTGGTCACCGCGGCCGGTGAGGAGGCCCAGCGGGCGGACGCCGAGCGGGCCGGCGAGGAGAGCCGTGCCGAGCTGGAGCGGCTGCGCGAGGAGCTCACGGCGGCCCGTGACCAGACGCGCGCCGAGACCGAGCGGCTGCGCACCGAGCTGGAATCGGCCAAGAAGGAAGCCGAATCGCTTCACCGCAAGCTCCGGGCGGCACTCAGTGACGTCAAGCGCGGCGAGGCGGCGCTGCGCAAGCTCCAGGCGGAGATGGAGACCGTACGCACCGACGGACAGGCCCAGGTGTCCGCCGCCGAGAGCGAGAGCCGACGCCTGAAGTCACGCCTCGGGGAGGTGGAGGCCGCCCTGGAGGCCACGCGCAGAGCGGCCCGGGAGGGGCGCAGTGTCGAGGACATGCGCGTGCGGCTGCTTCTGGACACCGTGCTGGACGCGGCCCAAGGACTGCGCAGGGAACTGGCGTTGCCGCCCGTGTCCGTACGGCCCGCCGAGACCGTCGACGCGGTCGAACCGGGACGAATGACCCCGAAGGACATCGCCGCGCGGGCGCTGTCCGAGAACGACCCGGCGATCCTCGACCAGCTTCTCGCCCTGCCCCAGGCGCACTTGGTGGTCGACGGCTACAACGTCACGAAGACCGGCTATCCGCAGATGCCGCTGGAGAAGCAGCGGCTGAGGCTCCTTGGGCAGCTCTCGCAGCTCGCCGCGCAGACCGGGGCGGAGGTGACCTGCGTCTTCGACGGGGCCGAGCTGGCCGCGCCGGTGCTGCTCGCGCCGCCGCGCGGGGTGCGGGTGCTGTTCTCCAAGCCGGGTGTCACCGCCGACGAGCTGATCCGCCAACTCGTGCGTGCCGAGCCGCCCGGGCGGCCGGTGATCGTCGCCTCGACCGACCGCGAGGTCGCCGACGGCATCGCCAAGGCAGGGGCGCGGCCGGTCGCTTCTGCGGTGCTTCTGAAGCGCCTTTCCTGACGCGGGAGTTCTGGTGTTCTGCCCTGGCCTGAGCAGGTGGGTGCCGCTCTGCCTGTCCGTGCCGGTCGCGTGGTCCGACCTGTCTCTCTGCTGGGGGTCCGGGGGTTATCCCCCGGGAAGGCGCAGTAGGTCCGAATTGGCCGCATCCTCACGCAACGTAGTGTCAAGCACGCATCACTGCACGTGAGTTGTGTGTAAAGAATGCATGGCGTGACAGGATTTTGCTCCTGAGGATTTGAACTGATCACGGGATGGTCACTAGGGTCTCCTCTCGAACCTCCGAGCGGGTGATCACTCAAAAGAAGGAGTTCACCTCCGTGGCGTCCCACCGTCGACCCAAGCAGCCGAGCCGTACGCGCGTGACCGTGCTCACGACCGCAGCCGCTGCCGCCGTGGCCCTCAGTGCCAATGCCGCCAACGCCGCGCCGAGCGAGAAGCCGAGCAAGGACGAGGTCAAGGCGAAGGTCGACGCCCTCTACGAGCAGGCCGAGCAGGCCACCGAGAAGCTCAACGGCGCCAAGGAGAAGCAGGAGAAGCTCCAGAAGGAGATCTCCACCATCCAGGACAACGTGGCCCGCGGCCAGGACGACCTGAACGAACTCCGGGACTCCATGGGCCTTGCGGCCGCCGCGCAGTACCGCACCGGCTCCATAGACTCCTCGCTCCAGCTCTTCCTGTCGTCGAACCCGGACGACTACCTGGACAAGGCCTCCACCGCGGACCAGCTCAGCTCCCAGCAGGTCGAGGCGCTGAAGAAGATCCAGGAGAAGCAGCGCGAGCTGGCCCAGGACCGCGCCGAGGCCTCCGAGAAGCTCCAGGACCTCGCGAGCACCCGCACCGAACTGGCCAAGCAGAAGAAGGCAGTTCAGGGCAAGCTGGCCGAGGCGCAGAAGCTCCTCAACACGCTGACCGCCGCCGAGAAGGCCGCCCTCGCCGCCGCCGACGCCCGCGCCAGCCGCTCCGCCACCGAGCGCGTGGACCTCGGTGACGCCCCCGCCGCCTCCGCCCGGGCCGAGGCCGCCTTCCAGGCCGCCCAGACCCAGCTCGGCAAGCCGTACGTCTACGGCGCCACCGGCACCGCCTCCTACGACTGCTCGGGCCTGACCTCCTGGGCCTACGCGCAGGCCGGCATCACCATCCCGCGCACCTCGCAGGCCCAGGCCAACGCCGGGACCCGCATCTACTCCGAGAGCGGTCTCAGGGTCGGCGACCTGGTCATCTTCTACGGCGACCTGCACCACGTCGCGCTGTACGCGGGCAACGGCATGGTGCTGCACGCCCCGCGCACCGGCACGGTCGTCCGGTACGAGTCGATCAACAACATGCCGTTCCAGTTCGGCGTGCGGATCTGACGCAGTACGACGCACCGCCCGAACGGGCGAATCGCGACAACTCCAGCTGACCCCACACCCCGCCCATGACCTGCGTCAGAGGCGGGGTGTCACGTTTTGTACGCGCGGAGGTCGTTGGAGGCACCCCTCCCGCGGGGCTACTGTCGGCCGCGTTTCCTGTCCGCCAGTGGAAGGAGCGCGGCTTCCCGTGGGGTCCCATCGCCGCCTTGTCCAGACGTCCGGGTTCAACCGGGGCGCCGGTGCCGCCCTGTGCGTGCTGTCCGCGGCGGCCGCCGCGTTCGGCGCCGTACCGGCCAGTGCCGCTCCGTCCGACGACACCCGGGCCGAGGTGGACCGCCTCTACGAGCAGGCCGAGCAGGCCACCGAGGCCTACAACAAGGCCGACGAGCGCGCCGACGCGCTGCGCGAGGAGGTCTCCACCGCGCAGGACGGCATCGCCCGGCAGCAGGAGCGCATCAACTCCATGCGGGAGGCGCTCGGTTCGCTGGCCGGTGCCCAGTACCGCTCCGGCGGCCTCGACCCGTCCCTCGCGCTGCTGTTCTCCGACGAGCCTGACGAGTACCTCGACAAGGCCGCCGTCCTGGACCGGATCAGCGCCCACCAGGCGGGCGAGCTCAAGGACCTCCAGGAGGCCATGCGCGAACTCGCCCAGGAGCGCAGCGAGGCGGCCCTGAAGCTCGGTGAACTGGAGAAGAGCCGTAAGGCCGTCGCCTCCCACAAGCGCACGGTCGAGCGGAAGCTCGCCCGGGCGCGCGAACTGCTCAACTCGCTGCCGTCCGACGAGCGCGCCGCCTACGACCGGGCCTCCCGCTCCGGCCGCGCCGAGATGCCCGACCTCTCGGGTGCGGTGGCGCCCTCGGGGCGGGCCGCCGCCGCGGTGGCCGCCGCGCAGTCCGCGCTCGGCAAGCCGTACGTGTGGGGCGCCAACGGGCCCAGCGGCTTCGACTGTTCGGGCCTCATGCAGTGGTCGTACGCCCAGGCCGGCGTCTCCCTCCCGCGCACCTCGCAGGCCCAGCGCTACGCCGGCCGCCAGGTCCCGCTCTCCCAGGCGCGCCCCGGCGATCTGGTCACCTACCGCGGCGACGCCAGCCATGTCGGCATGTACGCCGGCAACGGCCAGGTCATCCACGCCCCGTACCCCGGCGCTCCGGTCCGCTACGACCCGGTGGGCATGATGCCGGGGGCGACGGTCACGCGGCCCTGACCGGGGGCCGTCAGCCCCGTACGATCTGAAAGCATGGCTGGACGTGACACACCTCAGGGGCGCGGGGCTGTGTTTGATGTGCGGATCCTGCTGTGTCTGTTGCTCGTGTTCCTGGCCGGATGCGGCGGCACTCCGACAGCGGCCGACACCGCGAAGGCCGACGTCCAGCACCTCCTCGATCAACGAGCAGTCGCGGTCCTCGACCGGGACAAGGCGGCCATGGCGAAGACCGGCACCGCGGACTGGTTCGAGAACGTCAGCGCGGTACCGCTCGCCTCCTGGTCCTACAAGGTCACGGCAGTGCGCCGCACCGGCGCCACCGCCACCGCCGACGCCGAACTCCGCTACCAGGTCCAGGGCTACGACAGCGCCCCCGTGACCGTCGCCCGCACCCTGTCCCTCTCCCTGGACGCGTCCGACCACTGGTACGTCGTCGGTGAGAAGCCCGCCGAGAAGGCACCACAGCAGCTGTGGGACCAGGGCGAGGTGACCGTCGTCCGGGGCAAGCGCAGCATGGTCCTCGGCGTCGGACAGTCCGGCGAGAAGCTGCACTCCTTCGCGGACCTGGCCGACCGCGCCGTGCCGGCCGTGTCGGACACCTGGGGCACCGAGTGGTCCCGCCATGTCGTCGTCCTCGTACCGAAGTCCCTGGAGGGGATGGCGGGCCTGCTCGGTTCGCCCGCCTCCTCGTACCGCGGGATCGCCGCCGTCACCACCGGTGAGACAGGCGCCCCCGCGCAGGCGCCGGCGGACCGGATCATCGTCAATCCCGACGCGTACGCCCTCCTCGGCGTCCTGGGCCGGCAGGTCGTGCTCACCCACGAGACCACCCATGTCGCCACCCGCAAGGACACCACCGCGGCGACACCGCTGTGGCTGTCCGAGGGGTACGCGGACTGGGTCGGCTACCGCGGCACCGGGCGGACCCCCGCCGAGGCCGCGCCGGAGCTGGCGGAGGCCGTCACGGAACGGAAGGTGCCGGCGGCCCTGCCGTCCGACGCGGACTTCGGCTTCGGCGGCACCGCGACCGGGCTCGCGCTGTCCTACGAGAGCGGGTGGATGGCCTGCCGGATGATCGCGGACCGGTGGAGCGAGGCGAAGCTGGGTGAGTTCTACCGGGCCGTGGGGGCGCACAAGAAGCGGCCGGGCGCGGTCGAGGAGGCGCTGCGGACGGTGCTCGACACCGACCTGAAGGCCTTCACCGCCGAGTGGCAGGAGTACCTGCGGGATCAGCTCGACTGATCCAACTCCCCGATGGCTTCAGCCAGCCATGCCCGCTCGGCCGCGCCCGTCGCCCGCGCAACCCGCAGCATCCCCTGCCGGAACAGGTCCTCCGCCTCCTCCGCACGCACGGCTTCGCCACCGTCGTAGAAGAAGCTCGTGGGCGCCTCCAAGAACTCCAGCCGCCGCCGCAGCACGGCCGCCTGCTCCCGCGGGTCCGGCAGGTGTCGCAGGAACGCGAGGACGGTGTTGAAGCGCACCTGGTCGGTGATCTCGACCTGCTTGGGGTGCCGCAGCCGCTCCAGGAGGTCCTCGCGGCCTTTCTCCGTGAGCGACAGGGTCCGGCGGGGGGCCGCGCTTGCTCCCGCCTCGGCGCGCTCGTCGAGCTTGCCCGCCATGATGAGCCGCGTGATCGCCGGATAGAGCGCGCCGTCGCTGACCGGGCGCACATGGCCGGTGAGCGCCTTGATGCGTTCCTTGAGCTCATAACCGTGCAGCGGTTGCTCGGCGAGGAAGCCCAGGATCGACAGCTCCAGCACTGCGTACCTCCTTGCGGGGTCTTCGGCGCCCATGCTACCTCTTATCGAGCTACCTCTATTAGAGGTAGCTCGTATCGAGGGGGATTCACCGTGAACAGTCACCGCAAGCAGCTCGTCGCGCTCGCCCACCCCGTCTACTTCGGCCTGCTGGCCTCCGTCGCCGCCGGGATCATCAACACCGTCTGGGTCTCCCGGCTCGGCGGTCCTGCGGTCGCCGCCGTCGCCGTGGCGACCAACACGGAGAACGTGCTGCTCGGCGTTGCGCTCGTTTTCGGCTCCGGTACGACCGTGCTGGTGGCGCATGCCCGGGGTGCGCGGGATCCCGGCGGGGTGCGGGCGGCCGTGCGCGGCGGCGTGGCGCTGTGGGCGCTGGTGACCCCGGTGGTCGCCGTGGGCGGCTTCCTGCTGCGTGAGCCGCTGGCCCGGCTGGTCCTCGACGGCGGCCCCGCCGTGTCCCTGGCCACCGCCTATCTCGCGATCTCCCTCCCCGGCATCGCCGTCTTCTTCGCCCAGCAGCTCGTCGACGGCATCCTCAAGGGCGCCGGCGACACCCGGACACCCATGCGGCTCGCCCTTCTCGCGAACGGGCTGATCCTGGTGTGCGATCCGTTTCTGATCCAGGTGTACGGCGTGCAGGGCGCCGCCGCCTCGACCGTGCTGTGCCGAGGAGTGGCCCTTGGGGTGGGGCTGCTTGCCCTGCGCCGGAACAGGCTGCTGCGGCCCTGTACCAGGACCCCGGCCGGGGTCCCCGTGCGTCGGACGCTGAGTACCGGGCTGCCCATGGCCGTCGACTTCACCGTCCGTCAGGGCGGTGCGCTCGTTCTCGTCGCGATCGTGGCGCGGCTCGGGGTGACGGCGGTGGCCGCCTACTCCATCGCGTACAAGGTCATGTACGTGGCCACCATGGCCTTCTACGCCGTGCGGCAGGCCGCCTCGATCCACACCGCGCACCTGCGGGGCGCCGGGCAGGACGCGCGGCGGGCGGTCGGGCGGGAGGCGGTGCTCGTGTCCGGGGTGGTCGGGCTCGCGGCGGCCGTGCTGCTCCTCGCGACCGCGCCCTGGATCATGGCGGCCTTCGGTTCGGGGCCCGAAGTCGCCCATGACGGCGTGCTGTTCCTGCGCTGCATCGGGCCGTACCTGCTGCTGACGGCCTGCTTCATCGCGCTCGGCGGGGTCTTCGAGGGCAGCGGGGGAGCGCCGGTGCTGCTGCGGGTGACGCTGCTCGGGACGGGGGTGCAGCTGGCGCTGGCGTACGGGTGTGCGGGGCTCGGTCTGCCCGGGGTGTGCCTGGCGATGGCGTCGGCCATGGCGCTCCAGTGCGGGGTCGTGCTCGTGCTGTTCCGGCGGGCGCGCGTCGGGGTTCAGGAGGAGGCCGGGGCCTCCTGGGCGGGGGCCTCGGTGTGATCCGGCAGCGGGAGCGCCGGGGCCCGCTTCGGGACCGTCTCGCGCCACAGCATGCGCATGCTGACGACGGTGGCGGCGACCAGCAGGCCGTTGCGGACGACGAGGAGGCCGATGCCCAGCGGGGTGCTGCCCACGACGTCCGCGAACCAGATCGGGAACTCCAGGACCGTCACGAAGCACGCCACAAGGACCAGCACGGCCGGCACGGTCATCCGGCTCGCGCGGAAGCACAGACAGGCCGCGGCGAGGCCGACCAGCCACACCATGTACTGCGGGCTGATCACCCGGCTGGTCGTGGTGAACATCAGCACCGCCACCAGTGCCGCGTCGGCCGCCGTGTGCGCCTCGAACCGGGTGGCCGCGAGCCGCCACAGCAGCAGCAGTCCGAAGGCCATGCCGGTCAGCGCGAGCGCGGCCGTGCTGACGATGTTCACCCAGGGGCCGAGGAACTCGACCGAGCCGTAGTTCAGCGACACCGAGCCGTCCCAGCCGTGGTGCCGGGCGATGTGGAAGACCAGGGAACCCAGGGACTCCACCTCGGTACCGCGCTCCCGCTGGAAGGTCAGGAAGGCGAAGGCCCCGGGCATCGCCACCGAGAACAGTCCGGCCACCACCACGACCGTCACCGCCGCCGAGGCCCAGACGCTGCGCCTGCGGATGCCGACCAGGATCAGCGCCGGCCACACCTTCAGCAGCGCCCCGAAGCCCACCAGCGCCCCCGCGACCTTCGGATGCCGGGCCGCCGCGAGCACCGCCGCGACCGCCACCGCGGTCACCATCACGTCGTAGCGGGAGTAGACGGTCGGGCCGAGCAGAGGTACGCCCGCCACCCACACCCAGGCCCCGCGCAGCCGCCGTCCGGGCCGCAGGCCCGCGTACAGCAGCAGGAGGAGGACGACCAGGTCCGCTGCGAAGGCCATGAGGAAGAAGGCCTGGGTGTACTCCAGGAAGGGCAGCAGCGCGGGGGAGAGGATCGCGAGGGCCGCGGCGGGCGGATACTGCCAGGTCACGTCGTCCTGCGGGAACGTTCCGGTGCGCAGGACCTCGTACCAGCCCTGGTAGATGACCGACACGTCACTGGTGACGTCCGGGCCCGGGAAGACGTACACCTTGTAGACCCAGAGCAGCAGCAACAGCCTGGTCACGCCCCAGGTCAGCAGCAGTCCGGTCAGGGACCGCCGCCAGGCCGTCGTCTCCACGTGATCCCCTGCCGTTCTCTTTCGGACCTTGAGGGGAACATGATGTCCCGCTCTCCTGTGAGGGTGCCATAAACGTGGCCGCGCCCGGCTGTGAGCAGCCGGTTCGGTAGGGTCTGCGGCGATGCACAAGACCCTGATCGTTACGAACGACTTCCCGCCCCGCCCCGGTGGCATCCAGGCGTTCCTGCACAACATGGCGCTGCGGCTCGACCCCGAGCGGCTGGTCGTCTATGCCTCCACCTGGAAGCGGAGCCGGGAGGGCGTCGAGGCCACCGCCGCCTTCGACGCGGAGCAGCCCTTCACCGTCGTACGCGACTCCACGACCATGCTGCTGCCGACGCCCGGGGCGACCCGGAGGGCCGTCGGGCTGCTGCGGGAACACGGCTGTACGTCGGTGTGGTTCGGGGCGGCCGCGCCGCTCGGGCTGATGGCGCCGGCGCTCAGGCGGGCCGGTGCCCGGCGGCTGGTGGCCACGACCCACGGGCATGAGGCGGGGTGGGCCCAACTGCCCGCCGCGCGGCAGCTGTTGGGGCGGATCGGGGAGTCGACCGACACGATCACCTACCTCGGGGAGTACACCCGGTCGCGGATCGCCTCCGCACTGTCTCCGCAGGCCGCCGCGCGGATGGTGCAGCTGCCGCCGGGGGTCGACGAGAAGACCTTCCACCCCGGGTCGGGCGGCGATGCCGTGCGGGCGCGGCTGGGGCTGACCGACCGGCCGGTGGTCGTGTGTGTCTCGCGTCTGGTGCCGCGCAAGGGGCAGGACACGCTGATCCTCGCCATGCCGCGGATCCTCGCGCAGGAGCCCGACGCCGTGCTGCTGATCGTCGGCGGCGGGCCCTACGAGAAGGAGCTGCGCAGGCTCGCCCACGAGACCGGGGTCGCCGCCTCCGTCCGCTTCACCGGGGCCGTGCCCTGGGCGGAGCTGCCCGCGCACTACGGCGCCGGGGACGTCTTCGCTATGCCGTGCCGGACCCGGCGCGGCGGGCTGGACGTCGAGGGGCTCGGGATCGTCTACCTGGAGGCATCCGCGACCGGACTGCCCGTCGTCGCCGGGGACTCCGGAGGCGCCCCGGACGCCGTCCTCGACGGCGAGACCGGCTGGGTCGTGCGCGGCGGCTCCCCGGAGGAGGCGGCCGAGCGGATCGTCGTTCTCCTCGGCGACGCGGAGCTGCGGAGCCGCATGGGGGAGCGGGGGCGGGAGTGGGTCGAGGAGAAGTGGCGATGGGATTTGTTGGCGGAAAAGTTGAAGACACTGCTATAGCCGGAGGCGGATAATCCGCCGATGCTGCGGCCATGACAGGAAAACTGATACAGCGTCAGCTGGCTAGACGTCAGATCCTTGGTATGGCCGCCCTCCAGACGGCGGCCACTCTCGGCTTCACCCGCGTCGGGCTCCAGTCGGCCCGCGCGGACGAGCCCGCCGCGGTCGAGTCCGCGCCCGCGATCGTCGTCGGCTCCGGCTACGGTGCCGCCGTCGCCGCCCTCCGCCTCGGCCAGGCCGGCATCCGCACCCTCGTCCTCGAGATGGGCCGGCTCTGGAACACCGCAGGCCCCGACGGCAAGGTCTTCTGCAACACCGCCGACCCCGACCAGCGCTCCATGTGGTTCCGCAGCCGCACCGAGGCCCCGCTCGCCACCTTCCTGTGGCTGGACGTCGTCAACAAGGACATCACCCCCTACCCCGGTGTCCTGGACCGGGTGCACTTCCCCAACATGTCCGTCTTCGTGGGCCGCGGAGTCGGCGGTGGCTCCCTGGTCAACGGCTCGATGGCGGTCACCCCGCTCCAGTCCTGGTTCGCCGAGCAGTTCCCGACCGTGAACGCGACGGAGATGTACTCGACGTACTTCCCGCGCGCCCGCGCCATGCTCGGCGTCAACACCGTCGACCCGGCCTGGTTCGAGTCGACCGAGTGGTACCAGTTCACCCGGGTCTCCCGGAAGCACGCCCAGAACACCGGCCTGAAGACCACCTTCGTGCCCAGCGTCTACGACTTCGGCCACATGCAGCGCGAGGCCGCCGGCACCGCCACCAAGTCCGCCCTCGGCCAGGAGGTCATCTACGGCAACAACTACGGCAAGAAGAGCCTCGACAAGACGTATCTGGCGTCCGCGCTCGGCACCGGCAACGTCACCATCCACACCATGGAGAAGGTCACCGGCATCAGCCGGGCGAGCGACGGCAGTTGGGTGCTGAGCGCCGACCGCATCGACTACACCGGGGCGGTCGTCGAGACCAAGCAGTACGGCTGCACCTACCTGTTCCTCGGCGGCGGCAGCCTCGGCACGAGCGAACTCCTGCTGCGGTCACGGCAGTCGGGGACGCTCCCGGCGCTGGACGCGAGCGTCGGGGCCGGCTGGGGGCCCAACGGCAACGTGATGCTCGGGCGGGCCAACCACCTGTGGGACACCGTCGGCGCCAACCAGTCGACCATGCCGGTCATGGGCATCGACGACTGGGCCAACACGGCCAACCCCGTCTTCGCCGAGATCGCGCCTTTACCCACGGGCCTCGAGCACTGGGTCAGCCTCTATCTGGCGATCACCAAGAACCCTCAGCGCGCCGCCTTCTCGTACTCGGGCAGCGGTCTGAGCCTCAACTGGAGTGCCGCGCAGAGCTCCGTCTCCTCCGGCATGGCCAAGAAGCTCTTCGACCGGATCAACTCCGCCAACTCGACCATCTACCGGTACGACCTCTTCGGCTCGTCCAACAAGGTCTTCGCCGACGACTTCACCTACCACCCGCTGGGCGGCTGTGTGCTGGGCAGGGCCACCGACAACTACGGCCGCGTGAAGGGCTATTCGAAGCTGTACGTCACCGACGGCTCGCTGATCCCCGGCAACATCGGGGTGAACCCGTTCGTCACCATCACCGCGCTCGCCGAACGGACGATGGCGCGGGTCCTCGTGGAGGACACCGCGCCATGACGTTCCGTCAGAAGGCGTACTACTTCGCGTAGATCGCCTCGATCTCGTCCGCGTAGTCCTTCGCCACCACGTTGCGCTTGAGCTTCAGGGACGGCGTGAGGTGGCCCGTCTCCTCCGTGAACTGGGAGGACAGAATGCGGAACTTCCGCACCGATTCCGCCTTCGACACCGCGGCGTTGCCGTCGTCGATCGCGGCCTGGATCGCCGCGTTCAGGTCCGCGTCCCCGGCCAGCGACGCCGCGGTGGAACCCGCCGGCTTGCCGTGCTCCGCGGCCCAACGGCCCAGGAACTCGTCGTCGATGGTGATCAACGCGCCCACGAACGGCCGCCCGTCGCCCACCACCATGCACTCCGCGACCAGGGCGTGCGCGCGGATGCGGTCCTCGATCACGGCCGGCGCGACGTTCTTGCCGCCCGCCGTGACGATGATCTCCTTCTTGCGGCCGGTGATCCGGAGGTAGCCGTCCTCGTCGAGGGTGCCGATGTCACCGGTGTGGAACCAGCCGTCCATCAGCGCCTCGGCCGTGGCGGCCTCGTTGTTCCAGTAGCCCTTGAACAGGTGCTCGCCGTGCAGCAGCACCTCGCCGTCGTCCGCGATCCGGATCACCGAGCCCGGCAGCGGCTGCCCGACCGTGCCGATCTTCGTGCGGTCCCAGGGGTTGAACGCGGTCGCGGCGCACGACTCGGTCAGGCCGTAGCCCTCCAGGACCGTGAAGCCGATACCGCGGAAGAAGTGGCCCAGGCGTTCGCCGAGCGGGGCGCCGCCGGAGATGGCGTACTCGCCCTTGCCGCCCAGTACGGCCCGCAGCTTGCTGTAGACGAGCTTGTCGAAGGTCTTGTACTTGATCTTCAGGCCCAGCGACGGGCCCGACGGGGTGTCCAGGGCCTTGCTGTAGGCGATCGCCGTGTCGGCGGCCTTGTCGAAGATCTTGCCCTTGCCGTCCGCCTGCGCCTTGGCGCGCGCCGAGTTGTAGACCTTCTCGAAGACGCGCGGGACGCCCAGGATCAGCGTCGGCCGGAAGGACGCCAGCTCGTCGGTGAGGTGCTTGATGTCCGGGACCATGCCCAGCTTGATCGGCGCCATCATCGGCGCGATCTGCACCAGTCGGCCGAAGACGTGCGCGAGCGGCAGGAACAGCAGGACCGAGCACTCGCCGGTGCGGAACAGCGGGCGCAGCCGCTCCACGATGTTGCCGCACTCCGCGAAGAAGCTGCGGTGGGTGAGCACACAGCCCTTGGGGCGCCCGGTGGTGCCACTCGTGTACACGATGGTCGCCGGGTCGTCGGCCTTCGCCAGCGAGCTGCGCTCCTCGACGGCCGCGTCGCTGATGTCCTTGCCCGTGCGGACCAGTTCCTCGACCCCGCCGCCCTCGATCTGCCAGACGTGCTTGAGGGCGGGCAGCCGGTCGCGCACCGACTCGACGGCCGCGGTGTGGCCGTCCAGCTCCACGACACAGGCGGTCGCGCCCGAGTCGGACAGGATCCACTGGATCTGCTCCGGCGAGCTGGTCTCGTACACCGGCACGGTGATCGCGCCCGCGCTCCAGATCGCGAAGTCGAGCAGCGTCCACTCGTAGCGGGTACGCGACATCAGACCGACCCGGTCGCCCGGCTGGACGCCGGAGGCGATGAGCCCCTTGGCGGCGGCGTGCACCTCGGCCAGGAAGGCCGTGGCCGTCACGTCCTGCCACTGGCCGCCCGCCTTGCGGGCGATGACGGCGGCGTCAGGATGCTGCGCGGCGTTTCTCCGGACGATGTCAGTGAGATTGCCGTCCGCAGGGACCTCGTACAAAGCCGGAAGGCTGAACTCGCGCAAGACTGCTGCTCCTAATAAGGCGCCGGCGCCACGACGTTGTGTGATGCGACGGTGCGGTCCAAGGCTCGGGCAGGTGCTCAGAGTTTCCGTGGTTGAAAGCTGAGCACGACTGGACTGCCCGGACGTTACCCGCCGGTATGGCTTCTTCGACAGGGGGCCCGGCGAGATGTTCGCTGCGTCACACGGTTTGGGGGTTCTCTCGCGCACAGTAGTCCACCTGTTTACTGACTGGCCAGTAACCGCAAGCCCCGCCGCCACTGTTCACGTATGCCGCACACGCTTACCCTTGATCGTCATGGCACCCACACCCGCCGGAAACAGCAGAACTCGTGTGCACGTGGTCAGCGACGTACACGGCAACGCCCGTGACCTGGCCAGAGCCGGCGAAGGGGCCGACGCCCTGATCTGCCTGGGTGACCTGGTGCTCTTCCTGGACTACGCCGACCACTCGCGCGGGATCTTCCCCGACCTGTTCGGCGTGGAGAACGCCGACCGGCTCGTGGAGCTGCGCACCGCCCGCCGTTTCGAGGAGGCGCGCGAGCTCGGGGCCCGGCTGTGGGCCGGGGTCGGCGCCGACCGGGCCTCCGTGATCGAGAAGGCGGTGCGCAAGCAGTACGCCGAGATGTTCGCGGTCTTTCCGACACCGACGTACGCGACGTACGGCAATGTCGATATGCCGCCCCTCTGGCCGGAGTACGCCGGACCTGGCACGACTGTGCTGGACGGAGAGCGGGTGGAGATCGGGGGGTGGACGTTCGGCTTCGTCGGCGGCGGACTGCGGACCCCCATGCGGACGCCGTACGAGATCAGCGACGAGGAGTACGCGGCGAAGATCGAGGCGGTCGGCGAGGTCGACGTGCTCTGCACGCACATCCCGCCGGAGGTGCCGGAACTGGTGTACGACACGGTGGCGCGGCGGTTCGAGCGGGGGAGCCGGGCGTTGCTGGCGGCGATCAGGCGCACCCGTCCCCGGTACTCGCTGTTCGGCCATGTTCACCAGCCGCTGGCGCGGCGCATGCGGATCGGGGCGACCGAGTGTGTGAACGTGGGGCACTTCGCGGGGAGCGGGAAGCCGTGGGCGCTGGAATGGTGAGCCGCTGCGCGCGGTAGCCTTCACGCTGCACAGACGTGCGTACCACCCTTCCTCACCGGAATGTATCTGGAGGAGCCACGGCGATGGCGGAACACACCAGTTCGAGCATCACGATCGAAGCTGCGCCGGCCGACGTCATGGCCGTGATCGCCGACTTCGCCCGCTATCCGGACTGGACGGGCGAGGTGAAGCAGGCGGAGGTGCTGGCGACCGACGCGTCCGGCCGTGCCGAGCAGGTCCGGCTGGTCATGGACGCGGGCGCCATCAAGGACGACCAGGTGCTCGGCTACACGTGGACCGGGGAGAACGAGGTCTCCTGGACGCTGGTGAAGTCGCAGATGCTGCGGCAGCTGGACGGTTCGTATGTGCTGAAGCCGGCGGGGGCGGGTTCGACCGAGGTCACGTACCTGCTGACGGTCGACGTCAAGATCCCGATGCTCGGCATGATCAAGCGCAAGGCGGAGAAGGTCATCATCGACCGGGCGCTGGCGGGGCTGAAGAAGCGGGTGGAGTCGGGGCAGTAGGGGTCGGCTTTCGGCTTTTCGGGTGCGGGTGCGGGTGCGGGTGCGGGTGCGCTGTGGCTGGTCGCGCCCCGCGGCGGAGCCGCTGATGTCACAGCCCCGCGCCCCTGAGTGGGTGCAGTGATCGCACGCCTAGCTGTACCCACCGGGCCGCAGCCGCAAGGGCGCAGCGTCCGTTACGGTTCACCCCTATGCGCACCATCCTGATCACCGGGCCCGGCGGCAGCGGCCGTACGACCATCGCCGCTGCCACCGCGCTCGCCGCCGCCCGCGAGGGAACCCGCACCCTGGTGCTCAGTGCCGACCGCACGGACACCCTGGGCACGATCCTCGGCGTCCCCACCGGCGCGACCCCCACCAAGGTCACCCCCGGCCTCACCGCCTGGCGCCCCGATGCCACCGCCGGCTTCCGGGACGACCTCGCCGGATTCCAGGACCGTGCCTCCAACGTGCTCAACCTCCTCGGCGCTTCCCGCCTGGACCCCGAGGAGGTCACCCCCCTCCCCGGCGCCGAGGAACTCACCCTCCTGCGTGCGTTGCGGG
The DNA here is from genome assembly GCF_040651535.1 of Streptomyces sp. NPDC048420. NCBI lineage: Bacteria > Bacillati > Actinomycetota > Actinomycetes > Kitasatosporales > Streptomycetaceae > Streptomyces > Streptomyces sp. NPDC048420. Next base: position 186,126 of record NZ_JBEZKG010000008.1, read on the forward strand.
ACGCCGCCCTCGCCGAGGCGCACGAGTTGCTCGTCGTCGATCTGCCCCCCACCTCCCAGGCCCTCGCCCTCCTGTCCCTCCCCGAGGAACTCCGCCGCTATCTGCGCCGACTGCTCCCGCCCGAGCGCCAGGCCGCCGCGGGCCTGCGTCCCGTCCTCGGACGGCTCGCCGGGGTCCCGATGCCCTCGGAGTGGCTGTACGAGACCGCCGCCCGCTGGGACACCGAGCTCGGCGCGGTCGAGGCCGTCCTCGCCGACCGGCAGGCCGTCGTGCGGCTCGTCGCCGAACCGGGCCCGGCCGGCGCCGACGCCGTACGGTCCGCGAGCCTCGCCCTCGCCCTGCGCGGTCTGCGCCCCGACACCATGGTCGCCAACCGCGTCGTACCGGAGGACTGGCCCGCGGGACTCGTCGCCCAGCAGCGCAAGGCCCTGGAGGAATGGCAGGAGTCGTACGACGTCCGTCCCGTCCCGCACCTCGGCCACGACCCGCGCGGCACCGACGACCTCACCGCCCTCGCCGTCCCCCCGGTCAACGAGACGACCTCCACCGTCGAGTGGCCGATCGCCTACCACCTCGCCGAGGACGGGGTGCTGGTGTGGCACCTCCCGCTGCCCGGCGCGGTACGGGAAGAACTCGACCTCGTCCGGCGCGGCGACGAACTCGTCGTCACCGCGGGCCAGTTCCGCCGGATCGTCCCGCTGCCCTCCGCCCTGCGCCGCTGTACCGTCGCCGGTGCCGCCCTGCGCGAGGGCGAACTGCGGATCAGGTTCGCGCCGGACCCGGATCTGTGGCCCCGGACCCCGTGAAGCGGATACGCCCGTTCGGGTAACGTCGTAGAGACGAGCCGTAGTCAGGAGGTCGTCATGAGCGAAGAGCTCCCCCCGTCCGATGCCGACGAGAACGAGGCCGTGGACGAGGTACGGGCGACCGATGCCGACGCGTGGGCGACGGCGGCCGCGGAGGACCTCGAGGCGGAGAAGGCCCGCCGCCGCGCCCAGTACGGCCCGCCCCCGGGCTCGGCCGCCGAAGAACTGCGCAAGCTCGTGGACAACGTCGCCGAGAAGCTGTCCGGTCTGCAGTCCCCGCTGCTCGGAGGCATCGCCGGGCCCGCCGCCCAGCAGGTGGTCAAGCAGGTCGTCCAGCAGGCCAAGGCCGCCGTCGAGCCGGTCATCGAGCGCAACCCGGACGTCTTCGACCACCTCGCCGCCGCCGGCGGTGAACTCCTCGCCGCGTACCGCTCCGCGGTCCAGGCGCAGGAACAGCGCTGGAGCCGTCGCGACGACACCCTGCGCGACAAGGGCGAGGACCCCGGCTCCGAGCGCATCGACTTGGACTGAAACCCCCTGACGGCAGGGCCTCGGGTACGGTTGGCCGTAGCGGGGCTCGACCGAAACTGAGGGATTCATGGGACTCACCATCGGCGTCGACATCGGCGGCACGAAGATCGCGGCCGGCGTGGTCGATGAGGAAGGCAACATCCTCTCGACCCACAAGGTGCCGACCCCGGGCACGCCCGAGGGCATCGTGGACGCCATCGCCTCGGCGGTGGAGGGCGCGCGCGCCGGGCACGAGATCGTGGGCGTGGGCATCGGTGCGGCCGGATACGTCAACCGCCAGCGCTCGGAGGTCTACTTCGCGCCCAACATCCACTGGCGCAACGAGCCGCTGAAGGAGAAGGTCGAGACCCGCGTCGGTCTCCCGGTCGTCGTGGAGAACGACGCCAACGCGGCCGCGTGGGGCGAGTACAAGTTCGGCGCGGGCAAGGGCCACCGCAACGTCATCTGCATCACGCTCGGCACCGGCCTCGGCGGCGGCATCATCATCGGCAACAAGCTGCGCCGCGGCCACTTCGGCGTCGCCGCCGAGTTCGGCCACATCCGCATGGTCCCGGACGGTCTCCTGTGCGGCTGCGGCTCGCAGGGCTGCTGGGAGCAGTACGCCTCCGGCCGTGCCCTGGTGAGGTACGCCAAGCAGCGCGCCAACGCCACCCCGGAGAACGCCGAGATCCTCCTCGGTCTCGGCGACGGCAGCCCCGACGGCATCGAGGGCAAGCACATCTCCATGGCCGCCCGCCAGGGCGACCCGGTCGCGGTCGACTCCTACCGTGAGCTCGCCCGCTGGGCCGGCGCGGGCCTCGCCGACCTCGCCTCCCTCTTCGACCCCTCCGCCTTCATCGTCGGCGGCGGCCTGTCCGACGAGGGCGAACTGGTCCTGGACCCGATCCGCAAGTCCTACAAGCGCTGGCTGGTGGGCGGCAACTGGCGCCCGGTCGCCGACGTCATCGCGGCCCGACTGGGCAACAAGGCGGGCCTGGTCGGTGCGGCCGACCTGGCGAGAGAGCCGGACCCGATCATGTAACGGTGAGTGTTCTTCCTCAGGGGCGTGGGGCTGTGTCGCTCACACCTCGCGCCCCTCCCTCTTGGGCGTACATTGATCCACATGGTTCCGGTCAAGGTCCTGAGCTACAACATCCGCTCCATGCGCGACGACACGGACGCTCTCGCCCGTGTCATCAGCGCCTGCGCACCAGACCTCGTACTGATCCAGGAAGCTCCCCGCTTCTTCCGCTGGCGCAAGAAACTCGCAAGGCTGGCGTCAGCCTCAGGACTGGTCATCCTCACCGGCGGCGGCACAGCCGCGGGACCGGCGATCCTGTGCAACCTGCGGGCCACGGTCGAACGCACGGAAGACGTCCTCCTCCCGCTCACCCCCGGCGAGCACCGAAGGGGCTTCGCCACAGCCGTCGTACGACTAGGAGGAGTCAGACTCGGCGTGGTGAGCTGTCACCTCTCCCTGCAGAAGGACGAGCGTTACGACCAGGCAGGTGCGCTCCTCGACCGCCTCGCCGGCATGGGCGTGGACCACGCCGTCGCGGGCGGCGACCTCAACGAGCGCCCGGACGGCCCCGCCTTCGAGCGCGTCGCCGCCAACCTCCAGGACTGCTGGGCGACCAGCCCCCAGGGCGGGGAACACACCTGGACCCGCACCGAGCCCCACCGGCGCATCGACGCGATCTTCGCCACGAAGGGCATCGAGGTACTCGGCTGCGGAGTCCCCGTGGACCTCCCCGGGATCACGGAGAACGACCTGAGGGCGGCCACCGACCACCTTCCGGTCCTGGCCACCCTCAAGCTCCCCGCCCACTAGACGACCGCGCCCCGCCCGGGATCCCCGTCGTCCTCGTCGTCCGCCCGCATCCGCGTCACCAGCGTGACGAAACCACCCAGGAACCCGCCGATCCCCACCGTGGCCAGCCACCACGTCATCTCCCAGCCGAGCAGCACCGCGACCAGCATCAGCAGCGGCCCGCCGAGCACCCCCAGCCACGCGAACTTCGCGGTGGTGTCGGCGGCCGGCAGCGGCGGTGGCTCCGGCGGCACGAAGTGCCCCTCGTCGTCCTCCTCGAAGTCGTCCTCGGAGGGCTCCGCGGTGCTGTAGTCGCGAGGGCCGACGCCGGGCGCGAAGGAGACGGAACCGCCCAGCGGTTTCGCCGGCTTCTCGTCCTGCTTCGGCTTGGGTTCCGTCTTCTCCGCGGCCGCCGGCTCGTCGTTCGTCTCGGTCTCCAGGAGCGCGAGATCCTCGACCGACTTGAACGGCTTCGTGCCCGGCGGGTCCGCCGGCTCCTCGCCGTACCCCGCGACGATGGCCGCCCAGGCGGCCTCCTCGTCGAACGGGACGCCCTGCTCCTCCGGCTCGTGGCCCTCGCGGTCTTCGCGGTCGGAGTCGTGCTCAGCCACGGGCGGCCGTCCCTTCACTGCCGATGCCGGTGGTGAGCCGGCCGATGAACGCGAGGCTCTCGTCGAAAATCCGCTCCGCATCATGGTCCAACGTCGCCACGTGGTAGCTCTGTTCCAGCACGATCTCAGTTACGTCCGTCGAGGACACCCGGCTCAGCACGCGCGCGGAGTCGGCCGCGGGCACCACATGGTCCTGGGCGCTGCGCAGCACCAGGAGCGGCTGGGTGACCTGCGGCAGCTCGCCGTCGACCTGCCGGAAGAAGGTCCGCAGGGAGTGCGCCGCGTGCAGCGGCACCTTGTCGTACCCCAGCTCGACGCTGCCCTCCTTCTTGATGTCGCTGGCGATCCCGGGGGCCGTACGGACGAAGTGACGGGCCACCGGAAGGGCGTACGGCGCGAGGCCGTGCATACGGTTCGCCGGGTTGACGACCACGACCCCGCTCACCGCGTCCCCGTGCTTGGCGGCCAGGCGCAGGGCCAGGGTGCCGCCCATCGAGAGGCCCGCCACGAACACGGAGGTGCAGCGCTCACTGAGGGCGCGCAGCTCACGGTCCACCTCGGCGTACCAGTCCTGCCAGCCGGTGAGTGCCATGTCCTGCCAGCGGGTGCCGTGCCCCGGCAGCAGCGGCAGGGAGACCGTCAGGTCGCGGTCGGCGAGGTGCTGGGCCCAGGGCCGCAGTGACTGGGGGGAACCGGTGAAGCCGTGGCAGAGAAGGACACCGGCCTCCCCGCCCTCATGGCGGAACGGCTCGGCTCCGGGGAGGACCGGCACCTAGGTCTCCTGTTCATGAAAGAAGCGTGAGCAAGTCCAGGTGTGGTTCACCGTACGCGACCGCACTGACACCGACCAGGGCCGTCGGTCTGTTTGCCAGGTCCCCGGGTTAAGGTCTGATCCACGGAAACAGGAGGCAGTCGGTTGTTGTACGGCACGATGAAGGTCGCCATCGGAGGGCCCCTCAAGGTCGCCTTCAGGCCCTGGGTGGAAGGCCTGGAGAACATTCCCGCCGAGGGCGCCGCGATCCTGGCGAGCAACCACCTGTCGTTCTCCGACTCCTTCTTCCTGCCCGCGGTCCTCGACCGCAAGGTCACCTTCATCGCGAAGGCCGAGTACTTCACCACGCCCGGAGTGAAGGGCCGCCTCACGGCCGCCTTCTTCAAGGGCGTCGGCCAGCTCCCGGTGGACCGCTCCGGGGCGCGCGGTGCGGGCGAGGCCGCGATCAAGAGCGGCCTCGACGTCCTGGAGCGCGGCGAGCTGTTCGGCATCTACCCCGAGGGCACCCGCTCGCCGGACGGCCGGCTCTACCGGGGCAAGCCGGGCGGCCTCGCGCGCGTGGCGCTCGCCAGCGGCGCCCCGGTGATCCCGGTCGCCATGATCGACACCGAGAAGATCCAGCCGCCGGGCAAGGTGATGCCCAAGCTGATGCGGCCGGGCATCCGCATCGGTGAGCCCCTGGACTTCAGCCGCTACCAGGGCATGGAGCACGACCGTTTCGTGCTGCGCGCGGTGACCGACGAGGTCATGTACGAGATCATGAAGCTCTCCGGCCAGGAGTACGTCGACATCTACGCGACCGCCGCCAAGAGGCAGATCTCCGAGGCCGCCAAGGCCGAGAAAGCCGCCAAGGCCGCTGTCGCGAAGGCCGAGAAGGACAAGCCCCAGCAGCCGACGTCCTAGGATCCTGGGACACGGCAGTCGGAGCCTGGGGTGGGGGAGATGGCCAAGCAGGTACGCGTCATGCGCATGTCGGTCGAGCAGCCGCTGTGGCGTGCGCTGACCGGGTACCGGGTGCTCACCATGCTCTACGCGGTGGGGCTCTTCGCCACCGCGTACGACGAGTACGACCGGCCCGGCATCGCCATCACCTACTACGTCGTCCTGTGCGTGTGGACGCTCGCCACACTGCCCCGCGTCCAGAACGCGGCCGCGTGCACCAAGCGTTTCCTCGCCGTCGACCTCGCGATCGCGCTCACCGGGATCGTCCTGACACCGTTCGTCGTCAACCAGCACCACATCGACAGCGGCGGTCCCACCCTGCCGTCGATATGGACCGCGGGTTCGGTCCTCGCGTTCGCCATCAAGGGCGGCTGGCGCTGGGCCGCGGTCGCCTCCACGCCGGTCGCCGCCGCCAACCTGTTCGAGCGCGGCCACCCGGCCCGCGACACCGTGCACAACGTGATCCTCGTCTGGGTCGCCTCCATCGCCATCGGCTACGTCGTCGAGGTCGCCCGAGCCTCCGAGCGCACCCTGGCCCGCGCCCTGGAGATCGAGGCGGCGACCCGGGAACGGGAGCGGCTGGCCCGGGACATCCACGACAGCGTCCTCCAGGTGCTGGCCATGGTGCAGCGCCGGGGCGCGGTCATGGGCGGCGAGGCGGCCGAGCTGGGCCGGATGGCCGGCGAGCAGGAGGTGGCGCTGCGCACGCTGGTCTCCGGCGGCCTGGCGGCCCCGGTCTCCCGCCTCTCCGAGGACATGGCGCAGGGGGCGCTCGTCAGGGCCGTAGAAGAAGAACCCGACGACGGTCCGCTCGATCTGCGCGCGCTGCTCATGCCGTACGCCTCGGCGAAGGTCTCCCTGGTCGAGCCCGGCGCCCCCGTCCCGCTGCCCCCGCCCGCCGCGCGTGAGCTGGCCGCGGCCGTCGGGGCCGCCCTGGACAACGTGCACCGGCACGCGGGCGAGCACGCGCGTGCGTGGATCCTCGTCGAGGACGAACCCGACGAGGTGATCGTGACCGTGCGGGACGACGGACCCGGCATCCCGGAGGGGCGGCTCGCCCAGGCCGAGGGGGAGGGGCGGCTCGGGGTGGCCCTGTCGATCCGGGGCCGACTGCGTGACCTCGGCGGCAGCGCCGAGCTGATCTCGCCTCCGGGGCAGGGCACGGAGGTCGAACTGAAAGTACCGAAGGCCTCACGGGGGAAGGCAGGACAGCGATGAGCGACAAGGGTCCGATCAAGGTCATGGTGGTCGACGACCATCCGATGTGGCGTGACGCCGTGGCCCGGGACCTGGCCGAGTCCGGCTTCGACGTGGTCGCCACGGCGGGCGACGGCGACCAGGCCGTACGCCGGGCCAGGGCCGCGGGTCCCGATGTGCTGGTGCTTGACCTGAACCTGCCGGTGAAGCCGGGCGTCCAGGTCTGCAAGGAACTCGTCGGCCACAACCCGGCCCTGCGCGTCCTCGTGCTGTCCGCCAGCGGCGAGCACGCCGACGTCCTGGAGGCCGTGAAGTCGGGCGCGACCGGCTATCTGCTGAAGTCGGCGTCGACCGAGGAACTCCTGGACGCGGTCCGTCGTACGGCCGTCGGCGACGCCGTCTTCACGCCCGGCCTCGCCGGACTGGTCCTCGGCGAGTACCGCCGCCTGGCCACCGACCCCGCGCCCACCACCGACCCCGACCAGCCCAGGGCCCCGCAGCTCACCGAGCGCGAGACCGAGGTGCTGCGCCTGGTCGCCAAGGGCCTGAGCTACAAGCAGATCGCCGAGCGCCTGGTGATCTCCCACCGCACGGTCCAGAACCACGTGCAGAACACCCTCGGAAAGCTGCAACTCCACAACAGGGTGGAACTGGTTCGGTACGCCATCGAACGAGGCCTCGACGACGAGTGAGGCGCGCGTCACACTGACCCTTCGTCAGGCACCTGCGGCGAAGGGAACTGTCCATGCGCGTCGGAGTACTGACCGGAGGCGGCGACTGCCCCGGCCTCAACGCCGTCATCCGGGCCATCGTCCGCAAGGGCGTTCAGGAGTACGGCTATGACTTCACCGGCTTCCGGGACGGCTGGCGGGGTCCACTGGAGGACGCCGCCGTGCGCCTCGACATCCCGGCCGTGCGCGGCATCCTGCCCCGCGGCGGCACCATCCTCGGCTCCTCCCGCACCAACCCGCTGAAGCAGGAGGACGGCATCCGCCGGATCCAGGAGAACCTCGCCGCGCGGGAGATCGAGGCGCTCATCGCCGTCGGCGGCGAGGACACCCTGGGCGTGGCGGCCGAGCTGTCCGACCGGCACGGCGTGCCCTGCGTCGGCGTACCGAAGACCATCGACAACGACCTCTCCGCCACCGACTACACCTTCGGCTTCGACACCGCGGTCGGCATCGCCACCGAGGCCATCGACCGGCTGCACACCACCGCCGAGTCCCATATGCGGGTCCTGGTCTGCGAGGTGATGGGCCGTCACGCCGGCTGGATCGCCCTGCACTCCGGCCTCGCGGGCGGCGCCAACGTCATTCTCATCCCCGAGCAGCGCTTCGACGTCGACCAGGTGTGCGCCTGGATCACCTCCCGCTTCAGGGCCTCGTACGCCCCGATCGTGGTCGTCGCCGAGGGCGCCATGCCGAAGGACGGCGACGCGGTCCTCAAGGACGAGTCGCTCGACTCCTTCGGACATGTGCGCCTGTCCGGCGTGGGCGAGTGGCTGGCCAAGCAGATCGAGAAGCGCACCGGCAAGGAGGCCCGCACGACCGTGCTCGGCCACATCCAGCGCGGCGGCACCCCCAGCGCCTTCGACCGCTGGCTCGCCACCCGCTTCGGCCTGCACGCCATCGACGCCGTCCGCGACGGCGACTTCGGCAAGATGGTCGCCCTGCGCGGGACGGACATCGTGCGGGTGCCGATCGCGGAGGCGACGGCACAGCTCAAGACGGTGGATCCCAAGCTGTACGCGGAGGTGGGGGTCTTCTTCGGCTGACGCGAACGGGCGCCTACACGGTCGTGTTCCGCAGCTGACCGATCAGCTCCCGTACGACCGTGGCGCCGTCCAGCGTCAGGACCGACTCGGGATGGAACTGCACGCCGGCGAACCCGGGCCCGCGTACGGCATGCACCTCACCGTTGCCGGCCCGGCTCAACTCGACGCCGTGTGCCGCGAGTTCGGTGAGCGACTCGTCGTCGCAGCGTGCCACGAAGCTGTTGTAGAAGCCGACGGTCTCGGGCCGCCCGAACAGATCGATCGTCACCTGCGCGCCCTGGTAGGGCACTTCTTTCCGCACGATCTCCAGGCCCAGCTCGGCCGCGATCAGCTCGTGGCCCAGGCAGACCCCGAGGACGCCGTGCCGGTGGTCCTGGATCACCTCGGCGGTCAGGGCCCGCAGGAACCGCATCTTGGGGTCGGTCCCGTCGGAGGGGTCACCGGGACCGGGGCCCAGCACGACCGGCCCCTCATGGGCGAGCACGGCCTCCCTCAGCCCCGGCTCGTCGTAGCGCCGGACGGTCACCTCAAGGCCGCTGGACCGCAGCACATGCGCGAGCATCGCCGTGAAGGTGTCCTCCCCGTCGACCACGAGGGCATGCCCTTCGAGCTCGTCGGACCGCTCCTGCATCCGCAGCCAGAACGGCGCGAGGGAGGTGCGGCGCCCGTCGAGCGCGGCACGCACGCGTGGGTCGTCGGCGAGAGCCACGCGCGCGTGCTCCGCACGGGACCGGGACGGTCGTACGCCGAGAGTCGCCAGCACCCCCGCCGCCTTCGCGTGGGTCTCCGCGACCTCGCTCACCGGGTCCGAGCCGCGCACGAGGGTCGCGCCGACCGGGACCTTCAGGTGTCCCTCGGTGGAGATGTCCGCCGTGCGGATGAGGATGGGGGAGTCCAGGGTCTGCGCCCCGCCGGAGTCCCGGCCGAGCAGGGCGAGCGCACCGGCGTAGTAGCCGCGGCCGCCGACCTCGTGCCGTTCGATGACCCGGCAGGCGTTCTGGACGGGCGAACCGGTCACGGTCGCCGCGAACATGGTCTCCTTCAGGACCTCCCGCACGTCCAGCGAGGACTTCCCGCGCAGTTCGTACTCGGTGTGCGCGAGGTGGGCCATCTCCTTCAGCCGGGGTCCGATCACCACCCCGCCCATGTCGCCGACCGTGCACATCATCTTGAGCTCCTCGTCGACGACCATCGACAGCTCCTCGATCTCCTTGCCGTCGGCGAGGAAGTCGAGCAGGTGCTCGGGGGTGGGGCCCTCGGCGGGATAGCGGTACGTCCCGCTGATCGGGTTCATGACGACGGTCCCGCCGGTCATCCGTACGTGCACCTCGGGGCTCGCGCCGACGAGGGTGCGGTCTCCGGTGTGCACGACGAAGGTCCAGTACGCGCCCCGCTCGCCCACCAGGAGCCGCCGGAACAGCGCGAGGGCGTCGCTTCTGGAGAAGCCCGGGATCTCGCCCTGATAGGTCCGCCGGATCACGAAGTTGGCGCCCTCGCCGCGTCCGATCTCCTCGTGCAGCACGCGGCCGACGATCTCGGAGTACTCCTCGTCGGCCACGTCGAAGCCGCCGTTCTCGACCCGGACGTCGTGCGCGGGGAGCTGGTCGAGGGCCTCCGCGAGGGAGAGGGTGTGGGTCTCCTCGGGGGTCAGCACGGCCAACGGCGTCCCGTCGTCCCGTACGTCGAAGCCGCGCTCGCGGATCTGGCGGTAGGGGACGAGCGCCAGGCCCTCGTCGGGCAGGTCGGCGAGGCGGTCGTAGGTGCTGACGGGGCCGATGAGCAGTTCGACGGTGTTCTCGTCGTGGCCGGGGGTGCGGCGGCGGAGCAGGGCGAAAGGGCGATCGCCGTGCAGGAGCTGTGTCAGGTCCATGGTTCCTCAGCTGTCGATGGTGAGGAACGACCCCGGAAACGCCGAAGGCCGCCCCTCGGGCGGCCTTCGCGAAGTCTTGCGTACGCGCAGTCAGTGGGCCGCCGGATGAGCGGTCCACCACCAGTTCTGGGTCGAGTGCGCGAACATGCGACGCACCCTACCCCATGCGCACCTGAGCGGGGCCGTGTCTCACCTGTCGAGCCGTGCGAAAACGACTCGACACGACCCCGTAATGTGGAGGGCGTGACCGTGAACGCTAAGACCAGCGCGAGCGCTGGCAACACCTGGCGAGACCTGCCCGCGGCGCAGCAGCCCGAGTACCCCGACACCGAGGCTCTGCGCGCAGTGATCGCGGACCTCGAGTCGTATCCGCCGCTCGTCTTCGCGGGCGAGTGCGACCAGCTGCGCGCCCGGATGGCGGCCGTCGCCAAGGGAGAGGCGTTCCTCCTCCAGGGCGGCGACTGCGCCGAGGCCTTCGACGCCGTGTCCGCGGACCACATCCGCAACAAGCTCAAGACCCTGCTCCAGATGGGCGCCGTGCTGACGTACGCCGCCTCGGTGCCGGTCGTGAAGGTCGGCCGCATCGCCGGCCAGTACTCCAAGCCGCGCTCCAAGGGCACCGAGACCCGCGACGGCGTGACGCTGCCGACGTACCGCGGTGACTCCGTCAACGGCTTCGAGTTCAACGAGAAGGCCCGCGTCCCGGACCCCGAGCGCCTGAAGCGGATGTACAACGCGTCCGCCTCCACGCTCAACCTGGTGCGCGCCTTCACCACCGGCGGCTACGCCGACCTGCGCCAGGTGCACGCCTGGAACCAGGACTTCGTGAAGTCGTCCCCCTCCGGCCAGCGCTACGAACAGCTGGCCCGGGAGATCGACAACGCGCTGAACTTCATGCGGGCCTGCGGGACCGACCCGGAGGAGTTCAAGACCGTCGAGTTCTACTCCTCGCACGAGGCGCTGCTGCTGGACTACGAGTCGGCGCTCACCCGCGTCGACTCCCGCACCGGGCAGCTGTACGACGTCTCCGCGCACATGGTGTGGATCGGTGAGCGCACCCGGCAGCTGGACCACGCGCACATCGAGTTCGCCTCGCAGATCCGCAACCCGATCGGCATCAAGCTCGGCCCGACGACCACGGCCGAGGAGGCGCTGCAGTACATCGAGCGCCTGGACCCCGACCGTGAGCCCGGCCGGCTGACCTTCATCGTCCGTATGGGCGCCGACAAGGTCCGCGACAAGCTGCCCGAGCTGGTGGAGAAGGTCACCGCGTCCGGCGCGACCGTCGCCTGGATCACCGACCCGATGCACGGCAACACCTACGAGGCGGCCTCCGGCCACAAGACCCGCCGCTTCGACGACGTGCTCGACGAGGTCAAGGGCTTCTTCGAGGTCCACAAGGGCCTCGGCACCCACCCGGGCGGCATCCACGTCGAGCTCACCGGTGACGATGTCACCGAGTGCGTGGGCGGCGGCGACGAGATCTTCGTCGACGACCTGCACCAGCGCTACGAGACGGCCTGCGACCCGCGGCTCAACCGCAGCCAGTCGCTTGACCTGGCGTTCCTCGTCGCGGAGATGTACAGGGACCAGTGAGTCCTTGAGACGGCTGTGGGGCGCGGATCACATACGATCCGCGCCCCACGCCACTTTTGCGCTCACCCGGCACCGGGTAAGGTTAGGTTAGCCTTATCGATCCCGGCCGGAGGTGAATCCGCGTGTACGTCTGCAGTTGCTTCGGTGTGACCGAGACGCAGGTCAAGCAGCACGCGGAGAACGGCGCCTGCACGCCGCGCCAGATAGCCTCCGCCTGCAAGGCGGGCACCGACTGCGGTTCCTGTGTGCGGCGCATCCAGGCGATCCTGGGCCGGGGCGCGTGCCCGCGTCCTGAACTCGTCGAGCGTCCTGAACTCGTGGAACTGGACGAGGCCGCCTAGCTCTCCGGCTGCTCGATCAGCTGCGCGATGTAGAGCGCCTCGCCGAGCTTCTCCAGAAGCTCCAGCTGGGTGTCCAGGTAGTCGATGTGGTGCTCCTCGTCCTCGAGGATCGACTCGAAGATGTTCGCCGACGTGATGTCGCCCTTGGCGCGCATGACCTCGATACCGCGCTTGAGGCGGTCGATCGCCTCCACCTCGATCTGCCGGTCCGCCTCGAACATCTCCTTGACGGTCTGGCCCACGCGTACGTGGAACAGCCGCTGGTAGTTCGGCAGTCCGTCCAGGAAGAGGATGCGGTCGGTGAGCACCTCGGCGTGCTTCATCTCGTCGAACGACTCGTGCCGCGTGTACTTCGCGAGCTTCGTCCAGCCGAAGTTCTCCTGCATCTTCGCGTGCAGGAAGTACTGGTTGATCGCGGTGAGCTCGCCCGTGAGCTGCTCGTTGAGGAATTCGATGACCTCGGGGTCGCCCTGCATCGCAGAGGCTCCTTCCAACCGTGGGGAACTGGCAGGTTGCGCCGCATCCTCGCACCGGTGAAGAAGATCGTCCAGTAAGTCTTCACTTAGTAAGTAAGGGCATGCTTAGTTCTAAATGCCCGGTTTGGGTGGGCGTTGGTCATGTGCACTGGCCGAGGTCTGTCAGGATGGAAGGCATGGGTCAGCCGGAGCAGCGTGAGAGCGGAGAAGCGGCGCGCTCCGAGCTTCCGCCGGGGCAGCGGCTGCAGCGCGGCTGGCCGGTCACGCACTACGGCCCGGTCCCCAGGTTCCGGCCCGAGCGCTGGGAGTTCCGGGTCTTCGGCGCCACCGCGGACGGCGGGAAACACTGCTGGAACCACGAGGAGTTCACGGCTCTGCCGCACACCACCGTCGTGGGCGACCTGCACTGCGTGACGAAGTTCAGCATGCTCGGCGCCGAGTGGGGCGGCGTCCCCGCCCGCACGATCCTGGAGATCGCCCCGCCCGCGCCGGCGGTCACGCATGTGATGGTCTGGGCCGAGTACGGCTTCAGCTCCAACCTGCGCCTCGCGGACTTCGCCTCCGCGCGGACGATCTTCGCCACCCACAAGGACGGCGAGCTGCTCACCGCCGAACACGGTTTCCCGCTCCGTCTCGTCGTCCCTCATCTGTACGCATGGAAGGGCCCCAAATGGGTCCGCGGGGTGGAGTACATGACCGCCGACCGCCGGGGCTTCTGGGAGGAGCGCGGCTATCACAACGTCGGCGACCCCTGGAAGGAACAGCGCTACTCCTACCAGGAGGAGCCGGGGGACGGCCCGGAGCTGTGAGGTCTTTCAGTGGTGGCCGTGGTACTGATGGACCACGGCGTGCCCCTTGCCCCGGCCGATCATCCACTTGTTCACCGGCACCGTGACGACGAACGCGATGACCAGCGAGATCGCCAGTGACGCCCAGAACAGCACGTCGGCGAGTTCCGCGTCCATCGCGTCCGGCCACAGTGCGATCACGCCGTTGTCGATCAGCTCCATCACCGCGATCGACAGTGTGTCAGCGGCCAGTGCCACCCGCAGGGCCGCCCGGAAGCCCATGCCGGCCTTCAGGACCCCGCGCAGGGTGAAGGAGTAGCCGAAGAAGAAGGCCAGGATGACCGCGAGGACGGTCGTGGGTACGTTCCCCCAGCCGAGCGCGGTCCCGATGACCATGCCGAGCACCTCGCCGATGGCGCAGCCGGTGAGGCAGTGGAGGGTCGCCTGAACGGCGATGGCCCAGGTGGTGCCTGACGGTGCGGCGTCGGTGTGACCGTGTGCGGCGTGTTCGTGGTCCATGGCTGACCCCCGGTATCAGGTGACGGATCCTTCGACAGCGCGGTCAACTATATACCCCCTGGGGGTATTGCTGTGAAGGTTCGGGCTCCGTTCCGGTAACGGACAGCACATCCCGTGCCCAGAGCGCTACGCTGAGATCCTTGCCTGGCGGGAAACGCGGGCGAGGACGGATCCATGGGGCGCCTGAGGTTCCGCTTGCGGTTCGGTTCGGGGGAGAGCGGTACGGGGGACGACGGTGGGGCTGTTCGGAGAGCGGCATACCTTCTTGGGCGGCTTGGGCCCGGCGGACCGGGAGGCCTTGTCGAGCCTCGGCACCCGGCACGAGTACCCGCCGTACGACATGGTTCTCGCGGAGGGCGACCGCACCACGTTCGTGGTCGTCCTGCTCAGCGGTTGGTGCACGGTCTGGACGTCGACCGATCGCGGTGGCCGACTGATCCTGGCCCTGCGGCGGGCCGGCGAGGCCGTGGGCGACATGGCCGCACTCGACGGCCGCCCCCGCAGCGCCTCGATCAGCGCCCTCGGCCCGGTGACCGGCCTGGTCGTCCCCGGTGACCGCTTCCGGCGGTTTCTCGCCTCCCGGCCGCACGCCAACGCGCTGATGACGATCCAGCTCACCGAGCGCCTGCGCAGCGCGGACCACGAGCGCCGGTCCCTCGCCTCCATGACGGTGTTGCAGCGGCTCGCCGAGCGCCTGGTCGAACTCGCCGACCGCACCGGCCGGCTGGAGAACGAGGCCGTGACCATACGGCTGCCCCTCGCACAGCACGAACTGGCCGCGTCCGTGGGCTCCACCCGCGAGGCCGTCGCCAAGGCCCTGCGTCTGCTGCGTGAACAGGGCCTGGTCCGCACCGGCCCCGGCACCCTCGTCGTCGCCGACCTGGACCCGCTCCGCCTGCTCGCCGCCGGGCAACCCCAGGGCACGGAGACCTAGCAGCACCGAGCACCGCGCTGTGTAAACGGCTACAGCGGTGACCGGCCGGCTCCGCGACCATCCGAAGGGGCCGGTGGTTCGACGGGACGGCAGACAGGAGAAAGCGATGGAGGGGGAAGCCACGTACGGCTTCATCGTCAACGTGGACGCACAGGGCTCGGGCCTGCTGTCCGACACGGAGAAGCGCGCGATGCGGCGCAGACTCTACGAGGTCACGGGCGCCGCCTTCGAGCGGTCCGGCATCCGGGAGCCCCGGCTCTACCAGGAGGACCGCGGCGACGGCATCCTCAGTGTGCTGACGCCGGACGTGCCGCCCAGCCGGGTGGTGGGGGAGTGGGTGGAGTACCTCCACCAGAACCTGCGCCAGATCAACGCCGACCTCAGGAAACCCTTGCGGCTGCGCGCGGGCCTGCACGTCGGTCCGGTCACGCCCGACGAGTACGGCCGGTACGGGCAGGCCGTCGACCTGGCCTGCCGACTGGGCGACTGCGACATCGCGAAGGCCACCCTCGCGGCCGCGGACGGGGCCCACCTGGTGGTGGTCGCCTCCGACCGGCTGTACGAGGACGTCGTCCGGTCGGGCGGACGCTGGGTGGAGCCGGAGTGCTACCGATCCCACGAGGTGGAACTCAAGGAGGGCCGCAGGACCGCCTGGTTCATGGTCCCCGGGCGGTCTCAGCCACCTGAGCCGGGAACGGCGGGACAGGACACCGAGCCTGAGCCGTCGGCGCCGGACGGCACGAAGGACAGCTACGTCCAGCACAACTACAACTCCGGCAGCGGCGACCTGAACGCGGCCAACCACGTCGGCACGTGGATCATCGACCGTCGCGGCGGTGCCCGATGAACGCGCAGAGCCCCCCGCCGCCCCAGGGCGATCCGCAGCCGCAGCAGAAGTCCGAGTCGGACAAGGCGGCCCAGGGCGAGCCGGGGGCCGGCCCCGAGAAGCAGTCCGACGTCATCGGTGGGGCAGCCGCCGACTCGCTCGGCGAAGAGGCTCTGCCCGGCGACGCGGCCGCTGCCTCCCGGATCTTCCGGTCGACCGTGACCAACCACGGATCCGGCGACATCTTCACCGCCGCGTCCGTCGACACCGTGCACCTCCACGGTTGGCAGGCGCCGGAACGCCTGCTCGCCGGCCCTCTCCCCGAAGACGAACTGCAAAGGCTGCGCCGCGTCTTCCAGGAGCCCGAGGGCTACGACGAGTACCGCGGACAATTACGCACCGGCCGCCTCCTCGTCCTGTCCGGCCGGCCCGGCACCGGCCGTGCCTACACCGCCCTGTCCCTCCTGGACGACGTGACCCGCGGACAGGTCTCCCGGCTCGATCCGCGCACCGAGCTGGACAAGCTGGACGACAGCCAGATCCACGAGGGCCACGGCTACGCGCTGGAAGCGAGCGCCCCCGGACTGCCCGACGAGACCGGCCTGGACCGGCTGTGCGAACTACTGGGCAGCAAGGAGGCGTACGCGGTACTCCTGGCCGTTCCCGAACCCGGTGAGGTGTTCTCCCGCGGCGGCCGCTACCACCGCGCCCACGTCCCGGCCGCCCCGACCGCCGTACTGAAGGGCCACCTCGAACTCGAACTGGAGGACGCGACACCCGACGCGCGTGAGCGGGCGCGGGTGGCGGCCCTCGACCCGGACGTCCTGGAGGCGACCGGCCTCGACGAGCTGCGGCCCGCCGAGGCGGCCCACTTCGCGACCCTGTTGGCCCGCAACGCCCGGGACGAGCTCACACACGGCGAACTCCTCGCCGCCTGCCGGAAGTTCGCGGAGAACCAGGCCGCCGAGTGGTTCGCCGGAGGCGTCCGCTCCGAGACCCCGGAGCGACTGCGGGACGCGGCCTACCGGATCGCCGTCGCCGTACTCGACGGGGCCTCGCTCAGTGCCGTCGCCGAGGCAGCCGAGGTGCTTGCCTGGGAACTGGCCGTCACCGTCGACCCGGAGGCCACCCCCGGGCGCCCGCTGTTCAGCGACGGTGTCGACGCCCGGCTGGTCTCCGCCCGCGCTGTCGCCGAGCTGGGCAAGGAGGAGGTCGGCACCGAGGAGGTGCCGGTGCGCACCGTGCGCTTCGCCGGCGAGGCCCTCGCCCCGGCCGTCCTCGGCCATCTCTGGCAGCACCGGCACAATGCGCGCGGGCCCGTGCTGCGCTGGCTGGCCGGGCTGTGCGAGGACAACCGTCCCCAGGTCTGGGTGCGGGCCGCCGTCGCCGCCGGGCAGCTGTGCCGCCTCGACCTGTCCCACACCGTGCACGAACTGGTCCAGCCCATGGCCGGGGCCGAGCAGGCGCGTCGCCGGCTGTTCGCGGCGACCGTGCTCGACGTGGCCGTCCGCTCACCGGAGGTCGGCGGCGCGATCCGCGCTCTGGTCGGTACCTGGGCCCGGCACGGCGACGAACCGCGGCGCCGGACGGCGGGTGCCGTCCTCGGCCGGGGCCGGGCCACGACCACCGTCCGCGAGGCGCTGGACCTGCTCGGCGGCATCGGTGTCCGGGACGAGGGCAAGCTGCGCGCCGACGCGGCCCTTCAGGTCGCCCGCTTCGCCGGCGCCCATCCGGAGGCGCAGGTCCTCGGCCGTGTCCGCGCCTGGCTCTCCGACGAACGGCGGCCCCAGCAGGACCTCGGCCTGCAGAGCACGGTCTTCCTCGCCGTGATCCCCGCGGAGGAGGTCTGGAACCGGCACCCGGATCTGGAGGGCCACGGCGACTGGCCGCTGATGCTCGCCCTCGCCGCCGTCCGGCCGGCCCTTGCCACGCAGCTCGCCGGGCTGCTGTGGACCGCGCTGCAGACGTCCCGGTCCTACGAGGCGGCCGTGGACACCCTGTCCGACTGGCTACGCGGCTCGGCCGACCAGCCCTGGGCGGAGCCCCTGGAGCGGTTCCTGCCGCTGCTGGTGCACAGCCACGACGACCGGGACCGGCTGCTGGGCCTGATCAAGGAACTGTCCGAAGACCCCGACCAACCACTCAACGAACAGCAGGTCCGCCGTCTGTGGGGGGCGGTCCAGGGAGCGAGTACGTCATGACGCACAACCAGTGGGGCCAGCAGTGGCCGCCTCAGGACCAGGAGTTCGTCCTCCCGCACGACCTCAGAGGCCCCTTCGTCAGGGAGTTCGCCCCCCAGGCCGCCTACCGGCACCGCAACAGCCAGGTGGCCTCGGTGCTCTACTACAAGAACGGTGGGCACAGCGTCATCACCGTCCGCGGCGCCCAGCACTTCAACAAGCCGCTGATGGGCAAGCCCACCTCGGTGTGCTGGATCGCCCGCGGCCGGCACCAGGTCTCCTTCCAGCTGGAACTGCCCACCTACGGCGACCGGTCACGGTTCAGGGCGGGCGCCGACGTCAACTGGGAGGTGCAGGACTTCTACACGGCCGCCGAGAAGAGAGTGGTCGACGTGGAACGCATGCTCCGCCCGCCGCTCGAGGCCCGGCTGCGGGGTATCAGCCGACGCCACAACCTGGACTCGGCGCAGCAGGTCGACGAGGCGATCCAGGACGAGCTGGCCAGCGGCCGGTGGAATGACTTCGGCGCCGATCTCGGCCTGGTCACCCAGGTGTTCATCCGCATCGACCTCGGCCAGGCCGCCGCCGACCACCAGGCCCAGATGGTCGCGGTGGAGAAGGGCAGCAAGGTCCAGGAGGCCATCGACATCGCCAACAAGGCGCGTATCGCGGCCAACCTCGCCGACGCGCAGAAACTGATCAGCGCGGGCGAGACCGTCCAGTACGCCACGATGCTGGCCCAGGACCCGAGCCGGGCACACGAGATCCTCGGTGTGCTCCAGCAGCAGGCCCGCGAACAGCGCCAGGGCGCCCTGGACTACCTGACCAACCTGATCAACCAGGGCGTGGTCCAGCGCCACCAGATCGACGACCAGGTCCAGGCACTCATCGACTACAGCCGTACGGTCGCCGGCGGCGCCTTCCCGAACGGGCTGCCGCAGGCCCCGACCGCGCTGCCGATACCGCCGATGCCGCCCAAGCCGCCGCTGCCCCCGGCCGACGCACCGCCCGCTCCTCCCGAACCGCCGACCGACTCGATCCCCGGGCAGGGCACGGGAGTGGAGTACGACTCCGGTCCCGGGACACGCGGGTGACGTCGGACGGGCCGGATGGCGCGCACTACGTCGCCGAGCGGCTGCTGCTGACCGTCCGTGAGGACCTGGGCAGGGCGGACGTGAAGGCGTCGATCCTGCTCTCCGGTGCCGTGGCGGTGCCCGCGCTGGCGCTCGGCAGGGGGGCGTCCGCCGACACCACCGGCCTCGCCCTGGCGTTCCTCGCGGCCGGGGGGGCGCTCTGGGCGGTCGGCACGCTGCTGCTGCTCGTGGTGGTCCTGCCCCGCACCGGCACGCTCCGCTCGGCGCCCGGTCTGACGTACTACGCCGACGCCCTCGCGGCCACGGACCTGGAGGCGTTGCGCCGCGCCGCGGGCGAGGCCGGTGCGGACCGGGTGGGCTGGCTGCTGACCCAGTTCCAGGACGTCAGCGACATCCTCGCGGCCAAGTACCGCTGGCTGCGCCGGTCGATGGCGTTCCTCGGGGCGGGGCTGCTGCTGGCGTTCGTGTCGGTGCTCGTGAACTGACGCGGCCGTCCACAGCGGCCCTCTGCCGTTCAGCCGTCCCGGAGTTTCTTCAGCCGCTCCACGTCCGCTGCGTGTCCTTCCTTGCCGCCGGGGGTCTCGATGATCAGCGGTACGCCCTCGGTGGCGGGGTGGGTCATCAGGGCGCGGAAGGGGTCCTCGCCGATGTGGCCGGAGCCGATGTTCTCGTGACGGTCCTTGTGGGCGCCGACCACGTCCTTGGAGTCGTTGGCGTGGATCAGCTTCAGGCGGCCCTCACCGACGGTGTCCACCAACAGGTCGAGCGTCTGGTGCATGCCGCTGGGGCCGGTCAGGTCGTGGCCGGCGGCGAAGATGTGGCAGGTGTCCAGGCAGACGCCCAGTTTCGGATGGGC
This sequence comes from Streptomyces sp. NPDC048420, assembly GCF_040651535.1. Taxonomy (NCBI): domain Bacteria; kingdom Bacillati; phylum Actinomycetota; class Actinomycetes; order Kitasatosporales; family Streptomycetaceae; genus Streptomyces; species Streptomyces sp. NPDC048420. The sequence goes on from NZ_JBEZKG010000008.1 coordinate 206,028, forward strand.
GTCCAGGGCCTCGAAGTACGGGCCGAAGTCCCAGGTCCGCGAACAGAGGGAGGCGCCCTGGCCGGCGGTCGACTCCAGGAGCAGGTACGGGTCGTCGTCGTGGGTGAGCTCGTCGAGCAGCGGCAGCAGGTACTCCCGCACCTGTTTCAGAGCCACGGAACGGTCCCGGCCACCGGTCGCGCTGCCGGTGTGCACGACGACACCGAGCGCGCCGATCTCGCGTCCGCGGCGGAGGGAGTGCCGCAGTGACTCGATGGACCTCTCGACCGTCGCCTCCGTGTGGGAGCCGAAGTTGATCAAGTAAGGCGCGTGGACGTACGCGGGGATCGTGCTCTCCGCACAGGCCTCGCGGAACGCCTCGTCCTGCTTCGGGTTCCCGGCGGGGGTGGCCCAGCCGCGGGGGTTGGCGACGAAGACCTGAACGGTCTCGGCGTTCAGGTCACGGGCGTAGGAGAGCCCCACGGAGTGGAGACCACCGGCGACGGGGACGTGGCCGCCGACGGGGTTGCGCTGAGTTGTCACCGGTCAAGGGTGCCATTGCCTGCGGCGCGTGTGCGGGGCGCCTAAGGGGTGACTCGGTTTGCCGTGTGGCGGGTGCGGCTGCGTCGTGGCTGGTCGTGCCCACGCGGCGGAGCCGCACATGTCACAGCCCCGCGCCCCTATGGGGCGCGTCTGTCAGCGAATCGTGATAGTGATGGTCGACCCCTTCGGTGCCGTGTCCCCGCCCTTCACCGACTGCTTCTTCACCGTGTCCCCGAACAGCCCCAGCAACCCCCGGTCCTCGTCGACCTGGAACCCCGCTCCCTCCAGCGCGGCCTTCGCGTCGTCGACGCTGTCGCCCGTGACGTCCGGGACCTCGATCATCTCGGGGCCCTTGGAGATCGTGAGCGTGACGGTGTCGCCCTCGGCCGCCTGACTGTCCGAATCGGGGCTCTGCAAGGCGACCTGTCCCGCGTCGTACTCGGAGTTGACCCGGACGGCGGCGACCTTCACCCTCAGCCCGGCCTCCGCGAGGTCGGCCCTCGCGTCGGCCAGATCCTCCCCGGTGACGTCCGGCACGTCGACCGGGGCGCCCTTGCTGACCGTGAGCGCGATCGCCGAGCCGGCCCGCAGTGTGGTGCCGCCCACGGGGTCCGTGCTGATCACCATGCCCTTCGGGACGTCGTCGCTGAACTCCCGGGTGACCATGCCGGGCTGGAGCCCCTCCGCCTTCAGCCGGGATCGCGCGTTGCTCAGTTCGTAGCCGTCCACGTCGGGCACCTTCACCGTCTGCGGGCCCCTGGAGACGGTGATCGACACGGAGTCGTTGTTCCGTATGCGGGCGCCCACCCCCGGGTCCGTGCTGATGACGGTGCCGCGCTTCACGGTGTCGCTGTAGGCGTACGTGACCTTGCCGGTCTCCAGACCGGCCTCGTCCAGCCGGTCCCGGGCCTGTGCCTCGGTCTTCGTCAGGAGGGCGGGGACCTGGGTGAACTGGCCGGAGTTGATGTACCAGACGCCCGCGCCGAGGCCGAGGGCCAGCAGGACCGCGGCGACGATCAGGAGCGGGCCGCGCCGGAGGCCGCCGGAGGAGCGGCCACGCCGGGACGGCGGGGGCGGGGGGCTCTCCAGGACGCTGGTGCGGTGGTACCCCGGCTCGGGCTCGTCCTCGTTGACCGGCAGCGGTCGCGGCACCGTCAGCGAGCGCGGGATCACGCTCGTACGGTTGTCCGCGCCCGCGTACTCCACGGAGAGCGCCTGCGGCGGCACCGCGTCCAGCTGGCCGTCACTCAGCCTGCCGCGCGCCTCACGGGTCTGCGCGAGCAGCGCCACGGCGTCGTACGGGCGCAGGTCCGGGGTGCGGGCGGTGGCCGACGCGACCAGCTCGTCCAGTTCGTACGGCAGTCCCGGGACCATGGCCGACGGGGGCGGAACGTCCTCGTGGAGGTGCTTGTAGAGGACGATCGCGGGGGAGTCGCCCTCGTGCGGCTGGCTGCCGGTCAGCATCTCGTACAGGACGACACCGCACGCGTACACGTCGACGCGGGCGTCGGCGGCGCCGGGCTGGTCGATCTGCTCGGGCGAGAGATAGGAGACCGTGCCGAGGACGGCTCCGGTGGTGCTCGTCACGGTGTTCACGGACCGCACCAGCCCGAAGTCGGCGACCTTGACCCGGCCGTCGTCCCCTATCAGGACGTTCTCCGGCTTCATGTCCCGGTGCACGAACCCGGCGCGGTGTGCGGCGCCGAGCGCGGCGAGGACCGGTTCCAGGATGTCCAGGGCGGCGCGCGGCTGCAGGGCGCCGCGCTCGCGCAGCACGTCACGCAGGGTGCAGCCGGCGACGTATTCCATGGCGAGATAGACGTACGATCCGTCGGTGCCCTGGTCGAAGACCTGCACGACGTGGGGGTGGGCGAGCCGGGCGACGGACTTGGCCTCCCGGATGAACCGCTCGACGAAGGCCCCGTCCGCCGCGAGCGCGGGGTGCATCACCTTGAGCGCGAGCACGCGGTCCAGACGGGTGTCCAGGGCCCGGTAGACCGTGGCCATCCCGCCGACCGCGATCCGCGCGTCCACGCGGTAGCGGCCGTCGAGCACCTGCCCGACCAGCGGGTCCTGAAGGGTCGTATCCACGCAGGCGAGTGTACGAGCCGCCGCTGACAGTCCATCCGGTTCGGCGGATTTGGCGGCGGTACTGCAGCTGACCTGTGACGGAGGTCGCACCTGGCCGTGTCTTAGGTCGAACGTGCGTTCAGAACGCTGGACGCTCCGGATCCAGTACGGCCCTGCCCTGCACCGGGGACGACGCCTCGGCGAAATGCCGCCGGGGGATGCGTCCCGCCCGGTATGCCAGCCGTCCCGCCTCCACCGCGTGCCGCATCGCGTGCGCCATCAGCTCCGGCTCCTGGGCCCGGGTCACCGCCGAGGCGAGCATCACACCCGCGCACCCCAGTTCCATCGCCAGCGCCGCGTCGGACGCCGTACCCGCCCCCGCGTCCAGGATCACCGGCACGCGCGCGTGCTCCACGATCAGCTGGAAGTTGTGCGGGTTGCGGATGCCGAGCCCGGAGCCGATCGGCGAGCCGAGCGGCATGATCGCGGCGCAGCCCACGTCCTCCAGCTTGCGGGCCAGTACGGGGTCGTCGTTGGTGTACGGCAGCACCGTGAAGCCTTCGTCGACCAGGGTCTCCGCCGCGTCCAGGAGTTCGATGGGGTCCGGCAGCAGGGTGCGCTCGTCGGCGATGACCTCCAGCTTGACCACCTCCGTACCGAGCGCCTCGCGCGCGAGGCGGGCCGTCAGGACGGCTTCCCCGGCGGTGAAGCAGCCGGCCGTGTTCGGCAGGACCTGGATGCCGAGCCTGGTGAGGACGGACAGCACGGAACCGTGCACCGAGGGGTTCACGCGCCGCATCGCGACCGTCGTCAGCTCGGTGCCGGAGGCGATCAGCGCCCGCTCCAGCACATCCAGGCTGGGCGCCCCGCCGGTGCCCATGATCAGCCGGGACGAGAACGACGTACCGCCGATGAGAAAGGGATCGTCGGCCATGGGTCAGCCTCCTTGGACGGCGGTGAGGACTTCCACGCGGTCTCCCTCGGCGAGGGACGTGGACGGCCACTGCGCGCGCGGGACGACGGTCTCGTTCAGCGCGGCGGCGACCCCGGAGGGCGCCGGGGTCAGCGCCCGCACCACGGTGTCGAGAGCCGTTCCGGGAGCGAACTCCCGCGGCTCCCCGTTGACGGAGATGTTCATGCCGGCTGCTCCACGCGCTGAAGGAAACGCCTCGGGGTGAACGGGCGGGCCACCTCCGGGAGTTCACCGGTGGTCAGGACGTGCGCCATGGCGTCCCCGGTGACCGGGGTCAGCAGGACGCCGTTGCGGTAGTGACCGGTGGCCAGCAGGAGTCCGGGCAGTTCCGTCGGACCGAGCAGCGGGGCGTTGTCCGGGGAGCCCGGGCGCAGTCCCGCGCGGGTCTCCGTGAGCGGCAGTTCGGTGATCCCGGGCACCAGCTCGTGCGCGTCCCGCAGCAGCTCGTACACCCCGCCCGCGGTGACCGTCGTGTCCCAGCCCAGCTCCTCGCTGGTCGCGCCGATCACCAGCTCGCCGTTCTCCCGGGGCACCAGGTAGACCTGGCTGCCGCGGACGACGGCCCGCACGGTGCGGTTCAGGAAGGGCGCGTGGCGCGGCGGCACGGTCAGACGCAGCACCTGACCCTTCACGGGCCGTACGGGAGGCAGGAGGGCCTCCGGGACCCCTTTCAGGCGGCCGCTGAGGCTTCCGGCGGCGAGCACCACCTGGCCCGCGCCCAGCTCCTCGCCGTCGGTCGTGGTGACCCCGGCGGCCCGGTCCCGTACGACCCGCAGGCGCTCGGCCCACACACGGTGGAAGACCACGCCCGCCCGCTCGCACGCGGCCAGCAACGCGCGCGTGAGGCGCCGCGGATCGATCTGGTGGTCGCCGTCCACCCGCAGCCCGCCCCGCACCCCCGGCGCGAGCATCGGCTCCAGGCGCCGGCACTCCCGCCCCGACAGCCACTCCGACTCAAGTCCCGACTGCCGCTGCAGCATGTGCAGTTCACGCAGATGCGCGCGGTCGTCGGCGTCCAGGGCGACGGCGAGCGTGCCGCATCGCCGGTAGCCGAGGTCGTGCCCGGTCAGGTCGCTGAGCTCGGCCGCGAAGTCCGGGTAGCGCTGGGCCGAGGCGAGGTTCAGGCCGAGCAGGGTCTGCTCGCCGTAGTGCAGTTCGGTGACCGCGGCCAGCATCCCGGCGGCCACCTGGGCGGCCCCGCCGCCCGGTTCGGGGTCCACGACGGCCGTGGTGAGACCGCGCTGCGCGGCCCGCCAGGCCGTGACCAGGCCGATGATGCCGCCCCCGACGACGAGGACGTCTGACGTACGTGAGGACATGGGCGTCCAGCCCCTCCCTTCGCCGGCATGACCCGGATCAGGTTCGTACGGTCGGAGGCCGCCCAGCCTCCCTCTCAGCCCGGTGCGTCCGGGCTCCCGCGAGTGCTCTACGTTGGCCACCCTAGCCCGACGCCCCAGGTCTCAGTAAGGGAGCCTCTCTCCGTGGCACGCTCGCTCGACGGTCTCGTCCTCGCCCCTGTCGCCGACCAGGCGCCGGGCCAGGTGGGCACCCGCACCCGGTTCACGTACCACGAGAAGGGCGGGGAGATCTGGGCCGAGTACGCGGGCGGCGACGTCGTACGCGGGCATCTGGTCGGCACGCGCGCGGGGGACCGTCTCGACTTCCGGTACGTGCAGCTCAAGCACGACGGGACGACGTCCTCCGGGCACTGTGTCTCGACGGTCGTGGAGCTCGCCGACGGCCGGGTGCGGCTCCAGGAGACGTGGGAGTGGGAGTCGCAGTCCGGTAGCGGGACGAGCGTTGTGGAGCAGGTCACGCCCCACGACTCCTGACTGACTCATTGTCAGCTGACTATGGTGATCAAATGAGCGAGCAGACGCGGGCGCAGCGGCGGGTGGTCGTGGTCGGCGCGGGCATGGCGGGGGTACAGACCGCGGTCGCCCTGCGCGAACAGGGCTTCAAGGGCACCGTGACGGTGATCGGCGCGGAACCCCACCAGCCGTACGACCGGCCGCCGCTGTCCAAGGCGGTCCTGCTCGGCAAGGCCGAGGGCTCCGCCTTCGACGTGGACTTCGAGGCCCTCGGCATCGAGCTGCTGCTCGGCCGCGAGGTGCTCGGGGTACGCCCTTCGGGGCATGAGCTGGACACGGCCGACGGTCCGGTGCCCTACGACGTCCTGGTCCTCGCCACCGGCGCCGAACCGATCCGGCTGCCCGGCACCGAGGGCGTGCCCGGCGTGCATCTGCTGCGCACTCTGGACGACGCCGAGCGGCTGCGGCCGGTGCTCTCCCGGCAGCACGACATCGTGGTCGTCGGCGCCGGCTGGATCGGCGCCGAGTTCGCCACCGCCGCGCGCGAGGCGGGCTGCGCGGTGACGGTCGTGGAGGCCGCCGACCGGCCGCTCGCGGGCGCGCTGCCCGCCGAGGTCGCCGCCCCGATGGCCGCCTGGTACGCCGATGCGGGCGCCACTCTGCGCACCCACGCGCGTGTGGCGCGTGTCGAGCCCGGCGAGGTCGTCCTCGACGACGGCTCCCGGGTGGCCGCGGGCGCCGTCGTGGTCGGCATCGGCGCCCGGCCCGCCACGGCCTGGCTCGCCGGTTCGGGCATCGAGCTCGGGGCACAGGGCGAGGTCGTCGCCGACGACCGGCTGCGCACCTCCGCGCCGGACGTGTACGCGGTCGGCGACTGCGCCTCCTTCCCCTCGGGGAGGTACGGCGAGCGACTCCTGGTCCACCACTGGGACAACGCCCTCCAGGGCCCGCGCACGGTGGCCGCGGACATCCTGGGCGAGACCCCCACGGTCTACGACCCGGTCCCGTACTTCTGGTCCGAGCAGTTCGGCCGCTTCGTCCAGTACGCGGGCCATCACGCGTCCGCCGACACGACCCTGTGGCGCGGCGAGCCGTCCGGACCCGCCTGGACGGTGTGCTGGCTCCGGGAGAACCGGCTGGTGGCCCTCCTGGCCGTGGGCCGCCCCCGCGACCTGGCCCAGGGCCGCCGCCTGATCGAGGCGGGCACGGAGATGGCCCCGGACCTGCTGACGGACCCGGCGAGGCCGCTGAAGGCGGCGACGGCGTAGGCGGGGTCGTCGGCGCGGGCGTGACCGGTGCCCGGCAGGCCATTGCCGGAGTCGAAGCTCCTCCCATCGGCCCCCGCCGGAGGCGCCCCGGCTTCCGACTGTCAGTGCGGGATGGCACGCTTAATCCCGTGACCGAGATTGACGCAAAAACCGATGCACTCGTTCCCGCCTGGCTCACCCTCCCCGACATCGCGGAGATGCTCGACGTCGAGGTGACGCGTGTGCGGCAGCTGGTCAAGGAGGGCCAGCTCATCGCCGTACGCCGTGGTGAGAACCGCGCGCTGCACGTCCCCGCCGCCTTCATCGACGGGGCCGAGCAGAAGGTCGTCAAGGGCCTCGCCGGGACCCTGACGCTCCTGAGGGACGACGGCTTCACCGACGAAGAGATGCTGGAGTGGCTCTTCACCCCCGACGAGAGCCTGCCCGGCACCCCCGCGCAGGCCCTGAGCGAGAATCGCGGCACGGAGGTGAAGCGCCGGGCCCAGGCGCTCGCCGTCTGAACCGAACAGCACCGGCGTACGGGCCGTGACCACCGGGGCCACGGCCACGGTCGAGCACGGCCCGTACGCCACCGGACCCGGGGGAGACTCACGCATGCCCGACACCGCCCGCACCCAGCTCGCCGATGCCCGCGTCTACCTCTGCACGGACGCCCGCAAGCGCCAGGGCGACCTCGCCGAGTTCCTGGACGCGGTCCTGGCCGGCGGCGTCGACATCGTGCAGCTGCGGGACAAGGGCATGGAGGCGGCCGAGGAACTGGAGCACCTGAAGGTATTCGCCGACGCCTGCGCCCAGCACGGCAAGCTCCTCGCGGTCAACGACCGGGCCGACGTGGCCCACGCGGCCGGGGCCGAGGTGCTGCACCTCGGCCAGGGCGACCTCCCTGTCCCCGCCGCCCGCGCGATCCTCGGCGACGACATCCTCATAGGCCGCTCCACGCACGCCGAGGAGGAGGCCGCCGCGGCCGCGGTCCAGGACGGCGTGGACTACTTCTGCACCGGCCCCTGCTGGCCGACCCCCACCAAGCCCGGTCGGCACGCCCCCGGCCTCGACCTGGTCCGGTACACAGCCGCCCTCGGCACCGACCGGCCCTGGTTCGCCATCGGCGGCATCGACCTCGGCAACCTCGACGAGGTCCTGGAGGCCGGCGCCCGCCGGGTCGTGGTCGTGCGGGCGATCACCGAGGCGGACGACCCGGGCGCGGCCGCCGCGGAGTTCGCGAAGCGGCTCCGGCACACGCTGTAACCGGTCCAGGTGTCCGAGGGGTGGACAACAAGTCGACAATCCGGGCAAATTTCCCTGATCCGGTTGGGTGGCCGCCGCCCCCTGACTAACCTTCCGGTATGGCCCTCGGAACCGCATCCACCAGGACTGACCGCGCGCGCACTGTGCGCGACATGCTCGCCACGGGCAAGATGACGTACTCCTTCGAGTTCTCGGCGCCCAAGACCCCCAAGGGCGAGCGGAATCTGTGGAGCGCGCTCCGGAGGGTCGAGGCGGTCGCTCCGGACTTCGTCTCCGTCACCTACGGCGCCGGCGGCTCCACCCGTGCGGGCACCGTCAAGGAGACCCAGCAGATCGTCGCGGACACCACCCTGACCCCGGTCGCCCACCTCACCGCGGTCAACCACTCCATCGCGGAACTGCGCAACATCATCGGCCAGTACGCCGACGCCGGGATCCGCAACATCCTGGCCGTGCGCGGCGACCCGCCCGGCGACCCCATGGCCGACTGGGTGGCCCACCCCCAAGGCCTGACCTACGCCGCCGAACTCGTCCGGCTCATCAAGGAGTCGGGCGACTTCTGTGTCGGTGTCGCCGCCTTCCCGGAGATGCACCCGCGCTCCGCCGACTGGGACAGCGACGTCACGCACTTCGTCGACAAGTGCCGCGCGGGCGCCGACTACGCCATCACCCAGATGTTCTTCCAGCCGGAGTCCTATCTGCGGCTGCGTGACCGAGTCGACGCCGCGAGCTGCGCGACGCCCGTCATCCCGGAGATCATGCCCGTGACCAGCGTGCGGATGCTGGAGCGGCTTCCGCAGCTCAGTAATGCGATCATCCCCTCCGCCCTGAAAGAGCGGATCCTCACAGCAAAGGACGATCCGGCCGCTGTACGCTCGATCGGAATCGAGTTCGCCACGGAGTTCTGCGCGCGGCTGCTGTCCGAGGGAGTGCCCGGACTGCACTTCATCACGCTCAACAACTCCACGGCATCGCTGGAAATCTACGAAAACCTGGGTCTGCACCATCCACCGCAGGCCTAGACCTGCCGCACGGACATACGACACACTGCGTAGCGGTCACTGGGAGAGGGGCGTACATGGGCTGGACGGTCCTCTACATCGCGTTCGGATTCGTCGCGCTGTGGCTGCTGGGCGAGGTGCTGCTGCAGTACAAGGCGCGGCTGCGCTGGCGGGTGCTCGCCTTCGTCGGCTTCCTCGGCGTGGTCCTCGGCGTGCTGATCTCGCAGGTCGTCGTCATCGGGCTCGGCGCGATCGCCTTCGCGGTCGGCCAGACCTACGTCACCCTGTCGTTCCGTCGTGGCTTCGAGCAGGGCTGGGCGGTCAACCCGCCGGCCGCGCTGGAGGGTCTGACCGGCGGCAAGAAGAGCCGTCGGGAACGCGGCCGCGAGGAGCCCTCCCTGGAGGTCACCGACCTGGAATCGGGTGACCCGGCGGCCTACGGCGACGAGGCCTCGTACGACCAGGGCCGCCCGGACACCGCCGGTTACGATCACGACGACTACGACCGCGACGACGTCTTCACCCCCGCGCGCTCCGCCGCCCCGACGGCCGCCGAGTCCACGGCGGTCTACGAGCCGCAGCCCATGCCCGAGGACACCGGCTCCTACGGCATATACAGCGATGCCACCTACGCCGGCGACCAGTCCTACGCGGCCGCGGGCCAGACCCAGGACCAGTACGCCACGGCGGCCGCCGACCAGTCGTACGGCTACGACGGCTACACCGGCTACGACCAGCAGCAGTACGGGTACGACCAGTCCGGGCAGCAGCAGTACGCCGCCTACTCGGACCCGTACATCGGCACCCAGACCTATGGCGCCGGGTCCTACGACACCTCCTACGGCGGCCAGCAGCAGTTCGTCCAGCAGGGCTACGGCCAAGACCAGTACGCCGGGTACGGCGAGACCCCGGCCGGCGGGGTGTGGGTGCCGCAGCAGCGCACCGACGAGTACGGCGCCGAACTCCCGCAGGAGCAGCAGTACTACCAGGACAACAGCGGCCAGGGGCAGCAGAACCAGGGCCAGGGGTACGACGAGCAGTACCGCTTCTGACCCGGAGCGGCTCCCTCACCTCACTGAGAGCCGCGGAACTCCGGCCCCTCCACGATCAGTCCGGCGACCAGCGCACCCGACATCCCGGCGTGGGGGAGCCCACCGCCGGGGTGCGACCAGCCTCCGGCCGTGAACAGGCCCGGTACAGCGGTGCTGTTGGACGGATGCAGGGTGCCTTCGCCGCCCGCCAGGGAGGGCGGGGGGACGGCGCCGCCCTCGGCCCCCGTCTCCCGCTCGGTGTGCACGGGTGTCCGCACCTCGCGCCACAGGATTCGCTCCCGCAGCCCCGGCATCGCGCGCTCGGCGGCGGTGACCATCTTCTCCGCGAAGGCGTCGGCGGCCCCGGGGGCCGTCCAGTCGTAGGCTGCTCCGGACGCCACCGTCGCCGTCAGCACCATGGACTCGTGCTCCTCGTCGGGGCGCAGAGCGGGGTCGTCCGGCCGGTCGATCCGCACGGTGGGCTCGGGCAGTTCCCCGTGTGCGAACTCGGACAGCTCGCCCTCCGGGTCGGGGCCGTACACCACCGTGCGGTGCACGGCGTCCGGCTCCCGTGCTCCGCGCAGGGCGAGGCACACCACGACCCGGCCCGTGTGCAGATCCTCGGCGTCCGGGGGGACGTCCTTCGCGCCGTACAGCTCGCGCCTCGGCACGAGCCTGCGCAGTCGCCAGGGACCCGTGCCGACGACGGTGTCCGCCTCCACCACCGTCCCGTCGGCGAGTTCGACACCTGACGTGCGGCCGTCCTTCTCCAGCACCCCGGTCACTTCGGCGCCGAAGTGGAACTCGACCCTGCGCTGGACGCACCGCTCGTGAACCGCCCGCGCCAACTCCCGCATGCCGCCCCGGACATACCAGGTCCCGAAGGCATGCTCCATGTACGGCAGGATGGCGGCGCTCGCCGGAGCGGTGCCGGGGTCGACGCCGTACGCGAGCGCGTAGCCGTCCAGCAGGGCCGCGAGACGGGGGTCGCGCAGCTCCCAGGCGCCGATCTCGTACAGGGTGCAGGCCCGACGGGTGCGCAGCAGTCGCTTGTGCGGCACCGCCGGGTAGGGCTCGCGCATCAGCACCGACCAGTTCGGCCACAGCGGCTCCTCCAGGAGCGGTCTGCGGGTGCGGTCCCAGGCCTCGCGGGCCCGGATCAGGAAGTCGCCCCAGCGTGCGCCGGCGCCCGCGCCGAGGGCCTGGTCCAGAGCGGCCACCACTCCCGCGCGGGACGCGTTCGGCAGGGAGACCTCGGTGCCGTCCGCGAACACGTGCCGCGACGACGGATCGACCTGGACCAGATCGACGACCGACTCCAGGGGCTCCTTGCCGGTCTTGACGAACAGATCGCGGTAGACCGCGGGGAGCGTCAGCAGTCCGGGGCCGGTGTCGAAGGCGAAGCCGTCCCGCTCCAAGCGGCGCACCGCTCCGCCGTACGTCTCCGTACGCTCGTACACCGCCACCCGGTGGCCCGCGACGGCCAGCCGGGCGGCGGCCGCCATCGCGCCCATCCCGGCGCCGATCACCGCAATCCTTGCCATGCCTGCGACTTTATCGGCCGCCACTGACACTCCGGCCGACGCCCACCGTCAGCCGGGCGGTCGACCCACCAGCGCCGCGAGGCGTTTCTCCTCCCGGCGCTGCGCCCTTCGGCGTCGGAACCTCCTGATCCGGGAGATCAGGAAGAACAGCACCACCAGCCCCGCCACCAGCAGGACGCCCGCGATGATCGCCGCTGCCGTCGGGTGGAACATCGCGAACGTGACGATGCCGCCCACGCCGAGGTCCTCGGCCAGGCTCAGGACGATGTTGCTGAAGGGCTCGGGGGAGGTGTTCACGGCCATGCGGGTGCCCGCCTTGACCGTGTGGCTGGCAAGGGCCGTCGAACCGCCCACCAGGCCCGCGACCACGTCGTTGAGCGAACCGCTCTGGCCGGCCAGCAGGGCGCCGACCCAGGCGCCGGCCACCGGACGGACCACCGTGTGGACCGAGTCCCACGCGGAGTCGACGTACGGGATCTTGTCCGCCACCGCCTCGCACAAGAACAGCACGCCCGCGATGACGAGGACCTCGGGGCGTTGCAGGGTCTCGGGGACCTCGTCGCTCAGCCCCGTCGCGCCGAACACGCCGAGCAGCAGCACCACCGCGTACGCGTTGACGCCGCTGGCCCAGCCGCTCGTGAACACCAGAGGGAGTACGGACACGGACGCGATCGTAACCAGTCGGCCACAGGGCGTCCTGGGGATGAGCGCGCACAACTGAGTATCCGTACCTAGTGGGTGAGATGAGTACGCGCGCGGATGGGCTCCGACCTGGGTGAACGAGAGAGTGGAGGCACGGCGAAGGGGAACGGCTCCGGCACCGGCGACACGGGGCGCCGGAACGGAGCCACCCCGGACCCGCTCCTTCCGTCGGCCCAGGTCGGCGGGAGCGAGGCACGGGGGAACCCGGGAAAGCGGGGGAACGACCGAACGGGGGCCCAGTGGGGGGAAACGGGGGAACACACGGGGGTACGGGGGAAATCGGGGGAACAAGGAAGGCGCCGGTTCGAGGTGGCCCGCGGGGGACGCGGCCACAGCGGACCGGCGCTTTCGCATGCCGGGCCTCGCGTCAGCCCCGACGTCCGCTCACCCGCCCCTGCAACAGCCGCGACAGCGCCGCGTGCACGTCGTCCAGCGAGCGTTCGGGTTGGAAGGACTGCCAGTCCAGGGCAGCCACCAGGACCATGCCGACCAGGGCGGAAGCCGTGAGCGAGACGTCGATCTCCTCGCTGAACTCGCCGTTCTCCACGCCCTCGCGCAGCACGCCCTCCACGACCGCCACGGCCTCCTGACGGACCACCATGAGCGTGGACTTCCAGGCCCGGTTGGTGCGCCACAGCTCGGCCACGTACAGCTGGGTGAAGGCCGGGTAGCGGTCGATGAAGACGAGGCCCGCGCGGATCATCGCGTCCAGGGCGTCCACCTTGCCGCCACCGGCGCGTGCCGTCCCTTCGGCCGCCTCCCTCAGCGAGGCCGTGAGCAGACCCACGCCGTGCCGCAGCAACTCCTCGAAGAGGACGGACTTGCTTGCGAAGTTGTAGTAGACCGTGCCCTTCGCGACTCCGGCCCGCTCGGCGATCTCGTCGACCGTGGTGGCGGAGAAGCCCTGCTCGGCGATAAGCGTGACGGCCGCCTCGTAGAGCTTCTGCCGGGTGGCCTCGCGGCGCGTGCTGACGCCCGCCGTGGTGCTGCTGCTTTCCATGGTCCTGATTCTCACAGGTGAGGGCGCCCCTGAGGTCGTGGAAGGGCTCACAGGGTCAGCTCCGGGTGCAGCCGGTCGAGCGTCCACACCTGCCGTCGGCGGGCCGACACCGCGGTCAGCGCGAGGGCGCCCGCGGTGAAGGCGAGGAGCACCACGCACGCGTGCCACACAGGAGTGAGACCGCCGCCCGTGATGAGCCTCCTGAGGGCCTCGACGACGTAGCTCATCGGCAGGAAGGGGTGCAGCGCGTTGAAGAAGCCCGGACTCGTCTGGACGGGGTAGGTGCCGCCCGCCGAGGTCAACTGGAGCATCAGGAGGGCCAGTACGAGGATGCGGCCTGCCGCTCCGAAGCGGGCGTTCAGCCACTGGACGATCGCCGCGAAGCAGGCCGTCACCAGGAACAGGAAGCCCACGGTTCCGGCCGCGCGGGCCATCTGCAGGCCGACCGCCCAGTGCAGCACCGACATCAGGGCCACCGTCTGGAGCACCCCGATCGCCACCACCGGCAGCCAGCCCGCCAGCGCGATCCGCCAGGCCGAGGCACCGGCCGCGAGGGCACGCCGGTTCATCGGCGCGATCAGCATGTACGCCACCATCGCGCCCACCCACAGGGACAGCGGGATGAAGTACGGGGCGAACCCGGTGCCGTAGTTGGGCGCCTTGTGCAGGTCCTTGGAGACGAGCTGGACCGGGTCGGACATCACGTCGGTGCGCTGATCGCGGTCCTTCTTGTCGTAGTCGGGGATCTGCGAGGCACCGTCGTGCAGCCCGGTGGAGAGCTTCTCGGAGCCGTCGGCGAGCTTGTACATGCCGCCGCTCAGGGTGTCGGCCCCGCTCTTGAGCCGGCCGATGCCGCTGTCCAGGTCCTGTGCGCCGGTCCTCGCCGTACCGAGGCCCGAGTGGAGCGTCCTGGCCCCGGCGGCGACCTTCCCGGCGCCCTCGTTCAGCTTGTTGATCCTCGCTACGGCGTCGTCGAGGTCCTCGGAGAGCCGGGGCGCCCGGTCGGCGAGCACGCGGGCCTGCCGCTGAAGCGTGGCCAGCTGTCCGTCGAGCTTCTTCAGGTCGCCGTTCTGGTCGGCGACGAGCACGTTGACGTCGTCGGCGACCCGCGCCACGTCGGCGGCGGCCCGCCGTGCCTTCTTCAGGTCGGCGCAGGCGGCGTCCGGCAGCACCGGGTCCGTGCAGCGCGTCTTATAGACGGCGTTCAGGGTGTCGGCCGCCGTATGCGCGCCCTTGGCGGCCGCCGGGGCGGTCCTCACCAGGGTGTCGAGGTTGTGGCGGACGGCTCCGGCCGAGTCGGTGACGAGCCGGGCCGTGTCACCGATGCTCTCCTCGTTGTCCGCGAGGAACGGCCCCACCCTGTCCGCGACCCCGTTGACCTTGTCGGCGAGGGTCTGGGTGCCGTCGGCGACCTGGCGCGCTCCGTCCGCCAGATCGCCCGAGCCCGAGTCGAGCCTCTCCAGCCCGTCGGACAGCTTCCCGCTGCCCGCCTGGGCGTCGTCGAGGCCCGCGGCGAGGTCCTCGGACCCCTTCTCCGCCTTGCCGATGCCGCCTTCCAGGTCGTCGGCCCCGTTGGCGGCCTTCACCGTGGCGCCGTGGATGTCGGAGAAGGAGATGAAGATCCGGTCCAGGAAGGATCGCGAGGCCTTCGTGGAGGCGGCCTGGCGCACCTCGGCGAAGACCGTCCGCGAGATCTGCCCGACGATGTAGTTGTTGGCGTCGTTCGTACGGACCTGGAGCGCGCCGGTCTCGGGGGAGTCGCCCGCGCTGGAGGCGATCCGCCGGCTGAAGTCGACCGGCATCGTGAGCGACAGGTAGTACCTGCCGTCCTCGACGCCCTCCCGGGCCTCGGCCGCACTCACCTGCTGCCAGTCGAAGGTGTCACTGTCGCGCAGCCCCTTGGCGATCTCGTCCCCCGCCGCGAGCCTGCTGCCGTCGGCGGTGGCGCCCTTGTCGTCGTTCACGAGGGCCACGGGGATACGGTCCAGGCGGCCGTACGGGTCCCAGAAGGACCAGAGGTACAGGGCGCCGTACAGCAGCGGCAGCACCAGCAGGGCCACCAGGGCGGCCCGCGGCAGCTTGCCCCTGCCGAAGCGGCGCAGCTCAAGCGCGGCCAGTCGCGGCGAGCGCATCGGCCTCCTCCTTCCGGTTCCCGGGTCGCGTGGACACCGTCACGGCGTCCTGGGGCGCCTCGCTGCACACCGCCACGACCGTCGTCCCGGCCGCGGCGAGCGACCTGAGCAGCGCCCAGGCCTCGGTACGTTCGGCGTCGGACAGCTTCAGGTCCAGGTCGTCGATGCCGAGCAGCCGCGGCCGGCCGATCAGCGCCAGCGCGATCGACAGCCGCAGGGCCTCCAGGCGTTCCAGATCCCGTACGGCGGTCCGCGCACCCTTGGGCAGCGCCTCCCGGTCGAGCCCGGCGGCCGTCAGCGCGGTGTCGATCCGCAGCCTCGCCTCGGCCGCACCCTCGGCGCGGGGCCGCAGCAGCCCGCGTACCGAGTCGCCGAACCGCCGCTGCAGCAGCGCCCGTTCGCGCAGGTGCTCCCCGACGGTCAGCGCCGGGTCGAGGTCGGTGACCCCGGCGACATGGGCCAGGGCGCTGATCCGGCGCACCGCCGTCATCCGCTTCGGCAGCCGGGCCTCGCCCACGGTCGCTGTGCCCTCGGTGGCCTTCATCCGTCCGGTGAGCGCGAGGAGCAGGCTCGTGCGGCCCGAGCCGGACGGCCCCGCCACCGCGATCAGCGCCCCGGACTCCGCGGTGAGGTCGATCCCGCGGAAGGCCCAGCCGCGAGGCCCCTCGACCCCGAGACCCTCGGTCGTGACAGCTACCACGACCCACCCCCTGAGTTCTGGAAACGAGTTTTTGAACTGACTGGTCAGTGCAAAAACTAACCCGAACCTTCGATCGAAGCAAAAGCCCAGGTCAGAACGGATTGTCAGTGGCATACCTCACGATGGGCACATACGGCACTCCGTAGCGGGATGTGCCGTCAACCAGACGACAGGAGGTTCGTCATGGCCAGCTATCACGCAGCAGCCGCCCGTCGGCGCCGCGCCACCGGCCCTGCCCCCTCACTGACCGGTCCGGCGAGCGACGTGCACCCCGTCCTGCGCCGGACGACGGCCCCGCCCGCCGCCCTCGACCTGCTCGCCCAGGCCCGCGCGGGCCTCGACGAGGCCTCGGCGCTGGAGACGCCGAACGAGCGCTACGCGACGGCCCATCTCGCCGCCCTGCGCACCGCGGCCGCCGTCCTCGCCGCGCGGGGGCGCCCGGAGCCCACGCCCCGACGCCGTGCCAAGATCCGGAGCGCCTGGGAAGTGCTCCCCGAGATAGCGCCCGAACTCGCCGAGTGGAGCGCGCTGTTCGCTTCCGGGGCCCGGCGCCGTGCCCGGGCCGAGGCCGGCATCCAGGGCGCGGCCAGCCGCCGGGACGCGGACGACCTCATACGCGACGTGGCGATGTTCCTGCGGCTCGTCGAGCGGATGCTGGTGCTCCAGCCGGTCCTGCCACAGCCACGGCAGGACACTGAGGGCGCTCACGGACGGGAGGAGAGCGGCCACGGCAGCGACCACGACCGCGACTTCCCGGACGCGGGGTGACCGGTGCGCCGCGCGACGGATCCACCGAGGTCCGCCCTGCGAGACGGGCGGCCGGGCGCGCCACCGGAGTGACCGGGTGAGGTATCGGAGGCAATAGGGTGGAGGGCGCCTGAAGCTTCCCACTCGCGCCGAGGAGTCACCTGCCGTGTCGGACCCGCTGCGACCCCGCGCCTCCCTCCGTACCGCCGTGGTCTGGGAGGTCCTCCAGGACGCCCTCGACCGCCGGGTCAAGGCCACGGGACGCCAGGCGCTGGACGTCCTGGACACCGGAGGCGGCAGCGGCAACTTCGCGGTGCCCGTCGCCCGCCTCGGCCACCAGGTCACCGTCGTCGACCCCAGCCCCAACGCGCTGTTCGCGCTGGAGCGCCGCGCCGCCGAGGCCGGTGTCGCCGACCGGGTGAAGGGCGTCCAGGGCGATGCCCACGGCCTCTTCGACGTGGCCGAGCGCGGCGCCTACGACGTCGTGCTGTGCCACGGCGTCCTGGAGTACGTGGACGACCCGGCCGAGGGCGTGCGCAACGTGGTGGCCGCCCTGCGCCCCGAGGGCGTCCTCAGTCTGCTCGCCGCGGGACTCGGCGGCGCCGTGCTCACGCGGGCCCTGGCCGGCCACTTCAAGGAGGCCCGGCAGGCGCTCGACGACCCGAACGGCCGCTGGGGCGACGGCGACCCCGTGCCGCGCCGCTTCACCGCCGAACAGCTCACCGCGCTCGTCGAGGGCGCGGGACTCACCGTCGGCGCCGTGCACGGCGTGCGGGTCTTCGCCGACCTCGTCCCCGGCGTGCTCGTGGACACCGAGCCCGGCGCCCTGGAAGCCCTGCTGAAGCTGGAGGAGGCGGCGGCCGAGCTCTCCGCCTTCCACTCCGTGGCCACCCAGCTCCATGTGCTCGGCGAGACGCGGGAGGCCTCCGAGGCCTGAGCAGGCTCCTGTGCCGTAGTGCTGATCAGGTACTTGATGGCACATGGAGTACGCCACAGGCCCCCCGATCGGGCGCTCAGCGCCGTATGATCGAGGGAGACCGCCCGGCATGACGGGACGGCCGCTGGGGAATGACAAGATTCAGCGACCGGAGCGTTCATGGCGGAATCCGGTTGGCCAATTGGCGCAGAGGGGCGGGTTTCACGGGGGCGATTCCCTGCCTATCCTGAAGGGACCCCCCGAGTCGCCCCGGCGACTGCACGATGAGGAGGACGACGTGCCGCTCTCGGAGCACGAGCAGCGAATGCTCGAGCAGATGGAGCGAGCGCTGTACGCCGAAGATCCCAAGTTCGCGACAGCGCTTGAGGGAAGCGGGCTGCGTACGTACACCCGGCGACGGGTCTACCAGGCGGTCGCCGGCTTCCTCGTGGGTATCGCGCTCCTCATGGCAGGTATGGTCGCCAAGCAGGTGTGGCTCAGTGTGGTCGGCTTCCTGGTCATGCTGGGTTGTGCGGTGCTCGCCGTGACCGGTTGGCGCAAGGCTCCCAAGCCGGGCGAACAGCCCGCCGCGGGTGCTCCGCACGCCCGTCGCCAGGGACGGCAGAAGCGCTCGATGATGGACAGGATCGAGCAGCGCTGGCAGCGCCGTCGCGACGAGCAGGGCGGCCAGTAGCCGCTCCGACAGTTCCCACAGAACTCCTGAGGGGGTGGCCCACCCGGTCGGGTGGGCCACCCCCTCACGTATGCCCTCGGGTCGTCCTGCGTCCCCGACAGCACAGTGGCCCGGGCCATCACCGTTCCGTCACCCGGAGGCGCCCGGGAGCGGCGTTTTTCAGCCTTCCTGACCGGACGGCTTGCGCAGCGTCGGCCGGATCGCCGCCGCTCGGGTCGTGACCCCGGCCCACCACTCCGTCGCCGCCCACACCACCCGTGCGGTGGAACGCGGCGCGATCAGCGCGCGGATCCGGGTGCCCCGGCTGACCGAGCCGCGCAGTCCGCCGATCACGAGCTGGACGTCCTGGGCGAGGCCCACCGTCGCGCGGGGGCGCGGGGCGTAGAGCACCTGCTCCACGGCGTCCGCCACCCGGTGCACGGAGGCCGCGACCGTGGCGTCGAGATGCCCGAGCCGTACGATCCGCGCCGCGGCCTTGCGCGGGGTCTGCGAGTCGTCCGGCAGGATCCCGAAGTCCCACGCGGTGTCGGTGAGCTCCTGCCAGACCGCCAGGGTGTGCGCGGCGGTGCCCGCCTCACTGCGGCCGTGCGCGCCCAGACGTACCGAGCGGACGCGCAGCCGCCACAGCATCGGGGCCAGGGGAATCGCCAGCACGGCCAGCCCGACGAACACCCAGAACAACAGGGCCAGGTACCACCACGAGCCGCTCACACCCCACCAGGGGCCGCCGCTGTCCTTGGCCGCCGCGGCCGCCGGGGAAGCGCTGTCGCACTCCTGCAGCCTCCGCAGCTGGGCCGAGCAGCTCTCGCTCGCCGAGGGCGAGGCCGAGGGTGCGGTGGACGACCCCACGGAGGGCCGCGCCACGCCGGGGTCCACGCTGCCGGAGGAGTCCGGGACGGTGTACGAGGGCACCGTGCCTCGGGTCGGGGTGGGCTCGAAGCGGGTCCAGCCCACACCCTCGAAGTACAGCTCGGGCCAGGCGTGGGCGTCCTTCAGCCCCACCGACACCGAGCCGTCCGCCTGCGGGGTGCCGGGCGCGAAGCCCACCGCGACCCGGGCCGGAATGCCCAGCGAGCGGGCCATCGCCGCCATGGCGAAGGAGAAGTGGACGCAGAAGCCCTGCTTGTCCCGCAGGAAGTTGGCGATCGCGTTGGGCCCGTCGCCGACCTCCACCTGGGTGTCGTACTCGAAGCCGCCGGTCACCGCGAAGTAGTCCTGGAGCGCGACCGCCTCCTCGTAGCGGTTCTTCGAGCCCGCGGTGACCTCACGGGCGGTCTTGGCCACCACGGCCGGCAGCGAGTCGGGCAGCTCGGTGTACTCGCGCTCGATGGCCGGGGGAGGCGGGGGCGCCGCGGCGAGCTGTTCGGCCGTGGGCTGCACGTCCAGGCTCTTCACCTCGTACGTCAGCCCGCCCGTGTTCTGCCCGTGGTCGCCGACGAGCGCCATGCCCTGGGGCTCGTACCGCCAGCTGCCGCGGACCTTGACTCCGCTGGGCGGATACGGCATCGGCAGGTAGTTCTGCTGGTACCAGCCGGCCGCCGAGATGGTGGTCTCCACCTCGGCGCGCTTGACGTCCGAGGCGAGGCCGATCGGGGTGGGGAAGTCGTCCGGCACACCGGTGATGGACCGCTTGGACGGTTTCCAGGTCCGGCCGTCGAAGTCGTCCAGGGAGACGATCCGCAGGTACAGGTTGGAGACGTCGGTGCTGCTGCCGGTCTGCACGGACAGGGCCTGGCGGTCCTCGTCGACGTTCAGGCTGTCGCGCAGTGACAGCAGCGGGTTGACCGCGGAGATGGTGCCGCCGTTCCCGTTGCCGACGCCCACGCCCGTACCGTTGGCGTCCAGGAGGCCGCCGTTCATCGCCGGCAGGGCGAGCGGCACCACGAGGGCGACGCCCAGGGCGACCACGCCGATGCGCCGCCCGGTACGGACCGGTGCCACCGGACCGTTGTCACCGCCCGGAGTACGCGCCGCCCCGCCGAAGACGCGGCCCCACTGGGAGAGCCGGTCGCGCCCCTCGGCCAGGAGCAGCAGCAGATAACCGGCCGCCGCGACCAGGAACCAGAACCAGTCGCCGTGGCCTTCGGAGAGCCCCGCGGCGACGGAGTACAGCGCCAGCAGGGGCAGGCCCGCCGGGGCCGCGCTGCGGAAGGTCACCGCGAGGGTGTCCACCAGGAGCCCGACGACCAGGACGCCGCCCAACACCATCAGCTTGATGCCGTCGGACTCCAGCGGAGCCGGGATCGCGTACCGCGCGATGTCGTCGCCGCCCTGCTGCAGCAGGTCCGCGAAGTGCAGGAAGACGCCCGGTCCTGGGACGATCCCGAGGAAGGCCTGGTCGCGGGCGAAGACCAGGGTCAGCATGACCAGCGTGACGACGGCCTGGGCGGCCATGGTCAGCGGACGGGCCAGCGGTATCCGCCGGGCCGCCGCGCCCACGAGCGTCTGCACCCCGAGCAGCAAGGCGGCCTGCACGATCCAGGTGACCGGCTCCACCAGCGGGAGCAGGGCGCACGCGGCCATCAGCGTGGCCGCCCACGCGCACAGCGCAAGTCGCCCACGGCCGCTCATCATGATCCCTCCCCGACGCCGGCCGCGCCGACGCCCGTGCGCTCGCGGTCCGCGAGGCGCCACAGCTCCTCCAGGGCGGCGCCCCGCGGCACGCCCATGACCGTCCAGCCCGCCTCGCGCAGCATCCGCAGCCGCTCCTCGTGCCCGTCCGAGGGGCCGGGCACGTCGGACGGTTCCCGCACCCAGCTGTCGCTGTCCAGCACGAAGGCGAGCGCGCCCCCGCTGCGCTGCCGCATCTTGGCGGCCACCGTGGCCTGCTCCTCGTCGAGGTCGCCGAAGAAGGCCACCAGCAGCCCTTCGTTCCCGCTGCGCAGCACGTCGTAGGCGCGCGAGAGGCCGGTGCCGTCGGAGTGGTCGATCACCGCCAGGGTGTCCATCATCAGCCCGGCCGCGTCCGCCGTGCCCTGGCTGGCGCCCGCGAAGCCGTCGGCGCCCTCGCCGGGCACGGCGTTGCCGGTGTCCGTCAGCAGCCGGACGGAGAAGCCCCGTTCGAGCATGTGCACCAGGACGGAGGCGGCGCCCGAGACGGCCCACTCGAAGGCCGAGTCCGGGCCCGCGCCCGCGTAGGCGAGGCCCCGGGTGTCCAGGAGCACCGTGCAGCGGGCACGCTGGGGCTGTTCCTCGCGGCGCACCATCAGCTCGCCGTAGCGGGCGGTGGAGCGCCAGTGGACGCGGCGCAGATCGTCGCCGTAGCGGTAGCCGCGCGGGATCACGTCGTCCTCGCCGGCCAGGGCGAGCGAGCGCTGCCGCCCGTCGCCGTACCCCTTGGCCTCGCCGCTGAGGCGCACCGGCGGCAGTGCCTCCACGCGCGGGATCACGGTCAGGGTGTCGTACGTCGAGAAGGAGCGGGTCAGCTCGCACATGCCGAACGGGTCGGTCAGGCGCAGCTGGAGCGGGCCCAGCGGGTAGCGGCCGCGCAGGTCGGAGCGGACCCGGTAGGAGACTTCGCGGCGGCCGCCCGGCTCGACCCGGTCGAGCACGAAGCGAGGGCGCGGGCCGAGGACGTAGGGCACCCGGTCCTGGAGCATCAGCAGGCCGGTGGGCAGCCGGGAGACGTTGTCCATCCGCAGATGGACGCGGGCCTCGCTGCCGGCCGGTACGCGCGCGGGGGAGAGCCTTCGGCTGCCCGCGACCCGGTAGCGGGTGCGGTAGAGCACGGTGGCGCAGACCAGGGGCAGCACGGCCAGCAGGAGGCCGACCCTGAGCAGGTCGCTCTGGCCCAGGACGTACGCGCAGACGGCCGCGGCTATCCCGGCGGCGAAGAAGGAGCGGCCCCGGGTGGTCAGGCCGGCCAGTGCCGTGCGGACCCCGCCCTTGTCGCCGCGGTCCACATCGGGCCCTTCGGCGCTTCCGGGCCCACCGGCGGACATCACAGGCTCCGCGGCGGCTGCTGCGGATACGCGGGCGTGCCGCGGCCGATACCGAGACCGCCCTGCTGGGGCGCCGCCGGGACCGGGGTGCGCTGCAGGATCTCCTGCACGACCTGCTCCGAGGTGCGCCGGTTCAGCTGGGCCTGGGCGGTGGGCAGCAGACGGTGGGCGAGGACCGCGACGGCGAGCGCCTGGACGTCGTCCGGCAGCGCGAACTCGCGGCCGCTGAGGGCGGCGGATGCCTTGGCGGCGCGCAGCAGGTGCAGCGTCGCGCGCGGGGAGGCGCCGAGTCTGAGGTCGGGGTGGGTGCGGGTGGCGGAGACCAGGTCGACGGCGTACCGCCGGACCGTTTCGGCGACATGGACGCCGCGGACGGCCTCGATGAGCTTCACGATGTCGTGGGCGTGCGCCACCGGCTGGAGGTCCTCCAGCGGGCTCACCCCGCCGTGGATGTCGAGCATCTGCAGCTCGGCCTCCGCACTGGGGTAACCGACCGAGACGCGCGCCATGAAGCGGTCGCGCTGGGCCTCCGGGAGCGGGTAGGTGCCCTCCATCTCGACCGGGTTCTGGGTGGCGACCACCATGAAGGGGCTGGGCAGCTCGTAGGTCTGCCCGTCGATGGTGACCTGGCGCTCCTCCATGGACTCCAGAAGGGCCGACTGGGTCTTCGGCGAGGCGCGGTTGATCTCGTCGCCGATCACGATCTGCGCGAAGATCGCGCCCGGCTTGAACTCGAAGTCCCGGCGCTGCTGGTCCCAGATGGACACGCCCGTGATGTCCGAGGGCAGCAGGTCGGGCGTGAACTGGATACGGCGCACCGAGCAGTCGATGGACCGCGCCAGGGCCTTGGCCAGCATGGTCTTGCCGACGCCGGGGACATCCTCGATCAGAAGATGTCCCTCGGCGAGCAGCACGGTCAGCGAGAGCCGTACGACCTCGGGCTTCCCCTCGATCACGCCCTCCACCGAACTGCGTACCCGCTCCACGACGGCGGTCAGATCAGTGAGGCTCGATCGATCGTCATAGGTGGTCACCCGGCCCTCCTCGGCCCGTACTTTCAGGGCCGACGCTCTGTGATGCGTAACCGGCCCACCCCGAATCACGGACACCACGCGTGAAAAGTTCCGCGCGACGCCACAACCGCATTCTTGCTGCCGTTACCGATTCGTGTCACTCGACTGTGGACAACTGGCTGCACTATGTCGGGTCTTACGGCGTTTTGGGCACCCCGAGGGCCGAAATCAACAGCGAAACGACAGCTACGGCAGCCGGTCGCGCCGCTCTCAGGCCGGGTCGATCTCGCGCAGCAGACCCGTCTTCACGTCGAACACGAAGCCGCGCACGTCGTCGGTGTGGAGCAGGAACGGCGAGGTCCGCACGCGCTGCATGGACTGCCGTACGTCCTGTTCGACGTCCCGGAAGGCCTCCACCGCCCACGCCGGGCGCTGTCCGACCTCCATCTCCAGATCGGTGCGGAAGTCCTCGGTGATCGCCTCCAGACCGCAGCCGGTGTGGTGGATCAGGACGACGCTGCGGGTGCCGAGCTTGCGCTGGCTGATGGTGAGCGAGCGGATCACGTCGTCGGTGACCACACCACCCGCGTTGCGGATGGTGTGGCAGTCGCCGAGCTCCAGGCCGAGCGCGGCGTGCAGGTCGAGGCGGGCGTCCATGCAGGCCACGACGGCGACGTGCAGGACCGGGCGGGCGTCCATCCCGGGGTCGGTGAACGCGGAGGCGTAGCGCTCGTTGGCGTCGACCAGGCGGTCGGTCACGGAGCCACCGCGGGGTATGGCGCCTTCGGTGGGAACGGGTGCGGAAGTCGTCATAGCCATGACGGTACTGGTCACGGCTGTTCCGGTCCTGTCGTGAGAAGGGAAAAAGAGCGTCATCACGTCCTCTGTGTGAGGTAACCCACAAGGGTGCCGGGTGCGTCCGAACGGGCGGTTTCCGTTCATTCGCCGCTTCGTGCCCGCGTCGGTGCGCGACGCGCAGGCCGGTTGATTGACCGCGCGACACCGTGGACTAAAGTGACGCGAAGCGGGAGGCGAGGCCTCCCTGCTGACATTCCCCGGAGGCCCCCGGCGCAGGCGCGGACGGCCTCCCCACGTGCGCGGCGCGTACGTACGGCTCGGCCTCCTCCCGCTCCCGGTCGGCTGACGCTTCCGGCGCCGGCAGGCCTCCCCTTCCACGAGCGGGCGGGGACCCGGCGGTGCGTAGGGGCCGTGCCGGACCTGAGAGGGCCCCTTGAGCCAGAGTCGACACGTCCCGGTGATGCTCCAGCGGTGCCTGGACCTGTTGGCCCCCGCGCTGGAGCGGCCCGGAGCGGTGGTCGTCGACTGCACGCTCGGCCTCGGCGGCCACAGCGAGGCCCTGCTCCAGCGGTTCCCGCAGGCCCGGCTCGTCGGTCTCGACCGCGACAAGGAGGCCCTGCGCCTGTCCGGCGAGCGGCTCGCACCCTTCGGTGAGCGCGCCACGCTCGTCCACGCGGTCTACGACGAACTCCCCGATGTCCTCGACCGGCTCGGCATCGCGCGCGTGCAGGGCGTCCTCTTCGACCTCGGCGTCTCCTCCATGCAGCTCGACGAGGCCGACCGCGGGTTCGCCTACGCCCAGGACGCCCCCCTCGACATGCGCATGGATCAGACGACCGGCATGAGCGCCGCCGAGGTCCTGAACACCTATCCGGCGGGCGAGCTGGTGCGGATCCTTCGGGCGTACGGCGAGGAGAAGCAGGCCAAGCGGATCGTGTCCGCGATCGTGCGTGAGCGCGACAAGGAGCCGTTCACGAACAGCGCCCGGCTCGTCGAGCTGATCCGCGACTCCCTGCCGCAGGCCGCCAAGCGCACCGGCGGCAACCCGGCCAAGCGCACCTTCCAGGCCCTGCGCATCGAGGTCAACGGCGAACTCTCGGTCCTGGAGCGGGCGATCCCGGCCGCGGTGGAGGCGCTCGCGGTGGGCGGCCGGATCGCGGTGCTGTCGTACCACTCGCTGGAGGACCGGCTGGTCAAGCAGGTGTTCGCGGCCGGTGCCGCCAACACCGCCCCGCCCGGCCTGCCCGTCGTCCCCGAGCAGTACCAGCCCCGGCTCAAGCTGCTCACGCGCGGTGCCGAACTTCCCACCGAGGAAGAGATCGCCGAGAACCGGCGGGCCGCACCGGCGCGTTGCAGGGGCGCCGAGCGAATCAGGGAGTCCATCGAGTGAAGTCCGTGAGGCGCGTACGTGAGTGGGGAAACCGGACTCACTGGAGGGCGTGTGAGTAGGAAACCCGAACTGAAGGGGAGGGCGGCCCGTCTCGTGCGCCTCTTCCCCGGTCCCACGGGCTCCGGACAGGCGGCCCGTACCCCCTTCGTGCTCCTCGTGGTGCTCCTCCTCGGCGGCGGCCTCATCGGGCTGCTGGTGCTGAACTCCGCGCTCAGCGAAGGGTCGTTCAAGCTCACCGACCTCCAGAAGGAGACCAAGGGCCTCACCGACGAGGAACAGGGGCTCCAGCGGGACGTCGACGCCTACTCCGCCCCCGACGCCCTGGTGCGCCGCGCCCGTGAACTCGGCATGGTGCCCGGTGGCGACCCGGCCTTCCTCGACCCCGACGGCACCGTCAAGGGCGTCCCGTCGCCCGCCTCCGGCGCCGAGCAGGCCTCCGCGCGGATGCCGCTCGTCCTCGCGCCCGAGGCGATCGGCACCGTGACGGTCCCGACGCCGACGGTCAGCCCCACGCCGACGGAGGCTCCCGCGCAGGCCCCCGAGGCCGTCGTGGAGACCCCTGAGGCCGATCCCTCCGCTGTCCCGCCCTCCACCTACCCGACCCCGACCCCCGGCAGGTGACGGAAGTGTCCGACGATTTCGGCAGGCAGCCGCCGCGCCGCCGTGTGCCCGGACCCGCGCGCCCCGAGCGCTCCGCCCGCCCCGTCGGCCGGCCGCGCCCCGGGCCCGGTGCCCGTCCGGCCCGCCGCCCCGCGGCGCCTCGCCAGGCGGCCCCCAAGACCATCCGCCTGGGCAGCCCCCGCCCCCGGCTGCGTCTGGTCGGCCTCGCGCTGACGCTGGTGCTCGCCGCCTTCGTCGTACGACTGCTCCAGGTGCAGGCCGTCGACGCCAGCACCTACGCCGCCAAGGCCGAGCAGAACCGGTACGTCGGCTACACCCTGGCCGCCGAGCGCGGCGGGATCACCGACCGGGACGGCGTGGCCCTCGCGACCAGCGAGGACGCGTACGACATCACGGCCGACCCCACGCTCTTCACCCGCGAGCAGCTGAAGGTCGATGACGGGCCCGAGCAGGCCGCCGCGCTGCTGGCGCCGATCCTGGGGCAGGAGCAGGAGACGATCGTCAAGAAGCTGCGGCCCAAGGACAAGAAGCTGCGCTACGTCCTGCTCGCGAGCCGCCAGACCCCGCAGGTCTGGAAGCAGATCAAGGACCTCAAGTCCGCGCTCGCGACCAAGGCGGAGACCGACCCGAGCACGGCCAACGTCCTCGGAGGCGTCCTGTCCGTACCGACCACCAAGCGTGTGTACCCGAACGGCGACCTCGCCGCCGGGATACTGGGCTGGGTCAACGCCGACGGCAAGGGCGGCGGCGGGGTCGAGCAGCAGTTGAACACCCTGCTGGCCGGTAAGGACGGCAAGATCCGCTACGCCCAGTCCGGCGGCCGCCAGGTGCCCACCGTGGGCTCCACCGAGACCCCCGCGGTGCCCGGCAGCGACGTCGAACTCACCATCGACCGCGACATCCAGTGGGCCGCCCAGCAGGCCATCACCGACCAGGTGAAGGAGTCCAAGGCGGACCGCGGGTACGTGATAGTGCAGGACACGCAGACCGGCCAGGTCCTCGCCATGGCCAACGCGCCCGGCTTCGACCCGAACGACCTGTCCAAGGCGAGCTCGGTGAACATGGGCAACGCGGCTCTCCAGGACGCCTACGAGCCCGGTTCCACCGCCAAGGTCATGTCGATGGCCGCCGTACTGGAACAGGGCGTCGCCACCCCGCTCACGCATGTGATCGTGCCCAACCGGCTGCACCGCGGTGACCGGCTCTTCAAGGACGACATCGACCACGAGACCTGGTACCTCACGCTCAACGGCGTGCTCGCCAAGTCGTCGAACATCGGCACCATCCTGGCGACCGGCCAGCTCGGCAAGACCCAGGCGCAGGCCAACCAGGTCCTCTACTCCTACCTGCGCAAGTTCGGCCTCGGCCGCTACTCCGGGCTCGACTTCCCCGGCGAGACCCCGGGCATCCTCGCCAAGCCCGCCGACTGGTCGACCTCGCAGCAGTACACGATTCCTTTCGGCCAGGGTGTCTCCCTCAACGCGATGCAGGCGGCGTCCGTCTACTCGACGATCGCCAACGGCGGTGTCCGCGTCGAACCCACGCTCGTGCGCGGCACGAAGGGGCCCGACGGGCGCTTCACCCCCGCCGCGAAGCCCAAGGAGACAAGGGTCGTCAGTGCCAAGACGGCCAAGACGCTCGCCCGGATGCTGGAGTCGGTCGTGGACGACGAAGAGGGCACCGGCACCAAGGCACGCATCCCCGGCTACCGGGTCGCGGGCAAGACGGGTACGGCCAACCGCGTGGATCCGGCCACCGGCAAGTACAAGGGCTACACCTCGTCGTTCGCCGGGTTCGCACCCGCCGACAAGCCCCGGATCACCGTCTACTGCGCCATCCAGAACGCCACCAAGGGCAGTTACTTCGGCGGCCAGATCTGCGGACCCGTCTACAAGCAGGTCATGGAGTTCGCGCTGAAGTCCCTTCAGGTCCCGCCCACGGGGGCGAAGGCCGCGAACTTCCCTGTCACCTACTCGCCCTGATCAGCAGCACCTCATCAGCACCTCGGAAAGGCCACCAGGAACCACCTCGTGACGACGATCACCTCCGATTCCGGGAACCAGGGCACGCCTCGCCCCTCACTTCGCTCCGAGGCGGGTGCGCCCGGTACGCTCACCGCCGTGCCACACGCTGATCAGTCCCAAACCACCCAGAAGGGCGCACCCGTGACATATCCGGGACCGCCCCGGCCGGTCCGGGTCTCCGCAACACCCCTCGCGGAGCTCGCCGATCAGCTGGGTGCCGATGTGCCGAAGAGCGGCGCGGGGGTCACGGGCATCACCCACGACTCGCGTGCCGTCCGCCCCGGCGACCTGTACGCCGCTCTCCCGGGCGCCCGTCTGCACGGCGCCGACTTCGTCACCCAGGCCCTCGGCCTGGGCGCCGTCGCCGTGCTGACCGACCCGACCGGCGCCGAGCGCGCCGCGGCGACCGGGCTTCCTGTCCTGGTCGTCGACGACCCGCGCGCGCGGATGGGCGAACTGGCGGCCACGATCTACGGCCACCCCGGCCGCGACCTGCTCCAGATCGGCATCACCGGCACCTCGGGCAAGACCACCACCGCCTATCTCGTCGAGGGCGGTCTGAAGGTCAAGAACAACACCGGCCTGATCGGCACCGTCGAGATGCGCATCGGTGACGAGCGCATCAAGTCCGAGCGCACCACGCCCGAGGCCACCGATCTCCAGGCCCTGTTCGCGGTCATGCGCGAGCGCGGGGTCGAGGCGGTCGCCATGGAGGTCTCCAGCCACGCGCTGGTCCTCGGCCGGGTCGACGGCTGTGTCTTCGACATCGGCGTCTTCACCAACCTGAGCCCGGAACACATGGAGTTCCACTCCGGCATGGAGGACTACTTCCAGGCGAAGGCACAGCTGTTCACGCCGAAACGCAGCCGTCTCGGCGTCGTCAACCTCGACGACGAGTACGGCCGCCGGCTCGTCAAGGAAGCCACTGTCCCGGTCGTCACCTTCTCCGCCGAGGGCCACCCGGACGCCGACTGGCGTGCCGCGGACGTCCAGGTCGGCCCGATGGACTCGACGTTCACCGTGATCGGCCCCGAGGGCGAGCGGATCGAGGCCAGGTCGCCGCTGCCGGGCCCCTTCAACGTGGCGAACACCCTCGCCGCGATCGTCGCCCTCGCCGCCGCGGGACTCGACCCGCAGACCGCAGCCGACGGTGTCGCCGCGGTGCCGGGAGTGCCGGGCCGTCTGGAGCGCGTGGACGCCGGACAGCCGTATCTCGCGGTGGTGGACTACGCCCACAAGACGGACGCCGTCGAGTCCGTCCTCAAGGCGCTCCGCAAGGTCACCGAGGGCAGCCTGCACATCGTGCTGGGCTGCGGAGGCGACCGTGACCGGACCAAGCGCGGGCCCATGGGCGCCGCCGCGGCCCGCCTCGCCGACACCGCCGTACTGACCTCCGACAACCCACGCTCGGAGGACCCCCTCGCGATCCTCGCAACCATGCTCGAAGGTGCGGCGTCCGTGCCAGTACACGAGCGTGGCGAGGTCCAGGTCTTCGAGGACCGGGCCGCCGCGATCGCCGCAGCCGTCGCCCGAGCACGGCCCGGAGACACCGTGCTGGTCGCGGGCAAGGGCCATGAGCAGGGCCAGGACATCGCCGGGGTGGTCCGTCCCTTCGACGACCGCCAGGTGCTTCGAGAAGCCATCCAGAAGACCCAGGGATGAACTTGTGATCGCCCTCTCTCTCGCCGAGATCGCCTCAGTCGTCGGCGGGCAGACGCATGACATACCGGATCCGTCGGTGCAGGTGCACGGGCCCGTCGTCATCGACTCCCGGCAGGTGAAGGACGGCAGTCTGTTCGCCGCCTTCGTGGGGGAGCGCGTCGACGGCCACGACTACGCCGACCAGGCCGTCCAGGCGGGGGCGGTGGCCGTGCTGGCCCAGCGTCCCGTCGGTGCACCCGCGATCATCGTCGACGACGTCCAGACCGCCCTCGGCGCCCTCGCACGTCATGTCGTACGACGGCTCGGCGCGACCCTGGTCGCCCTCACCGGCTCGGCCGGCAAGACCAGCACCAAGGACCTGATCGCGCAGGTGCTGCGGAGCAAGGCGCCGACGGTGTTCACGCCGGGCTCGCTCAACAACGAGATCGGGCTGCCGCTCACCGCCCTCACCGCCACCGAGGAAACCCGTTTCCTCGTCCTGGAGATGGGCGCCCGCGGCATCGGCCACATCGCCTACCTCACGGATCTGACGCCCCCGAAGATCGGTCTCGTCCTGAACGTCGGCACCGCCCACATCGGCGAGTTCGGCGGCCGCGAGCAGATCGCGCAGGCCAAGGGCGAACTCGTGGAGGCCCTTCCCGAAGACGGCACCGCGGTACTCAACGCCGACGATCCCCTCGTACGGGCCATGGCATCCCGTACGAAGGCGAAGGTGATCCTTTTCGGAGAGTCCGGCGAAGCGGACGTACGCGCCGAGAACGTGCGACTCATGGACAGCGGACAGCCCGCCTTCATGCTCCACACACCCTCCGGTGCAAGCGAAGTGACCATGCGCCTGTACGGTGAGCACCACGTGTCGAACGCGCTCGCCGCGGCCGCCGTCGCCCATGAGCTGGGCATGTCCGCAACCGAGATCGCCACCGCGCTCTCCGGGGCGGGCTCCCTCTCCCGCTGGCGTATGGAGGTCACCGAGCGCCCGGACGGCGTGACCATCGTCAACGACGCCTACAACGCGAACCCCGAGTCCATGCGAGCCGCTTTGCGCGCGCTCGCGGCGATGGGCAAGGGGCGGCGGACCTGGGCGGTGCTCGGCAAGATGGCCGAGCTCGGGGACGAGGCGCTCGCCGAGCACGACGCGGTCGGACGGCTCGCCGTCCGGCTCAATGTCGGCAAGCTCGTCGCGGTCGGGGGCAGGGAAGCGTCCTGGCTGCAACTGGGCGCATATAACGAGGGTTCGTGGGGTGAGGAGTCGGTGCACGTGTCCGACGCACAGGCGGCGGTCGACCTGCTGCGCAGTGAGTTGCGCCCGGGAGACGTCGTCCTCGTGAAGGCGTCCCGTTCGGTCGGTCTGGAGAGCGTCGCCCAGGCGCTGCTCGACGCCGAGGGTGAGGTTGCCGCCCGATGATGAAGCAGATCCTGTTCTCAGGAGTCATCGGCCTCTTTCTGACCCTGGTCGGCACCCCGCTGCTGATCAAGCTGCTCGCGCGCAAGGGTTACGGCCAGTACATCCGGGACGACGGCCCGCGCGAGCACGCCAGCAAGCGCGGTACACCGACGATGGGCGGTATCGCCTTCATCCTGGCGACCGTCGTCGCGTACTTCCTGTCCAAGGTCATCACCGGCTACCCGCCCACCTACTCGGGTCTGCTGGTGCTCGGCCTGATGTGCGGGATGGGCCTGGTCGGCTTCCTCGACGACTACATCAAGATCGTCAAGCGGCGTTCGCTGGGCCTGCGGGCCAAGGCGAAGATGGCGGGCCAGCTGATCGTCGGCATCAGTTTCGCGGTGCTCGCGCTGATGTTCCCGGACGCCCGCGGCAACACCCCGGCCTCCACCAAGCTGTCGTTCATCACCGACTTCGGCTGGAAGATCGGCCCGATCCTGTTCGTGGTCTGGGCCCTGTTCATGATCCTCGCCATGTCGAACGGGGTGAACCTCACCGACGGTCTGGACGGCCTCGCCACGGGCGCCTCCGTCCTCGTCTTCGGCGCCTACACGTTCATTGGCGTCTGGCAGTTCCAGGAGTCCTGCGCCAACGCGGGCACCCTGACCAACCCGAACGCCTGTTACGAGGTGCGCGATCCGCTCGACCTCGCGGTGATCGCCTCCGCGCTGATGGGTGCCTGTCTGGGCTTCCTGTGGTGGAACACCTCGCCGGCCAAGATCTTCATGGGCGACACCGGTTCGCTCGCGCTCGGCGGTGTCCTGACCGGCCTCGCGATCCTGTCCCGCACCGAGCTGCTGGTCGCCATCATGGGCGGTCTGTTCGTCCTCATCACGATGTCGGTCGTCATCCAGGTCGGCTCCTTCCGGATGACCGGCAAGCGCGTCTTCCGCATGGCACCGCTCCAGCACCACTTCGAACTCAAGGGCTGGTCCGAAGTCCTCGTGGTGGTCCGTTTCTGGATCATCCAGGGCATCTGTGTGATCGTCGGACTGGGTCTCTTCTACGCGGGATGGGCAGCAGAGAAGTGATCGACCTGCAGGGTATGCGCGTCACCGTCGCCGGGCTCGGCGTCTCCGGCATCCCGGCGGCCAAGGTGCTGCACGCGCGCGGGGCGCACGTCACGGTCGTCAACGACGGCGACGACGCACGCGCGCGTGAGCAGGCCGCCGAGTTGGAGGCGCTCGGCGTCACCGTGCGCCTCGGCGACGGCGCGACCCTGCCCGAGGGCACCGAACTCGTCGTCACCGCGCCCGGCTGGAAGCCGGACAAGCCGCTGTTCACGGCGGCCCGCGCGGCCGGCGTCGAGATCTGGGGCGACGTCGAACTCGCCTGGCGGCTCAGGGGCCCCGACGCGGCCCCCTGGCTCGCGATCACCGGCACCAACGGCAAGACGACCACCACCCAGATGCTGGCGTCGATCCTGAAGGCCGCGGGTCTGCGCACCGCGGCCGTCGGCAACATCGGCATCTCCGTGCTCGACGCCGTGCTCGGCGAGGAGCAGTACGACGTGCTCGCCGTGGAGTTGTCGAGCTACCAGCTGCATTGGGCGCCCTCGCTGCGCGCCCACTCCGCCGCCGTGCTCAACCTCGCCCCCGACCATCTCGACTGGCACGGCTCCATGGAGGCGTACGCCGCCGACAAGGGCCGCATCTACGAGGGCAATCGGGTCGCCTGCGTCTACAACGTCGCCGACAAGGCCACCGAGGACCTGGTGCGCGAGGCGGACGTCGAGGAGGGCTGCCGGGCCGTCGGCTTCACCCTCGGCACCCCCGGGCCGTCCCAACTCGGCGTCGTCGAGGGCATCCTGGTCGACCGGGCCTTCGTCGAGGACCGGCACAAGAACGCACAGGAACTCGCCGAGATCTCCGACGTCAACCCGCCGGCCCCGCACAACATCGCCAACGCCCTTGCTGCGGCCGCCCTCGCACGCGCATTCGGGGTGCCCGCACGGGCCGTACGGGACGGGCTGCGGAACTTCACCCCGGACGCACACCGCATCGCCCACGTGGCCGCCGTGGACGGTGTCGCGTACGTCGACGACTCCAAGGCCACCAACACCCACGCGGCGGAAGCCTCGTTGGCGGCCTACGAGTCGATCGTGTGGATCGCGGGCGGGCTCGCCAAGGGCGCGACCTTCGACGAGCTGGTCACCAAGTCGGCAAAGCGACTTCGCGGGGTCGTGCTCATCGGCCAGGACCGCGCCCTGATCCGCGAAGCCCTGGCGCGACACGCCCCGGAGGTACCCGTGGTCGACCTCGACCGGACCGACACTGGGGCGATGCTCGCGGCTGTCCAGGAGGCCTCCCGCCTCGCCGTCGCAGGTGACACGGTGCTGCTGGCCCCGGCCTGCGCCTCGATGGACATGTTCGCCAACTACAACAAGCGCGGTGACGCGTTCGCGGAGGCGGTTCGCGAACTCGGCTCCTGACCGACGTAGCGGAGGCGTTGATGCCCACCAGCCGTACCGGCAGGCCCCCCGTGCAGCGGGCGCCCCGCCGCCCCGCCGTCTCCCGGCCGCCCCGCGACAACCCCGTACGACGGCTGTACGGCAACGCCAGGCGCGCCTGGGACCGGCCGCTGACCGCGTACTACCTGATCCTCGGCGGCAGTCTGCTGATCACCGTGCTCGGTCTGGTGATGGTGTACTCGGCCTCCCAGATCACGGCTCTGCAGATGTTGTTGCCGGGGTCCTTCTTCTTCCGCAAGCAGTTCCTGGCCGCCGTCATCGGCGCCGTCCTGCTGCTGATCGCCTCCCGGATGCCGGTCAAGCTGCACCGGGCGCTCGCCTACCCGATCCTGGCGGGCGCGGTCTTCCTGATGGCCCTCGTACAGGTGCCGGGGATAGGGATGTCGGTCAACGGCAACCAGAACTGGATCTCGCTCGGCGGCTCCTTCCAGATCCAGCCCAGCGAGTTCGGCAAGCTCGCCCTCGTGCTGTGGGCGGCCGATCTGCTCGCCCGCAAGCAGGACAAGAAGCTGCTGACCCAGTGGAAGCACATGCTGGTGCCGCTCGTCCCGGTCGCCTTCCTGCTGCTGGGGCTGATCATGCTCGGCGGCGACATGGGTACGGCGATCATCCTGACTGCGATCCTGTTCGGCCTGCTGTGGCTGGCGGGGGCGCCGACCCGGCTGTTCGTCGGCGTCCTGTCGATCGCCGGGCTGATCGGCATGATCCTTATCAAGACCAGCCCCAACCGCATGGCCCGGCTCGCCTGCATCGGCGCCACCGAGCCCAAGTCGGGGGCCGCCGACTGCTGGCAGGCCGTGCACGGCATCTACGCCCTCGCCTCGGGCGGAATCTTTGGCTCCGGGCTCGGCGCGAGTGTGGAAAAATGGGGCCAACTACCCGAAGCCCACACCGACTTCATCTTCGCCGTCACCGGTGAGGAACTGGGCCTCGCGGGGACGCTGTCGGTGCTCGCCCTCTTCGCGGCCCTAGGCTATGCGGGTATCCGCGTGGCCGGACGCACGGAGGACCCCTTCGTCAGGTATGCCGCGGGAGGCGTGACCACCTGGATCACCGCTCAGGCGGTGATCAACATCGGTGCGGTGCTCGGTCTGCTGCCGATCGCCGGTGTCCCGCTCCCGCTGTTCTCCTACGGAGGCTCCGCCCTGCTGCCGACCATGTTCGCCATCGGGTTGCTGATCGCGTTCGCGCGCGACGACCCCGCTGCGCGGGCGGCGCTTTCGCTGCGGCAACCTCGCTTTGGTAGAAAGCGGGCGGGAGGCGCCGCGTCGGCACGGGGGCCTCGGAGATGGAACACGATGAGACGGCGCGCCCCAGCGGCGCGGTCGTCCGGAGAGCGGTGAATTTCGGTGCATGTCGTACTCGCCGGTGGGGGGACCGCCGGCCACATCGAGCCCGCGCTCGCCCTCGCGGACGCCCTGCGCAGGCAGGACCCGGGAGTGGGAATCACGGCCCTGGGCACGGAACGGGGCCTGGAGACCAAGCTCGTCCCGCAGCGGGGGTACGAGCTAGCGCTCATCCCGGCCGTGCCGCTGCCCCGTAAGCCCACCCCTGAGCTGATCACCGTCCCGGGCCGGCTGCGCGGCACGATCAAGGCCACCGAGCAGGTCCTGGAGCGCACCAAGGCCGACGCGGTTGTCGGCTTCGGCGGCTATGTCGCGCTGCCCGCCTACCTCGCCGCCAAGCGGCTCGGCGTGCCGATCGTGATCCACGAGGCCAACGCCCGCCCCGGCCTCGCCAACAAGATCGGCTCGCGGTACGCCGCCCAGGTCGCCGTGGCCACGCCGGACAGCAAGCTGCGCAACTCCCGCTACATCGGCATCCCGCTGCGCCACACCATCGCCACCCTGGACCGGGCCGCCACCCGTCCCGAGGCCCGCGCGATGTTCGGGCTCGACCCGAACCTGCCGACCCTGCTGGTCTCCGGCGGCTCGCAGGGCGCCCGGCGCCTCAACGAGGTCGTCCAGCAGGTCGCGCCCTGGCTCCAGCAGGCCGGGATCCAGATCCTGCACGCGGTCGGCCCGAAGAACGAACTGCCGCATGTGCAGCAGATGCCGGGAATGCCCCCGTACATCCCGGTAAGTTACCTGGACCGGATGGACCTCGCGTACGCCGCGGCCGACATGATGCTCTGCCGCGCGGGCGCGATGACCGTCGCCGAACTCTCCGCCGTCGGACTCCCGGCCGCCTACGTCCCGCTGCCCATCGGCAACGGCGAACAGCGGCTGAACGCCCAGCCGGTGGTCAAGGCCGGCGGCGGACTGCTGGTCGACGACGCGGAACTGACGCCGGACTGGGTCCGTGCCAACGTCCTGCCGGTGCTCGCCGACCCGCACCGGCTGTACGAGATGTCCCGCTCGGCCGCGGAGTTCGGCCGCCGGGACGCCGACGAGCTGCTCGTCGCCATGGTGTACGAGGCGATCGCCTCCCACCGACGCCAGTAGCCAGGGAGAGGGAGTGCGCGTGGCCGGATCGACTACCGCCGAGCGCGGTGAACGCCAGCAGGAGTCGTCCGGCCCGCCTCCCGCCCGGCGGTTGAGGGTGCGCAGACTTCGTACGATCATCATCCTCGCCGTTGCGCTCGTAGTCCTCGGAGCGGGATCCGTCTGGCTGTTGTACGGCTCCCAGTGGCTCCGCGTGGAAAGCGTGTCGGTCTCGGGGACCAGGGTGCTGACTCCGGCGCAGGTGCGCGAGGCCGCCGCCGTGCCGGTCGGATCGCCGTTGATTTCCGTCGACACCGATGCGATCGAGGCACGACTGCGCCGAAAATTGCCCCGAATTGGCGTGGTTGACGTCTCCCGTTCCTGGCCCCACGGAATCGGGCTGAAAGTGACCGAGCGGACTCCGGTTCTGCTCGTCCAAAAGGGCGGAAACTTTGTCGAAGTGGACGATGAGGGTGTCCGTTTCGCCACAGTTTCCGAGGCCCCTAAAGGCGTTCCCGCACTGGAATTGACGCTCTCTCAGCCCGACTCCCGCGCCGCGAGCCTGCGCCGCTTCGGCGAGGACCGGCTGGTGCGTGAAGCGGTGCGCGTCGCGGGTGTAATTCCGGCCGCCGTCGCCCGGGTCACCCGATCCGTCAAGGTGCGTTCGTACGACGACATCTCGCTGGAGTTGAGCGGCGGGCGGACGGTCGCCTGGGGGGGCAGCGAGAAGGGTGCCGCCAAGGCCCGTACGCTCACCGCTCTCATGAAAGCCGCCCCGGATGCGCGGCACTTCGACGTCAGCGTTCCCACCGCCCCTGCGTCATCGGGGAGTTGACGCACATCAGCGCAGGCCAGCACCCTGGTTGGGCACTGCTACGGCTGATCACATAGGGTGAAAAGAAAAACGGGAGGTTCGGCGTGTTCGTTGAACGTGCGCCACTTGTCGACTTAGTGTCCTGTTCAGAAGACTCCAGGAAACAGACACACTGGTAACCCTAAACTTCAGCGTTAGGGTTCGGGTCGGCGCTACGGACCGTCCCAATCGGCATCAGTCGTCGGATCGCGGGGCACCAGTGCTTCGTTGGTTCGACGACACGTAACTCGAGGCGAGAGGCCTTCGACGTGGCAGCACCGCAGAACTACCTCGCAGTCATCAAAGTCATCGGTGTCGGCGGCGGTGGTGTCAATGCCATCAACCGGATGATCGAGGTCGGTCTCAAGGGCGTCGAGTTCATCGCCATCAACACCGACGCGCAGGCGCTGTTGATGAGCGACGCCGACGTCAAGCTCGACGTCGGCCGCGAACTCACCCGCGGACTCGGCGCCGGCGCCAACCCGGCCGTCGGCCGCAAGGCCGCCGAGGACCACCGTGAGGAGATCGAGGAGGTCCTCAAGGGGGCCGACATGGTCTTCGTGACGGCCGGTGAAGGCGGCGGCACCGGCACCGGCGGCGCGCCCGTCGTGGCCAACATCGCCCGCTCGCTCGGCGCCCTCACCATCGGCGTGGTCACCCGCCCCTTCACCTTCGAGGGCCGGCGCCGTGCCAACCAGGCCGAGGACGGCATCGCGGAGCTCCGCGAAGAGGTCGACACCCTCATCGTCATCCCGAACGACCGGCTGCTGTCCATCTCGGACCGCCAGGTCTCGGTGCTCGACGCCTTCAAGTCGGCCGACCAGGTCCTGCTCTCCGGTGTCCAGGGCATCACCGACCTGATCACCACGCCCGGTCTGATCAACCTCGACTTCGCCGACGTCAAGTCGGTCATGTCCGAGGCCGGTTCGGCCCTCATGGGCATCGGCTCGGCCCGCGGCGACGACCGCGCGGTGGCCGCCGCCGAGATGGCGATCTCCTCACCGCTCCTGGAGGCGTCCATCGACGGCGCCCGGGGCGTACTGCTCTCCATCTCCGGTGGCTCCGACCTCGGCCTGTTCGAGATCAACGAAGCGGCCCAGCTGGTCAGCGAGGCCGCCCACCCCGAGGCCAACATCATCTTCGGCGCGGTCATCGACGACGCCCTCGGCGACGAGGTCCGGGTCACCGTGATCGCCGCCGGCTTCGACGGGGGCCAGCCCCCGGCCCGCCGGGAGACCGTCATGGGCTCGTCCTCGTCCTCGGCCCGCCGTGAGGAGCCCACTCCGGTACGGCAGACCGAGTCCCGTCCGTCCTTCGGCTCGCTCGGCAGCGTCACGCCGAAGGAGGACCCCGAGCCCGCTCCCGAGCCGGCCGCCGACCTCCCGGTCGCACCGCCGGTCCCGCCGTCGCGGACCTACTCCGACAGCGCGGCCGAGGAACTGGACGTGCCGGACTTCCTGAAGTGATAGGACAGCGCGAGAGCGTGAGCGGCGCGCACTTCGCCTTCACCGACCGGTGGGGCGGGGTGAGCGCCGCTCCGTATGAGCAGCTCAACCTCGGCGGGGCGGTCGGCGACGACCCCGGCGCCGTACGGACCAATCGCGAGCTGGCCGCCAAGTCGCTCGGTCTCGGCCCGGCCCGGGTGGTCTGGATGAACCAGGTTCACGGGGCGGACGCCGTGGTGGTCTCGGAGCCGTGGGGCGAGAAGCCGGTGCCCCGGGTCGACGCGATCGTCACCGGCGAGCGCGGTCTCGCCCTCGCCGTCCTCACCGCCGACTGCACTCCGGTGCTGCTCGCCGACCCGGTCGCCGGAGTCGTCGCGGCAGCCCACGCGGGCCGGCCCGGCATGGTCGCCGGAGTCGTCCCCGCCGCGCTACGCGCGATGACCGAACTCGGCGCCGATCCCGCCCGGATCGTCGCCCGCACCGGACCCGCTGTCTGCGGCCGGTGCTACGAAGTGCCCGAGGAGATGCGCGCCGACGTCGCCGCCGTCGAACCCGCGGCGCACGCCGAGACGAGTTGGGGCACCCCCGCGGTCGACGTGACCGCCGGAGTACACGCTCAGCTCGACCGGCTCGGGGTGCGCGACCGGCAGCAGTCGCCGGTGTGCACACGCGAGTCCGAAGACCACTTCTCGTACCGCCGCGATCGCACCACAGGGCGACTCGCGGGATATGTCTGGCTGGACTGATGGGGCATGACGGACCGTAAGGACGAACTCGCCGCAAATCTGGCGAAGGTGGAGGAGCGCATCGCCGCCGCGTGCGCGGCCGCCGGGCGGGGGCGCGAGGAGGTGACCCTCATCGTGGTCACCAAGACCTATCCCGCGAGCGATGTGCGGACGCTGGCGGAGCTCGGCGTGCGTCATGTCGCCGAGAACAAGGACCAGGACGCGGCACCCAAGGCCGCCGAATGCTCGGATCTGCCCCTTACTTGGCATTTTGTCGGCCAGTTGCAGACCAACAAAGTGCGATCTGTGGTCGGTTACGCGGATCTTGTGCAGTCCGTCGATCGTTCGAAGCTGGTGACGGCCCTCTCGAAGGAGGCCGTGAAGGTCGGGCGCGAGGTGGGATGCCTCATCCAGGTCGCGCTCGACGCCGGATCGAGCGAGCGAGGGGAGCGAGGTGGCGTAGCGCCGGGCGGAATCGAGGAGTTGGCCGATCTCGTGGCTCGCGCTCCGGGACTGCGGCTCGACGGACTGATGACCGTCGCTCCGCTCACCGGCGAGTACGCGGGACGCGAACAGGCGGCGTTCGAGCGGTTGATGGATTTGTCGACCGACCTGCGCCGAGCCCATCCGGCTGCGAACATGGTCTCGGCAGGGATGAGTGCGGACCTCGAACAGGCCGTGGCGGCAGGGGCGACACATGTGCGCGTCGGCACCGCGGTACTCGGAGTCCGCCCCAGGCTCGGGTAACGTCGCCAGGAAGTCGGACCACAGCAGAAAATATGGTCATTACCGCCGAAAGGCGTCATAACGACCTCGTGGATCGCGGGCACTTGGCAGTCGTCAGCCGATCCACCACAGAGCGGAGGACTCAGAGAATGGCCGGCGCGATGCGCAAGATGGCGGTCTACCTCGGCCTCGTGGAGGACGATGGGTACGACGGCCGCGGTTTCGACCCCGACGACGACTTCGAACCTGAACTCGACCCGGAGCCCGAGCGGGACCGCCGACGGCATGAGCCGTCTCACCAGTCACATCAGGCACTTCAGT
Organism: Streptomyces sp. NPDC048420; assembly: GCF_040651535.1. Lineage (NCBI taxonomy): Bacteria > Bacillati > Actinomycetota > Actinomycetes > Kitasatosporales > Streptomycetaceae > Streptomyces > Streptomyces sp. NPDC048420. The sequence continues at coordinate 246,240 of NZ_JBEZKG010000008.1, forward strand.
CTGAAAGGGACGAATCGATCAGAGTCGTGCAGTCCTCGGTGCCGCGCGACCCGGTGCCCCGATCCTCTTCGCTCACCGCGGAATCGGTGCGCCCCGCGCGCATCGCACCCGTGGCATCCATCACACAAGAGCGCGCAAGCCTGGAGAAGAACGCACCGGTGATCATGCCCAAGGTCGTGTCCGAACGAGAGCCTTACCGGATCACCACACTTCACCCCCGGACCTACAACGAGGCCCGTACCATCGGGGAACACTTCCGTGAGGGCACCCCGGTGATCATGAATCTGACTGAGATGGATGACACAGACGCCAAGCGACTTGTCGACTTTGCGGCCGGTTTGGTGTTTGGTCTTCACGGCAGCATCGAGCGGGTGACGCAGAAGGTGTTCCTGTTGTCGCCTGCTAACGTCGATGTCACGGCGGAGGACAAGGCCCGCATCGCAGAGGGCGGGTTCTTCAACCAGAGCTGAGACGCACGACCGGAAACAGCAGTACAAGTAGTACCGAGCAGCACGAAAACAGGGGAGAGGGAAGCACCAGCAATGAGCGTGGTCCTGGATGTCGTCTACATCGCGCTGATGTGCTTCCTCATCGTGCTCATCTTCCGGTTGGTCATGGACTACGTCTTCCAGTTCGCCCGCTCATGGCAACCCGGCAAGGCGATGGTGGTCGTTCTGGAGGCCACCTACACTGTCACTGATCCACCGCTCAAGCTTCTGCGGCGGGTTATCCCGCCGTTGCGTCTCGGGGGCGTGGCGCTCGACCTGTCCTTCTTCGTACTGATGATCATCGTCTACATCCTGATCTCCGTCGTGAGCCGGCTGTGAACGATACGGTCTTGCCGAATGCCGACGACTACGTTGAGGTGAAGAGATGCCGTTGACCCCCGAGGACGTGCGGAACAAGCAGTTCACGACCGTCCGCCTCCGAGAAGGCTATGACGAGGACGAGGTCGATGCCTTCCTCGATGAGGTCGAAGCCGAACTGACCCGGCTGCTCCGCGAGAACGAGGACCTGCGCGCCAAACTGGCCGCGGCCACGCGCGCTGCTGCCCAGAACCAGCAGAACATGCGCAAGCCCCCGGAGCAGCAGGACCAGCAGCAGGGCGGCATGCAGCAGCAGGGTGGCATGCCCGGACAGGGGATGCCGCAGCAGGGCATGCGTGGGCCCGGTCCCGGCGCCCCCGTACCGGCCGGCATATCTGGGCCGCCGCAGCAGCAGATGGGTGGCCCCATGGGTGGCCCGCCCCAGCTGCCGAGCGGTGCGCCGCAGCTGCCTGCCGGTCCCAGTGGCGGCCAGGGAGGCCCGCAGGGTCCCGGACAGATGGGGCAGGGTCCGATGGGCCAGGGCCCCATGGGTCAGGGTCCGATGGGCCAGGGCACCATGGGCGGTCAGCCGCCCATGCAGCAGCAGATGGGTGGCCCGATGGGCGGCCCCATGGGCGGTCCGATGGGCGGCCCCGGTCAGGGCCCCGGTGGCGACAGCGCCGCCCGTGTCCTCTCGCTGGCCCAGCAGACCGCCGACCAGGCGATCGCCGAGGCCCGTTCCGAGGCCAACAAGATCGTCGGCGAGGCGCGTTCGCGTGCCGAGGGTCTCGAGCGTGACGCCCGTGCCAAGGCCGACGCCCTGGAGCGGGACGCGCAGGAGAAGCACCGCGTCGCGATGGGCTCCCTGGAGTCCGCCCGCGCCACGCTGGAGCGCAAGGTCGAGGACCTGCGCGGCTTCGAGCGCGAGTACCGCACGCGTCTGAAGTCGTACCTGGAGTCGCAGCTGCGTCAGCTGGAGACCCAGGCCGACGACTCGCTGGCTCCGCCGCGTACCCCGGCGACCGCGTCGCTGCCGCCGTCCCCGGCGCCGTCCATGGCCCCGGCCGGTGCGAGCGCGCCGTCGTACGGCAACCCGGGCATGGGCGGCGGTCCTTCGCCGGCCGCTCCGTCCTACGGTGGCCAGCAGCAGATGTCGCCCGCGATGACCCAGCCGATGGCGCCGGTGCGGCCGCAGGGTCCCGGTCCGATGGGCCAGGCTCCCTCGCCGATGCGCGGGTTCCTCATCGACGAGGACGACAACTGACGGCCTCTAGTACGCCTTAGGCGTCGGCAGCGTTCAGGGAGGGGCCCCGGATTTCGATCCGGGGCCCCTCCCTTTTACGCGTGTTGATCACGGTGTCGCGCGCAGACATGAAGGAAGGCCCGGTTCCGCGACGGGGACCGGGCCTTCCTTCCCGGGCTTAAGGCTCGGGCTTACGCCTTGCGCAGGCGGAACGTCAGGGACAGGCCCTCGTCGGTGAACGGCTCACCGTAGGAGTCGTCCGCCTCGCCCTGCGCGAAGTCCGTGGCCAGGACCTCGTCGGCGATCAGGGCGGTGTGCTCGGACAGGGCCGCGAGGACCGCCGGGTCCCTGGACGTCCAGCGCAGCGCGATCCGGTCCGCGACGTCGAGGCCGCTGTTCTTGCGGGCCTCCTGGATCAGGCGGATCGCGTCCCGGGCGAGGCCCGCCTGCCGCAGCTCCTCGGTGATCTCCAGGTCGAGGGCGACCGTGGCACCCGAGTCGGACGCCACCGACCAGCCCTCGCGCGGAGTCTCCGTGATGATCACCTCGTCGGGGGCGAGCGTGACCGTCTCGCCGTCGACCTCGACCGACGCCGTGCCCTCGCGCAGGGCGAGGGAGAGCGCGGCCGCGTCGGCGTTCGCGACGGCCTTGGCCACGTCCTGGACGCGCTTGCCGAAACGCTTGCCGAGGGCGCGGAAGTTGGCCTTCGCGGTGGTGTCGACCAGGCTGCCGCCGACCTCGGAGAGGGACGCCAGGGACGAGACGTTCAGCTCCTCGGTGATCTGCGCGTGCAGTTCACGGTCGAGGGCGTCGAAGCCGGTCGCGGCGATGAGCGCACGGGACAGCGGCTGCCGGGTCTTGACGCCCGACTCCGCGCGCGTGGCGCGGCCCAGCTCCACCAGGCGGCGGACGAGGACCATCTGCTTCGACAGCTCCGGATCGATGGCGGTGAGGTCCGCCTCCGGCCAGGTCGCCAGGTGCACCGACTCCGGGGCGCCCGGGGTGACCGGCACGACCAGGTCCTGCCAGACCCGCTCGGTGATGAACGGGGTCAGCGGGGCCATCAGCTTCGTGACCGTCTCGACGACCTCGTGCAGGGTGCGCAGCGCGGCCTTGTCGCCCTGCCAGAAGCGGCGACGGGACCGGCGTACGTACCAGTTGGACAGATCGTCGACGAACGCCGACAGGAGCTTGCCGGCGCGCTGGGTGTCGTAGGCCTCCAGGGCCTGCGTCACCTGGTCGGTCAGCGCGTGGAGTTCGGACAGCAGCCAGCGGTCCAGGACCGGGCGGTCGGCCGGGGCCGGGTCCGCCGCGCTGGGCGCCCAGTCGGAGGTACGGGCGTACAGGGCCTGGAAGGCGACCGTGTTCCAGTACGTGAGGAGCGTCTTGCGGACGACCTCCTGGATGGTGCCGTGGCCCACGCGGCGGGCCGCCCACGGGGAGCCGCCGGCCGCCATGAACCAGCGGACCGCGTCGGCGCCGTGCCGGTCCATCAGCGGGATCGGCTCCAGGGTGTTGCCCAGGTGCTTGGACATCTTGCGGCCGTCCTCGGCGAGGATGTGGCCGAGGCAGACGACGTTCTCGTACGACGACTTGTCGAAGACCAGGGTGCCGACGGCCATCATCGTGTAGAACCAGCCGCGGGTCTGGTCGATGGCCTCGCTGATGAACTGGGCCGGGTAGCGGGACTCGAAGAGTTCCTTGTTCTTGTACGGGTAGCCCCACTGCGCGAACGGCATCGAACCCGAGTCGTACCAGGCGTCGATGACCTCCGGCACGCGCGTGGCCGTCTTCTCGCACTGGGGGCACGCGAAGGTGACCGCGTCGATGTACGGGCGGTGCGGGTCCAGGCCCGACTGGTCGGTGCCCGTCAGCTCGGTCAGCTCGGCGAGGGAGCCGACGACCGTGAGGTGGTCGTCCTCGCAGCGCCAGATCGGCAGCGGGGTGCCCCAGTAGCGGTTGCGGGACAGCGCCCAGTCGATGTTGTTGTTCAGCCAGTCGCCGTACCGGCCGTGCTTGACGGTGTCCGGGAACCAGCTGGTGTTCTCGTTCTCCTGGAGGAGGCGGTCCTTGATGGCCGTGGTGCGGATGTACCAGGACGGCTGCGCGTAGTAGAGGAGCGCGGTGTGGCAGCGCCAGCAGTGCGGGTAGCTGTGCTCGTACGGGATGTGCTTGAAGAGGAGGCCGCGCTGCTGGAGGTCCTCGGTGAGCTGTTCGTCCGCCTTCTTGAAGAAGACGCCGCCTACGAGGGGGACGTCCTCCTCGAAGGTGCCGTCCGGGCGCACCGGGTTCACCACGGGCAGGCCGTAGGCGCGGCAGACCTTGAGGTCGTCCTCACCGAAGGCGGGGGACTGGTGGACCAGGCCCGTACCGTCCTCGGTCGTGACGTACTCGGCGTTGACCACGTAATGGGCCGGCTCCGGGAACTCCACGAGCTCGAACGGTCGTTGATAGGTCCAGCGCTCCATTTCGGCGCCGGTGAAGGACTGGCCGGTGGTCTCCCAGCCCTCGCCGAGCGCCTTGGCGAGAAGCGGCTCGGCGACGACGAGCTTCTCCTCGCCATTGGTCGCGACGACGTAGGTGACCTCCGAGTGGGCGGCGACCGCCGTGTTGGACACCAGGGTCCAGGGGGTCGTCGTCCACACCAGGAGCGCGGCCTCGCCGGCGAGCGGACCGGAGGTGAGCGGGAAACGGACGTACACGGACGGGTCGACGACCGTCTCGTAGCCCTGCGCCAGCTCGTGGTCGGAGAGACCGGTGCCACAGCGCGGGCACCAGGGGGCGACGCGGTGGTCCTGGACCAGCAGGCCCTTGTCGAAGATCGTCTTCAGCGACCACCAGACCGACTCGATGTACTCGGGGTCCATCGTGCGGTACGGGTCCTGGAGGTCGGTCCAGTAACCCATGCGGGTCGTGAGCGCCTCGAAGGCGTCGGTGTGCCGGGTCACCGACTCACGGCACCTGTCGTTGAACTCGGCGATGCCGTACTTCTCGATGTCCTGCTTGCCGGAGAAGCCGAGCTCCTTCTCGACCGCGAGCTCGACCGGCAGGCCGTGGCAGTCCCAGCCGGCCTTGCGGGCCACGTGGTAGCCGCGCATGGTGCGGAAGCGGGGGAAGACGTCCTTGAAGACGCGCGCCTCGATGTGATGGGCGCCGGGCATGCCGTTGGCGGTGGGCGGGCCCTCGAAGAACACCCACTCGGGGCGGCCCTCGGACTGCTCCAAGGTCTTGGCGAAGATCTTCTGCTCGTGCCAGAAGTCGAGCACGGCGTGCTCCAGCGCGGGCAGGTCGACCTGGGCGGGCACCTGGCGGTACGTCGGCGTTGTCATCAGCGGGCTTCCTCCGGCGGACTTGCTGCCTTCCGTCCGGAGGGACGAGAGCGTCTACGCCGGTTTCGGCGAGCTCCCGCGGTACCACCCTCCTTGGCCCGCCGACACCTGGTGTGCGCCGGTGAGCCCCCTCATTGGGGTCGCGATGCCGGGTCTACGCCCCCCGCAGGGGGTTCTTCCGGCGGCTCCGGGGTGATCTTCGCGTCGCGCTCGCCCCCGGGCTTCCACCGTCCCCGGGTCGCTCTGGGCTGCGTACGCCGCTACTCGTCCCCATCCATGCCTTTCGCTCCGCCCAGTGTACGGCGCCCCGGGGACAGCGGCCGACCGGTTTTCCGGGCCCGGGCCGGGAGGCCGCCGTAGCGCTCGGAGTGACCCGAATGGAGCGGCACGGCTGTTCGGATTCTGGGACGGACGGTCCGGCGGATTACCTGGCGGGGAGCTGGGCACAACGCTTGCATGTCTCGCGCCGGGCACGCGCGGGGCGGGCGAATCGGGCGGCGTGCCCCGTTGCCGCGGGACTCAAGTCGATTTATCGTCCCAGCACGATTCGCGAGCAAGATCACAATATGTGAAGGGGCCGCGGCATGGTGGCGAAGAAGACCGCCGTAGAGCAGTCGGCGTCGGGCCGGTCCACCCATGTCCGTGCCTCCAGCGGCGAGGCCAAGGGCGCGGGCGGAAAGAAGAGCGCGCGCGGGGTGTCGTCCGGGGCGCCCGCGTCGTCCGGCAAGAGCGCGGCGGCCAAGGCTGTGAAGGCGGTCGGAGCGGCCGCGAAGAGGGTCGCGAAGAAGGCCGCGGCTTCCACGGCGGCTCCCCGCGGGCACGCGGCGGAGGAGACGGCCCCGGCCGGGAGACCGGCGGCCGAGACGCCTGTCGGCGGGAGGACAGAGGTCACCAAGGGCGTCGGCAGGGCCTCTGTCACGAAGAAGGCCGCGGTCACCAAGAAGACGGCCACCACGAAGGCTGCGGTCACCCAGAAGACCGCCTCCAAGAAGGCCGCGGTCGCCAAGAATGCCTCCGCCACCAAGAAGAAGGCGGTCACGAAGAAAGCGGTCACGAAGAAGACCGCCGCGAAGAGCACGGCTGCGACCAGGAACGCGGCAAAGGGCACGACCGCGACGAAGGCCGCGGGGAAGGAGACGGCCGCGAAGGACACCGCGGTCATGGAGACGGTCGCCACGGAGGCCGGTGCCCCGCAGGGGGACGCCGGGCGGGGCACCTCCGGGAAGAGCACCCCCAAGCGGGCGGCCAGGAAGAGCACGGCCAAGAAGGCGGGCGCGGCAAAGACCGCGAAGAAGACGGGAGCCACGACAGTGGTTGCGAAGAAGACCCCTGGCACGGCCACGGCGGCGAAGACCGCCGTACCCAACGCGCGCGTCTCCGCGGTGGAGCCCGGCGAACTCGCGGTGCGCCCCGGTGAGGACCCGTGGACGCCCGAGGAGGTCGCCGAGGCGCGCGCGGAGCTGACGGCCGAGGTCCTGCGGCTGCGCACCGAGATCTCCACCTCCGAGGAGTCCCTGGTCGGGCTCATGCGGGACTCCGGGGACGGCGCGGGCGACGACCAGGCCGACACCGGCACCAAGAACATCACGCGCGAGAGCGAGATGGCCCTCGCGGCCAACGCGCGCGAGATGCTCATCCAGAGCGAGCGCGCCCTCGGACGCCTCGACGCCGGCACCTACGGACTGTGCGAGAACTGCGGCAATCCCATCGGCAAGGCACGGATGCAGGCCTTCCCGCGCGCGACCCTGTGCGTGGAGTGCAAGCAGAAGCAGGAACGCCGGTACTGAAGGCGCTTGGCGGCGTGTCGTACCCTCGTCCTCAGTCAGGTACCTAGGTCGAGGGACACACGTGACAGAGGCGGAGCGCATCATCGGTACGCCGGATACCCCAGAGGCGGCGGGGGCCGAGCCGGAGCAGGACCAGACGGCGCGGCCCAGGGGCAGGCGCCGCATCGCCGTGCTGTTCACGGTGGCCGCCTTCGCGTACGCCCTGGACCTGATCAGCAAGATGATCGTGGTCGCCAAGCTGGAGCACCACGAGCCGATCGAGATCATCGGGGACTGGCTGAAGCTGGAGGCGATCCGCAACGCGGGCGCCGCCTTCGGCTTCGGTGAGGCCTTCACCGTGATCTTCACGGTGATCGCGGCCGCCGTGATCGTGGTCATCGCCCGGCTCGCCCGCAAGCTGTACAGCCTGCCCTGGGCGATCGCGCTGGGCCTGCTGCTCGGCGGTGCGCTCGGCAACCTCACCGACCGGCTCTTCCGCTCGCCCGGCGTCTTCGAGGGTGCGGTCGTCGACTTCATCGCGCCCAAGCACTTCGCCGTCTTCAACCTCGCCGACTCGGCGATCGTGTGCGGCGGCATCCTGATCGTGCTGCTGTCGTTCAAGGGGCTCGACCCGGACGGGACCGTCCACAAGGACTGAGCCCGGGTTTTCCACAGGCTCGTTCGGGGGTACCGGACCGGTCCGGCATACTCGACGGGTGAGCACGATTCCCGAGATCCGTACCCTGCCCGTACCGGACGGCCTGGAGGGCGAGCGCGTCGACGCCGCCATCTCCCGCATGTTCGGCTTCTCCCGTACCAAGGCGGCCGAGCTCGCCGCCGCGGGAAAGGTCGCGGTCGACGGGTCGGTGGTCGGGAAGTCCGAGCGGGTGCACGGCGGAGCCTGGCTGGAGGTCGAGATGCCGCAGGCGGCCGCGCCGGTGCAGATCGTCGCCGAGCCGGTCGAGGGCATGGAGATCATCCATGACGACGACGACGTGCTCGTGATCGTCAAGCCGGTCGGAGTCGCCGCGCACCCCAGCCCCGGCTGGACCGGCACCACCGTGATCGGCGGCCTCGCCGCCGCCGGGTACCGCATCTCCACCTCCGGTGCCGCCGAGCGCCAGGGCATCGTGCACCGGCTCGATGTGGGCACCTCCGGGCTGATGGTCGTGGCCAAGTCGGAGCGGGCGTACACCTCGCTCAAGCGCCAGTTCAAGGAGCGCACGGTCGACAAGCGGTACCACACGCTCGTCCAGGGCCACCCGGACCCGACCAGCGGCACCATCGACGCGCCCATCGGCCGCCACCCCAACCACGACTACAAGTGGGCGGTCACCGCCGAGGGCAAGCCGTCCGTGACGCACTACGACCTCATCGAGGCGTTCCGCGCGGCCTCCCTGCTCGACGTGAAGCTGGAGACCGGGCGCACCCACCAGATCCGCGTCCACATGGCGGCCCACCGCCACCCCTGCGTCGGCGACCTTACGTACGGCGCGGACCCGACGCTCGCCAAGCGGCTGCGGCTGACCCGGCAGTGGCTGCACGCCGTGCGGCTCGGCTTCGAGCACCCCGGGGACGGGGAGTGGGTGGAGTTCGCCAGCGACTACCCGGACGACCTCCAGCAGGCCCTGGACCTGGTGCGTGAGGAGACCTACGGGTGAGCACGCGCGCGTACCGGGTGCGGGTCGCCGAGGACCCCGCCGACCGTGAGGCCTGCTTTGCGGTGCGCAAGGAGGTCTTCGTCGGCGAGCAGGGCGTGCCGGAGGACATCGAGTACGACGCCTACGACGCCGTAGCGGTGCATGTGCTGGCCGTGCGGGAGGACGGGGTGCCGCTCGGCACCGGGCGGCTGCTGTACGGCGAGGCGGCGGCCGGGAAGACCGACGGGGATCTGTCGGTGGGCTCGCTGGGGCGGCTCGCGGTGACACAGGCGGCGCGGGGGCTCGGGGTGGGCGCCGCGCTCGTGGGGGCGATCGAGGACGCGGCACGCGCGCTTGGGCTGGCAGCCGTGGACCTGCATGCGCAGACGCACGCGCTGGGGTTCTACGAGCGGCTCGGGTATGTGGCGTACGGGCCGGAGTACCTGGAGGCGGGGATAGCGCACCAGGGCATGCGGCGCGCGCTGTAAGCGACGGGACGGTCGCGGTCGTTCGGGAGAGCGGCGGTCAGGAAGGTCTCGGGGCGGAGCGGGCAGACTGAAGTGACCGTTGGTTCGTCGATCTGCCCGGAGTCCTCACCGTGGATCAGTTGGCCCTGTTGTTCGTGTTGTTGCTGGGGGCTTTGATCAGCGTGCCGTTGGGGGAGCGGTTCGGGTTGCCGGCGCCGGTGCTGATGACGCTGCTCGGGATCGTGCTCGCGGTGCTGGACTTCGTGCCCAATGTCGATATCCCGCCTGACCTGATCCTGCCCATCCTGCTGCCGCCGTTGCTCTACGCGGCGGTGCGGCGCACCTCCTGGCGGCAGTTCGCGGCCAACAAGCGGCCGATCTTCCTGCTCGCCGTCGCGCTCGTGTTCGTCACGACCGCGTGCGTGGCTGTCGTGGCCAACGCCATCGTGCCGGGGCTGCCGATCGCCGCCGCCGTCGCGCTCGGCGCGCTGGTCGCACCGCCCGACCCGGTCGCCGCGACCGCGGTCGCGGGCCAACTCGGGCTGCCCCGGCGCCTGGTGTCCATCCTGGAGGGCGAGGGGCTCTTCAACGACGTGACGGCGATCGTGCTCTACCACGTGGCCGTCGCCGCCGCGGTCAGTGGTTCGTTCACGCCGGGGGAGGCCGTCCTCCAGCTGGTGCTCTCCGCGGTGGTCGCCGTCGTCGTGGGACTCGTGCTGGGCTGGGGCGCCAACAAGTTGATGGATCTGCTGGGCGACGCCACGCTCCAGATCGGGCTGACGGTCCTCGTGCCGTACGCCTCCTACGTGCTCGCCGAGGAACTCCACGGCTCCGGTGTGCTCGCCGTGCTGACCACCGCCCTGTTCCTCGCCGAGTACTCCACCGACGCCGACGACGTGATGACCCGGCTCGCGGGCCACACCTTCTGGGACATCGTCGACACCCTCGTCACCGGGGTGGCCTTCGGGCTCATCGGGCTCGAACTGCACAACGCGATCCGGACCGCGTCCGGGCGGTGGGGCGAGATGCTCGGGTGGGCGGCGGCGATCGTGGCCGTCGTCGTGGTCGTACGGCTGCTGTGGCTGTTGCCGGCCACCTGGCTCACCAAGCGGATGCACGCGAAACGGGACTACGACGAGGAGATCCCGATGGGATGGCGGGAGACCGTCATCATGTGGTGGTCCGGGATGCGGGGCGTGGCGTCCGTGGCGCTCGCGCTGGCCATTCCGCTGGAGACCGACTCCGGCGCGGGCTTTCCCGACCGGGACGAGATCGTGTTCGTCGCGTTCGGGGTGATCATGGCGACGCTGGTGCTCCAGGGGCTCACGCTGCCCTGGCTGGTGAAGCGACTGGGGGTGCGTTCCGATTCGGAGCGGGAGAAGGAGTTCGAGAAGGTCCTCGCGGTCCGGGCGGCGAAGGCGGCCAAGCGGCGGCTCAAGGAGATCGAGAGCGGCGAGGAGTTGCCGGAGGAGCTGTCCGAGCAGATGCTGCGGCGGGCGTTCGAGATCGGTGTGCGGATCTCTCCCGAATTGGGGGACGAGGAGCGGCGGGAGGCCCGGCGGCGGCTCAAGCGGGTGCGGCGGATCCATGGCGAGATGCTGAGCGCGGCGCGGCACGAGGTGCTGGCGGCGCGGAGTGAACCGGGGGCCGATCCCGAGATCGTGGACCGGGTGCTGCGGCATCTGGATGTTCGTAGTCTGCGGTGAGGTTCGGGTAAATGGGGATGAGTGCGCCGACCGGACGTTTGTAGGCTGCACTTATGGCTCGCAACGTGGTGATCAGCGGTGGTGGTACGGGAATCGGGCTCGCGGCGGCGCGGGTCTTCGCCGAGGACGGGGACCGGGTGTTGCTGCTCGGGCGGCGGCCCGAGGTGTTGCAGAAGGCCGACGTGCCGGGGGCGTTGACCTACGCCGCCGATCTCGGTGACGTCGACCAGGTGCGCGGGGTCGTCGGGTTCGTGGGACGGGAACTCGGGACCGTGGATGTGCTGATCCACAGTGCCGGGGGGACCGGGCAGCTCGAACCGGCCCTGGAGAGCGGGGATGCGCTCGATGCCGTCGCGCACAACTGGACCGTGAACTTCCGGCTCAATCTCCTGACCGCGGCGCTGCTCACCGAGGGGTTGAAGGAGCGGCTTGCCTCGCCGGGTGGGCGAGTGCTGTTCGTGAGCTCCATCGCGGCGTACCGGGGGTCCGGGAGCGGGGCGTACGGGGCGGCGAAGGCCGGGTTGCATCCGTACGCGCATGATCTGGCTCGGGAGTTGGGGCCTCGGGGGATCACGGCGAATGTGGTGGCGCCGGGGTACATCGAGGACACGGAGTTCTTCGGCGCGGCGATTGATGCCGGGCGGCGGGAACGGCTTATCGGTGACACGTCCAACGGGCGGGCGGGGACGCCTGGGGATGTTGCCGCGACGCTTCATTGGCTGGCGTCGGCTGGGGCGGCGCATGTGACTTCGCAGGTTGTGCAGGTCAATGGTGGGGCGGAGAGGGGGCATTGACAGCGGGTAGTGGGCGGGCGCGGGTCGGTGGGGGCGGGTCGCGCAGTTCCCCGCGCCCCTAAAAAACGGACGCGCCCCGCACCCCCTATGGGCAGACGCGCCCCGCGCCCCTGAAAACGGACGTGCGCCGCGCCCCTAACGCAGACGCGCCCCGCACCCCTAAAGGCAGACGCGCCCCGCGCCCCTGAAAACAGACGCGCCCCGCGCCCCATTGGCACCGTCAGCCTCGGCCCGTCCTCGGGGGTTCGTGGGCTCGGCGTGCGTGTTCGCCGTTCCTCCTGTTGCCGTCCTGGCGGAATCCCGGGGCCAGTGTCGCGTCCGCCGTGTTCACGCGCGGCAGCGCGTACGGGTGCTGGTCGGTCAGCCAGCGGATCATCTGTTCGCGGACCGTGACCCGCACCGTCCAGATGTCGTCCGCGTCCTTGGCGGTGACCAGGGCCCGTACCTGCATGGTGTTCGGGGTGGTGTCGGTGACGGCGAGGCCGTAGTCGCGGCCGTCCCAGGCGGGGCACTCGCGGAGGATGTCGCGCAGTCGCTCGCGCATCAGCTCGACCGGGGCCGTGTGGTCGACGTGCCAGAAGACGATGCCGGTCATCTGCGGGGTGCCACGGGACCAGTTCTCGAAGGGCTTCGAGGTGAAGTACGACACCGGCATGGTGATCCGGCGTTCGTCCCAGGTGCGGACCGTCAGGAACGTCAGTGTGATCTCCTCGACGGTGCCCCACTCGCCGTCCACCACCACGGTGTCGCCGATGCGCACCATGTCGCCGAAGGCGATCTGCAGCCCCGCGAACATGTTGCTCAGCGTCGACTGGGCAGCGACACCGGCGACGATGCCGAGGATTCCGGCCGAGGCCAACAGCGAGGCACCGGCCGCGCGCATCGCGGGGAACGTCAGCAGCATCGCGGCCACCGCCACCACGCCGACGACCGCCGCGACCACCCGCATGATCAGCGTCACCTGGGTGCGCACGCGGCGGACCCGGGCGGGGTCGCGGTGCACGCGCGCGTAGCGCGTGTACGTCGACTCGACGATCGCAGCGGCGATCCGGATCACCAGCCACGCGGCCGAGCCGATCAGGACCAGCGTCAGCGTCTGCCCGATGCCGGCGCTGTGCCGCTCCAGCAGCCTCGCCTCGTCGTACGAGCCTCTGAGCATGGCCGCGCAGAGCACGAGCTGGTAGGGGATGCGACCACGGCGCAGCAGACCCCACAGCGGGGTCTCACTGTGGCGGTCGTCGGCCTTGCGCAGCAGACGGTCGGTGGCCCAGCCGATCACCAGGGTGAGCAGAACCGAGCCGCCGACCACGATCAGCGGGCGGAGTATGTTCTCCATGACCCCGAACCTAACCGGACGGGGCCGGGCATGAACATGTGACTTCTGCCCCGAAGTGGGTACGGCCGTCGTCCCGGCCTTGGACAGGCGTTGTCAGTACCGGCTGGCACCATGGGCTCATGAACATCATGCTCTTTCACTCGACCTACGGCCTCAGGCCCGCCGTCCGTCAGGCCGCCGACCGGCTGCGGGAGGCCGGGCACGAGGTGTGGACGCCGGACCTCTTCGAGGGGCGCACGTTCGAGACGGTCGAGGAGGGCATGGAGTTCAACGAGGGCATCGGCAAGGACGAGCTGCTCAAGCGGGCCGTCCTGGCCGCCGCACCCTACTCTGAGCGCGGTCTGGTCTACGCCGGCTTCTCGCTCGGCGCCTCGATCGCGCAGACCCTCGCCCTGGGCGACGAGAAGGCCCGCGGCCTGCTGCTCCTGCACGGCACGTCGGACATCGCGCCGAACGTGACGGTGGACGACCTCCCGGTCCAGCTGCACGTGGCCGAGCCGGACCCCTTCGAGACCGACGACTGGCTGAGCGCCTGGTATCTCCAACTCGGCCGCACCGGCGCCGACGTGGAGGTCTACAGATACGCCGGGGCCGGTCACCTCTACACCGACCCCGACCTCCCGGACTACGACGAGGAGGCCGCCGAGGCCACCTGGCGGGTGGCGCTCGGCTTCCTCGACACGCTGTGACCTAGACCGGCGTGTACGTCCGCTCGGCCTTCTGCGTGCCGGTCCGGGTGCGGTACGAACGCGCCCAGGACGAGGTCGCGTTCGCCTTCGTCTTGTCGGACAGCACGTAGTAGTCCATCTGTGCCCGCTCGGCGGTGATGTCCAGGACGCCGTAGCCGTGGCGGTCGGTGTCGACCCAGTGGACGTGCCGGTTGGCGACCTGGATGACCGGCGCCGCGAGCGCGGTGACCGTGCCCTCGGGGACCTTCAGGATGTCGTCGAGGTTGTCCGAGGTCACCGAGGTGACGACGAACTCCGTGGCGGCGGAGGCCGACAGCGGGTAGGTGCCGGCGTCCACCGGCACGTCGTTGGCCCACGCCATGTGGATGTCGCCGGTCAGGAAGACGGTGTTGCGGATGGCGTTGGAGCGCAGGTGGGCGAGGAGTTCCCGGCGGTCGTCCGTGTAGCCGTCCCACTGGTCGGTGTTGAGGGCGAGGCCCTCCTTCGGCAGGCCGAGCAGCTCGGCGAGGGGCTTGAGCAGATCCGCGGAGAGCGAGCCGATCGCGAACGGTGAGATCATCACGGAGTTGCCGACCAGCCGCCAGGTCGTGTCGGAGGACTTCAGGCCCGCCTTGAGCCAGTCGAGCTGGGCGCGACCCGTGATCGTGCGGTCCGGGTCGTCGACCGAGCCATTGCCCACCGCGACCTGCTGCGAGCGGAAGGACCGCAGGTCGAGCAGTGAGAGGTCGGCGAGCTTGCCGAAGCGCAGCCGACGGTAGGTGGTGCCCGCGATCGCCGTGCGCACCGGCATCCACTCGAAGTAGGCCTGCTTGGCGGCGGCCTGACGGGCCGTCCAGGCGCCCTCCGCCCCCTCGGTGTGGTTCTCGGCGCCGCCCGACCAGGCGTCGTTGGCGAACTCGTGGTCGTCCCAGATCGCGATGACCGGGGCGGCCGCGTGCAGCGCCTGGAGGTCCGGGTCCGTCTTGTACTTGCCGTGCCGGGTCCGGTAGTCGGCGAGCGTGAGTATCTCGTGGGTCGGCGCGTGCTGCCGTATGACGGTGTCGCGGGTGCCGTACTCGCCGGTGCCGTACTCGTAGATGTAGTCGCCCAGGTGCAGCCAGGCGTCCAGGTCGCCGCGGGCCGCGAGATGGCGGTACGACGAGAAGTAGCCGGCCTCCCAGTTGGCGCAGGAGACCACGCCGAAGCGGAGGTTCGCGACGGCCGCGTCCGATGCCGGCGCGGTGCGGGTGCGCGCCGCCGGGGAGGTCGTACCGCCGGACGAGAAACGGAACCAGTAGTCGGTCGCGGGCGCGAGGCCGCGTACGTCGGCCTTGACGGTGTGGTCGGAGGCGGCACTCGCGGTGACGGAACCCTTGGCGACGATCGTCGTGAAGGCATTGTCGCGGGCGACGGTCCAGGAGACCTCGGTGTCCGGGCCGAGCCCGGAACCGGGGACGGCCTCGGGGGTCGGGGTCACCCGGGTCCACAGCAGGATGCCGTCCGGAAGCGGGTCGCCGGAGGCGATGCCGTGCAGGAAGGCGGGGGCGTCGGCCGCGCGGGCCGGGAGAGCGGCGGCCAGTGGGGCGGCCAGCACAGCAGTGGCCGCCGCGGCCTTGACGACCGTACGGCGGCGCGGGGACAGGGAGTTGGTCTCGGCTGATCTGTATCGACTGGTCACGGCCGATCAGGTTACTGATCGGTATTAACGGGAGCGGGCGAACTCGTGAAAGTTCGCCCGCTCTTTTACCGAAGGGTGTACGCGACGAGGCGTCAGGCCTTCAGTGCCGCGTCGATCGCCGTGGTGAAGTCGGCGACCGTCATGGGCGCGTTGCCGTCGGCACCGGTCAGCGTCTTGCCGTCCATCTTCAGGGTCGGGGTGCCGGTCACCCCGTCCTTGTTGAACTTCTCGGACATGTCCAGGGCCCACTTGTCGTAGGTGCCGTTCTTCACGGCGTTCTGGAAGGTCTTGTTGTCCTTCAGCTCCGGGACGGTCTGCGCGATCTTGATGAGGTAGTCGTCGTCCTTGAACTTGTCGTCGCTCTCCTCGGGGTGCCACTTCGTGGAGTACATCGCGGTCTTGTACTCGAGGAACGCCTCGGGGCTGACGTTCAGCGCCGCGCCGAGCGCGCTGAGGCCGTTCTTGGAGCCCTCGCCGCCGAGGTTGCCGTCGAGGAACGAGGCGCCGACGTACTGGATCTTGAACTTGCCCTCGTCGTAGTCCTTCTTCACCGTCGAGCCGACGGTCTGCTCGAACTGGGCGCACACCGGGCAGCGCGGGTCCTCGTACATGACCAGGGTCTTCTTGGCCGTGCTCTTGCCCATGACGACGGTCGTGCCGTTGGTGCCCGTGGTGTTGGCCGGCTTGACCAGCTTGTCGTTCTTGGCCTCTTCCCAGTAACTGGGCTTGTTGCCCTGGACGACCGCGTAGCTGATGCCGCCGGCTATCGCCAGGACGCCGACTATGGAGCAGACGACGATGACCTGGCGCTTCATCTTGTCGCGCTTGGCCTGGCGTTCGCGCTCGATGCGCAGCCGCTCGCGGGCGGCGGTCTTCGCCTGCTGGCTGTTCCGCTTGCTCATGGTGGTGTTCTCCGTGAAGGGGACGCGCACACGTCGTGTGTGCGGGGGTACGTGAAGGGGACTGGTGGTGCTCAGGCGAAAGCGACCGAACACGGCGGTCCACGCCGTCCCAGGGAGTGCACGAGGATCTCTTCGAGAACCACGGTGATACGGCGGCCGGGTCGCGGTCGGCGCACCGGCTCCGGTGCCGACCGTACGGTCATCGCGGCGACCGCGAGTTGCAGAGGCCGGAACGCCAGAAAGGCTGTGGCGGCCACGGCCCGCAGCAGCTGGGCCAGGGCCCGCTCACCGCGGCGCAGCCAGGCGGCGGCCATGAGACCGACAGTGACGTGCGCGGCGAGCAGCAGCCAGGCGGTCCGCGGGTCGGCGTGGGCCAGCAGACCGCCGAGCCGGTCGGGGTCGGTGCCGGTCATCCGGGCCAGCGGCGAGCCGACGCTGGTGCCGTCGCCGCAGAACACGTCCCAGCCGACCGAGCGCAGCGGGCCCGCGACCGGGCCGCCCGCGGCGCCGTAGCAGACGTGCTGGCCGGTGGTGAAGACGGTGTCGGCGGCCAGCTCCAGCGGGATCAGCACGGCGGCGATCCGCCCGAAGCCGCGCTCGCGGCCTGCCAGCGCGTAGGCGAGCGCGAACACGGCGACGGCGACCGCCGCCACCGTGTTCAGCGGCAGGGGAGCCCGGGACAGCAGCACGTGCGACGCGGTGCTGAGCGTCACGACGAGTGCCGTGAACAGCGCCGCGCGGAGCGCTCGTAGCTGGGTCCCGGATATGTCCATAGCGTGGAGAGTGTGACACGCGGGCCTGTAAGGGACCCCTAAAGGGTCTCTGTGAACGGCCCGTCGTTATCGACTGGTCACAGACCGGGGATCCGGCCGTTGCGGAACAGGTCGACGAAGGTCTGGTGGTCGGCACGCGCGCGTGCGCCGTAGCTGTGCGCGAAGTCGACCAGGAGGCCCGCGAAGCCCTCCTCGTCGGCCGCGATCGCCGCGTCGATGGCCCGCTCGGTGGAGAAGGGCACCAGGGACTCACCGGAGGTGTCGTCCGCCGCCCCGTGCATGGTGGCCGTGGCCCGGCCGAGGTCGGCGACGACCGCCGCGATCTCCTCCGGGTCGTCGATGTCGCTCCAGTCGAGATCCACGGCGTACGGCGAGATCTCGGCGACCAGCTGTCCGGCGCCGCCCAGCTCGGTCCAGCCCAGCCACGGGTCGGCGTGCTGCTGCAGGGCGCGCTGGGAGATCACCGTGCGGTGGCCCTCGTGCTGGAAGTAGTCGCGGATCGCGGGGTCGGTGATGTGCCGGGAGACCGCCGGGGTCTGGGCCTGCTTGATGTAGATGACGACGTCGTTCTCCAGGGCGTCGCTGTGGCCCTCCAGAAGGATGTTGTACGACGGCAGCCCCGCCGAGCCGATCCCGATGCCCCGGCGGCCCACGACGTCCTTGACGCGGTAGGAGTCCGGGCGGGCCAGGGACGTCTCCGGCAGGGTCTCCAGATAGCCGTCGAAGGCCGCGAGCACCTTGTAGCGGGTCGCCGCGTCCAGCTCGATCGAGCCGCCACCGCCCGCGAAACGGCGCTCGAAGTCGCGGATCTCGGTCATCGAGTCCAGCAGCCCGAAGCGGGTCAGGGAGCGGGCGTCACGCAGGGCGTCCAGGAGGGGGCCCTCGGCGGTGTCCAGGGTGAAGGGCGGCACCTCGTCGCTCTTGGCGCCGGTGGCCAGGGCGTGGATCCGCTCGCGGTACGCGCCCGCGTACACCTGCACCAGCTCGGTGATCTGGTCGTCGCCGAGCGCCTTGGCGTACCCGATCAGCGCGATGGAGGCGGCGAAGCGCTTGAGGTCCCACGTGAAGGGGCCGACGTAGGCCTCGTCGAAGTCGTTGACGTTGAAGATCAGCCGGCCGTTGGCGTCCATGTACGTGCCGAAGTTCTCCGCGTGCAGGTCGCCGTGGATCCACACGCGCGAGGTGCGCTCGTCCAGGTACGGGCCGCCCCGCTTCTCTTCGTCCAGGTCGTGGTAGAAGAGCGCGGCCGTGCCCCGGTAGAACGCGAACGCCGAGGCCGCCATCTTGCGGAACTTCACACGGAACGCGGCCGGGTCGGCGGCCAGGAGCTCGCCGAAGGCGGTGTCGAAGACAGCGAGGATCTCCTCGCCGCGGTGCTCGTCGTTGAGCTGCGGAACCGACATCGCGGGGTGCCTCCTGGTGCATGTGTACGACAGCGATTCTGTCGTCTGTCCAACGGGCGGGCCCGGGTGAAAGTGCCCGCGACCCTCGTTGTGAAGGTACGCGGGGCGACCCCCTGAGTGTCAGTGCCGAGGCATAGACTTCGACGCTGTTCCCCGAACTGTCCGCCCCCCTGTCGTCGAGCGTTTTCCATGGAGGCCACGCCGTGTCAAAGCCGCCGTTCACGCACCTGCACGTCCACACCCAGTACTCCCTGCTGGACGGTGCCGCGCGGCTCAAGGACATGTTCAACGCGTGCAACGAGATGGGCATGACCCACATCGCCATGTCCGACCACGGCAACCTGCACGGGGCGTACGACTTCTTCCACACCGCGAAGAAGGCCGGGGTCACCCCGATCATCGGGATCGAGGCGTATGTCGCGCCCGAGTCCCGGCGCAACAAGCGCAAGATCCAGTGGGGCCAGCCGCACCAGAAGCGGGACGACGTCTCCGGTTCCGGTGGTTACACCCACAAGACGATGTGGGCCGTGAACAAGACCGGCCTGCACAATCTCTTCAAGCTCTCCTCGGACGCGTACGCCGAGGGCTGGCTGCAGAAGTGGCCCCGGATGGACAAGGAGACGATCTCCCAGTGGTCCGAGGGGATCGTCGCCTCCACCGGCTGCCCGTCCGGCGAGCTCCAGACCCGGCTGCGCCTGGGCCAGTACGACGAGGCCCTGAAGGCGGCGGCCGACTACCAGGACATCTTCGGCAAGGACCGCTACTTCCTGGAGCTGATGGACCACGGCATCGAGATCGAGCACCGGGTCCGTGACGGCCTCCTGGAGATCGGCAAGAAGCTCGGCATCCCCCCGCTGGTCACCAACGACTCGCACTACACGTACGCGCACGAGGCGACCGCCCACGACGCCCTGCTGTGCATCCAGACCGGCAAGAACCTCTCCGACCCGGACCGCTTCAAGTTCGACGGCACCGGCTACTACCTGAAGTCCACGGAGGAGATGTACGCCGTCGACTCCTCGGACGCCTGGCAGGAGGGCTGCGCCAACACCCTCCTGGTCGCCGAGATGGTCGACACCTCCGGCATGTTCGAGGCCAAGAACCTCATGCCGAAGTTCGACATCCCCGACGGCTACACCGAGGTCACCTGGTTCAAGGAGGAGGTCCGCCGCGGCATGGAGCGCCGCTTCCCCGGCGGCATCCCCGACGACCGCCAGAAGCAGGCCGACTACGAGATGGACGTCATCATCCAGATGGGGTTCCCGGGGTACTTCCTCGTGGTCGCCGACTTCATCATGTGGGCCAAGAACAACGGCATCGCGGTGGGCCCCGGCCGAGGCTCCGCGGCCGGTTCGATCGTCGCGTACGCCATGGGCATCACCGACCTCGACCCGATCCCGCACGGCCTGATCTTCGAGCGGTTCCTCAACCCCGAGCGTGTCTCCATGCCCGATGTCGACATCGACTTCGACGAGCGTCGGCGCGTCGAGGTGATCAGGTACGTGACGGAGAAGTACGGCGCCGACAAGGTCGCCATGATCGGCACCTACGGCAAGATCAAGGCCAAGAACGCGATCAAGGACTCCGCGCGCGTGCTGGGCTACCCGTACGCGATGGGCGACCGGCTCACCAAGGCGATGCCCGCCGACGTCCTCGGCAAGGGCATCGACCTGAACGGCATCACCGACCCCTCGCACCCGCGCTACAGCGAGGCCGGCGAGATCCGCGGGATGTACGAGAACGAACCGGACGTCAAGAAGGTCATCGACACCGCCAAGGGCGTCGAGGGCCTGGTCCGGCAGATGGGTGTGCACGCGGCCGGCGTGATCATGTCCAGCGAGCCCATCGTGGACCACGCCCCGATCTGGGTGCGGCACACCGACGGCGTGACCATCACGCAGTGGGACTACCCGCAGTGCGAGTCGCTCGGCCTGCTGAAGATGGACTTCCTCGGCCTGCGCAACCTCACGATCATGGACGACGCCATCAAGATGGTGAAGGCCAACAAGGGCATCGACCTGGAGATGCTCGCCCTCCCACTGGACGACCCCAAGACCTTCGAACTGCTCTGCCGCGGTGACACCCTCGGGGTCTTCCAGTTCGACGGCGGCCCCATGCGCTCGCTGCTGCGCCAGATGCAGCCCGACAACTTCGAGGACATCTCCGCCGTCTCGGCCCTGTACCGACCGGGCCCGATGGGCATGAACTCGCACATCAACTACGCGGAGCGCAAGAACGGCCGCCAGGAGATCACCCCGATCCACAAGGAGCTGGAGGAGCCGCTCCAGGAGGTCCTCGCGGTCACCTACGGCCTGATCGTGTACCAGGAGCAGGTGCAGAAGGCCGCCCAGATCATCGCCGGGTACTCGCTCGGCGAGGCCGACATCCTGCGCCGCGTGATGGGCAAGAAGAAGCCCGACGAACTGGCGAAGAACTTCACCATCTTCCAGGCCGGCGCCCAGAAGAACGGCTACAGCGACGAGGCCATCCAGGCCCTGTGGGACGTCCTGGTCCCCTTCGCCGGCTACGCCTTCAACAAGGCCCACTCCGCCGCGTACGGACTGGTCTCCTACTGGACCGCGTACCTCAAGGCCAACTACCCGGCCGAGTACATGGCCGCGCTGCTCACCTCGGTCAAGGACGACAAGGACAAGTCGGCGGTCTACCTCAACGAGTGCCGGCGCATGAAGATCAAGGTCCTCCCGCCGAACGTCAACGAGTCGGAGCACAACTTCGCCGCCCAGGGCGACGACGTGATCCTCTTCGGCCTCGAAGCGGTGCGCAACGTCGGTACCAACGTGGTCGAGTCGATCATCCGCAGCCGCAAGGCCAAGGGGAAGTACGCCTCCTTCCCCGACTACCTCGACAAGGTCGAGGCGGTCGCCTGCAACAAGCGCACCACCGAGTCGCTGATCAAGGCGGGCGCGTTCGACACCATGGGCCACACCCGCAAGGGCCTCACCGCGCACTTCGACTCGATGATCGACAACGTGGTCGCGGTCAAGCGCAAGGAGGCCGAGGGCCAGTTCGACCTCTTCGGCGGGATGGGCGAGGAGGACACCAGCGAGCCCGGCTTCGGACTCGACGTGGAGTTCACCACCGACGAGTGGGACAAGACCTATCTGCTCGCCCAGGAGCGGGAGATGCTCGGTCTGTACGTCTCCGACCACCCGCTCTTCGGCCTGGAGCACGTGCTGTCCGACAAGGCCGACGCGGGCATCGCCCAGCTGACCGGCGGCGAGCACTCCGACGGGGCCGTGGTGACCATCGGCGGCATCATCTCGGGGCTCCAGCGCAAGATGACCAAGCAGGGCAACGCCTGGGCCATCGCCACTGTCGAGGACCTCGCCGGTTCCATCGAGTGCATGTTCTTCCCGGCGACCTACCAGCTGGTGTCGACCCAACTCGTCGAGGACGCCGTGGTGTTCGTCAAGGGCCGCCTCGACAAGCGCGAGGACGTGCCCCGCCTTGTCGCGATGGAGCTCCAGGTCCCCGACCTGTCCAACGCGGGCACCAACGCGCCGGTCGTCCTCACCATCCCGGCGCTCAAGGTCACTCCGCCGATGGTCAGCAGGCTCGGTGAGATCCTCAGCCACCACAAGGGCGAGAGCGAGGTCCGCATCAGGCTCCAGGGACCCAGCAAGACCACGGTCCTGCGCCTCGACCGGCACCGGGTGAAGCCGGATCCGGCGCTCTTCGGCGACTTGAAGGTGCTGCTCGGACCGTCCTGCCTGGCGGGCTGACAGATGTGAGCAAGGGGCGCACCCGCAACCGGGTGCGCCCCTCTTTGTGCCTGGGTCTCAACAACCCTTATGCAGATGTCAGTTGTGACCGAAGCTCTTCTGCCGGCCCTTGCGGGCGACATCGCTGGGAGTCACCTGCGTGGCACGCTGCTCGACCTGCGCCTCCATCGAGGACTGCTGGGCCTCCTGCTGGCCACGCTCGGACTGCGGCTGCTTACGGTTCTGCTTCTTGTTCTTGGCCATGGTGATCTGCCTCCTGAGGGTGATCTAGGGGCCAGGGCCGGGACCAGATTCACATAAGCTGACAAGAGGCGCATTTCGGATAATTACCGTGTGTGACAGGGAATGTCGCCGGGCGATGCCCCGAAACGCCACGCCGAAGATCGAGTTCGGGCCGTTAACCCCCGCGTCGTCGGGCAGACTCGAAGCAAGCCCGAAGCCCGAAGCAAACCTCCCGGAAAGAGGGTGGATCGCGTGGACCGCTGCATCGTCCTGGTGGACGCCGGGTATCTGCTGGGGGCCGCCGCGAGCCTCCTCGCCGGGGAGCCCTCGCGGTCCCGCATCACGGTCGACCACGCCGCCCTGGTCCAGGGCCTGCGCGACCGGGCCGAGTCCGACACGGAACGCCCGCTGCTGCGCATCTACTGGTTCGACGGCGCCCCCGACCGTGTCCCGCAGCCCGAGCACCGCAGGCTGCGCGTGATGCCCCGGGTCACCGTCCGGCTCGGCGCCCTGACCCGCAGCGACGGACGCTGGGCCCAGAAGGGCGTGGACGCCGCCATGCACGCCGAGCTCACCGAGCTGGCCCGCAACCGCGCCTGCTCCGACGTCGTGCTCGTCACCGGCGACGGGGATCTGCTGCCGGGCATGATGGCCGCCAAGGAGCACGGGGTAGCCGTACACCTGTGGGCCGTGCAGGCCGCCGACGGGGACTACAACCAGTCCGAGGACCTGGTCGCCGAGGCGGACGAGCGGCGCGTCCTCGACCGTACGTGGATCACCAAGGCCGTACGGGCGAAGGACCTCGGCGGGGTCTGCGCGCCGCCGCCCGTGCCGCGGCCGGAGATCGCCGCGATCCTCTCGGCGCCGCTGCCCGAGTCCGCGCCCGCCCCCGAGCGGACCGCGGAGGAGGACGAGCACACCCAGGCGGCCGCCTCGGAGAACGGCACCCAGGAGCGGGCGCCGGCGCCCAAGGGGGTGCCCACGCCCAAGGACCTGGCCGCGCTGCGGGCGCCCGGTTCCCATCCCGCCCCGCATCCGGCGAGCGCGACCCTCAGGTGGTCCTCCGACAAGGGCTGGGTCGACCGGCCCGGCGGTGCCGCCGAACCGCCCGAGGTCGCCTCCATGCCGACGCTCGCCCAGCTGACCACCGCCGAGCAGCGCTGGGCCGACCGGGAGGAGGACATCACCACGGTCGGCGGGGACCCCTTCGAGGTGGGCCAGGTCTTCGCGCGGCGCTGGATGGAACGGCTCGGGGACCAGGGGCATCTGCAGAAGCTGTCCGGGATGTATCCGCGGGTGCCGCACCGCATCGACGGGGAGCTGCTGCGGTACGCGGCCCGTTTCGGGCTGCTCGCGCACAAGGACGACCAGATCGACGAGCACGACCGCTATGCGATCCGGGCCGGGTTCTGGCGCGAGATCGACGCGCGGACGACCGCGGAACACGCGCCCGCCGGTGAGTGAGTATTGCGGCGTATTTCGGTATGAGAGCCGCCCCGGGAACGGCGGAGCGTTCCCGACCCCGTAGTCTCGTCCCTTGTGAGTACGCGCGCGGCACAGGCACTTCGACACGGTGGTGATGTCGTGTGTGCGGTGCGCGGGCTGACCAAGACCTATCCGGCGGTACGCGGGCGGCGCGGGGCGCCGGGAACACCCGAGGTGCGGGCCACCGACGACGTACGCCTCGACATCCGGCGGGGTGAGATCTTCGGGCTGCTCGGGCCGAACGGCGCCGGGAAGACCACCCTCGTACGGCAGCTGACCGGGCTGATGCGGCCCGACCGCGGCAGTGTCGAGATCCTCGGGCACGACATCGTGCGCCACCCCGACCGCGCCTCCCGCATCCTCGCCTACCTCGGCCAGGAGTCCACCGCCCTCGACGAACTGACCGTCTCGCTCGCCGCCGAGACCACCGGGCGGCTCCGTGGCCTGGAGGCCAGGCAGGCGCGGGCCGAGCGGGACGCCGTACTCGACGAGCTGGGGCTCACGCCCCTCGCCGCGCGGCCGATCAAGAAACTGTCCGGAGGGCAGCGGCGGCTGGCGTGCTTCGCGTCGGCGCTCGTCGGGGAGCGGCCTCTGCTCGTGCTCGACGAGCCGACCACCGCGATGGACCCCGTGGCGCGGCGCGCGGTGTGGTCCGCCGTGGACCGGAGGCGGGCCGAGCGGGGGACCACCGTCCTTCTCGTCACCCACAACGTCATCGAGGCGGAGACCGTGCTGGACCGGGTCGCCGTCCTCGACCAGGGGCGGGTCATCGCCTGCGACACGCCTTCCGGACTCAAGGAACAGGTCGCCGGGGAGGTCCGCGTCGACCTCGTGTGGCGTGAGGCGGCTCCGCTGCACGTGCCCGAGGTCGCCGCGCTCCAGGACCGCGCGGTGGCCGCCGGGCGCCGCTGGACGCTGCGGCTGGCCCCCGACGAGGCCCGCGCGGTCGTCGCCACCGTCACCGGCGGGGCCGCCTTCGCCGCCCTCGACGACTTCACGCTCGCCACGCCCAGCCTGGAGGACGTGTACCTCGCGCTGGGCGGGGCCGCACAGCAGGGGCTGGTGAAGGCGTGAGCACATTGAGTACGCGGACGGCCGTATCCGTACGTCACAGGGCGACCGCCGGAGCGAAGAGGAGCAGAGCCACGTGAGTGTCGTACCCGCCGAGGCTCTGCCGGGCGCCCTGGCCGTCGAGGAGACGGGCCGGGAGGCGGCCGCCGAGCTCGGACCCCGCGCGCGGCTGTGGCCGTCGCTGGTGGCCGTGTACCGGGCACAGCTGTCCCGCGCGCGGGTCGCCCGCATCCCGCTGCTGTTCGTGGCGACCTTCCAGTCCGTCGGGATCATGATCCTGATGCGGGGGGTCGTGGACGGCGGGGGCGAGGCGCAGTCCGTCGTCGCGGGGTCTTCGGTGCTTGTTGTGGCCTTCGTCGCGCTGAATCTGCTCGCGCAGTACTTCGGGCAGCTGCGAGCGAGCGGTGGGCTCGACCACTACGCCACGCTGCCGGTGCCGCCGGCCGCCGTCGTGCTGGGCGCCGCGGGGGCGTACGCCTCCTTCACCGTGCCCGGGACCGTGGTGACCGCGGTGTTCGGGTGTGTGCTGTTCGGGCTGCCGCTGGCGCATCTGTGGGTGCTGGTGGCGGTGATCCCGCTGGCGGGGGCCGCTCTTGCGGGGCTCGGCGCGGCTCTCGGACTGCTCGCGCCGCGACCGGAACTGGCCACCTTGCTCGGACAGCTCGGCATGTCCGCCGCGCTGCTGCTCGGGGTGCTGCCCGCCGACCGGATGCCCGAGGCGGTGCGGTTCGCGCGGGATCTGCTGCCTTCGACCTACGGCGTCGAGGCCTTCGCACGGACCTTCGGGCCGCATCCCGACTGGGCGTTCGTGCTCGGTGACCTCGCCGTCTGCGGGTGCGTGGGCGTGGTCTCGCTGGCCGTCGCCACCTGGGCCTATCGTCGGGCGGCCGTCCGGTGACGCGCCGCACAGGCGGGCCTGGCACGATGTCAGGGTGACCGCACCATTGACTCCTCCTCCGCCGCCCCACGAACCCTCCGCGTCCTCGCACGACGTGTGGCAGGCCCCGCACGTCGGGTACGCGGCTCCCGCCGAAGCCTCGTACGGGCAGGGTGGGCCCGGGATGAAGACCGAGCTGATCGAGGCCGCGGTGATCACGGTGGCCGTGGCGGTCGGCGGGGTGCTGCTGGGGGCGCTGTGGTGGTGGCTGGCGCCGCATGTGCCGCTGGTCGGGGATGTGGACGCGTCGGGGAACTGGGTCGTCTATCTCAAGGACACCGAGGGGGAGCAGGCGGTGGGGGTGGACGGGACGTTCACCCTGCTGGCGCTCGCCCTTGGCGTTGTGAGCGCGCTCGGCGTGTTTCTGTGGCGGCGGCGGGGTGGTGTGCCGCTGGTGGTGGGGCTGGCCGTCGGGGGGCTGCTGGGGTCGCTGCTCGCGTGGCGGATGGGGATATGGCTGGGGCCGTCGTCCGATGTGCTCGCCCATGCGAAGTCGGTGGGCAAGGGGGTGACGTTCTCCGCGCCGCTGAAGCTGGGGGCGAAGGGGGCGTTGCTGGCCTGGTCGCTCGCGGGACTGGTGGTGCATCTGGGGCTTACGGCGTTGTTCGGGCCTCGGGATTTTGAGCCTGGGTACGGGGCGCCGGTTCCTCGGGACGGGTACGGGGCGCCTGTGCAGTAAGGGGTGTTTCTTCGCCCCCGCCGCCCCTACCCGTCCCATCCCCAGGGGCGCTGCCCCTTCGACCCCGTTCCTGGGGGCTGCGCCCCCAGACCTCCATCGGCCCTGAAGGGGCCTCTTCCTCAAGCGCCGGACGGGCTGAGACGCGCGGACCGGTGGTCAAAGGGGAAGCCCAGGGGTTGGGTGGGGGTTCGGGACGGTGAGCGCCTTGTCCTCAAGCGCCGGACGGGCTGAGACGCGCGGACCGGCGGTCAAAGGGGAAGCCCAGGGGTTGGGTGGGGGTTCGGGACGGTGAGCGCCTCGGCCTCAAGCGCCGGACGGGCTGAACTACGCCGGGCGGCTGCCGTGGTTCGAGCGGCCCTTCTTCGTGCGCCACTTTCGCTTGCGTGTTTTCTTCGACATGCCCTTTCTGATTAGTCGAGGAAGGGGATTCCGTCGAGGGGTCACGCGCGGGCGATGGGTGCCAGGATCGCGTTCGTGAGGTGGGCCAGGTCGGTGGGGGCCAGTTCCACCTCGAGGCCTCGGCGGCCGGCCGAGACGCAGATCGTGGGGTGGGCGGAGGACGAGGCGTCCAGGACCGTGGGGAGCTTCTTGCGCTGGCCGAGGGGGGAGATGCCGCCGCGGACGTAGCCCGTGGTGCGTTCGGCGAGGGTCGGGTCGGCCATCGTCGCGCGTTTGCCGCCCGCGGCCGTCGCCAGGGCCTTGAGGTCCAGTGAGCCCGCCACCGGGACCACCGCCACCGTCAGCGCGCCGTCCACGTCCGCCACGAGGGTCTTGAAGACGCGTTCCGGGGAGACCCCCATCGCCTCGGCCGCCTCCTCGCCGTAGGAGGGGTGGGCGGGGTCGTGGTCGTAGGCGTGGACCGTGAAGGGCACGCCTGCCGTGGTCAGGGCCACCGTCGCCGGGGTGCCTGCGGACTGCTGCTGCTTCTTCGCCTTCTTCGGCATCTGGCGCTTCCCCGGCCTCAGTTCAGACTCGTCGGGCCGAGCGTCAGCTCGGACGCCGGCAGCGACGGAAGGTTACGGATGATCGACGTCTCCGCGCGCAGGAGCTTCAGTTCGTCACGGAGGCGGGACGCGGTGTCGGGGGCCTGGAGGAGGCGCTGTTTCGTGGGGGTGTCCAGCATCATCGCCGCCGCCACCAGGTAGGAGACCACCGACGGTTCGTCCGGGAGATCCGCGCCGGAGGACAAGGAGCGTTCCCGCGCTCCCGCCAGGCGCTTCTGGTACTGGCGGAAGGCCCGCAGCACCCCTTCCGCGAGCGCCCCGGACCCGTCGCCCGTCTCCTCGGGCAGCTCAGCCAGTTCGGCCGTCAGATACGGACCCGAACTGTCGACGGACAGCAGACGGACCCGGGTCGTGCCGGTCGCCAGGACCTCGAAGGTGCCGTCCGCCCGCTCCCGTACCGTCGCCGCGTCGGCCACACAGCCGACCGCGTGGAACGCCTTGAGCGGGTCGTCCCCGAACCCGGCCGCGGGGCCGCGCTCGGCCACGGTCGTCCGGTCCGGCATGCCGGGGGCGCTGGGCGCCACCTCGTGGCCGTCGCGGATCGCCACGACGGCGAAACGGCGCGGCTCCTCCTCGGGGGTCTTCAGCAGTTCGCGCATCATGGCGCGATAGCGCTCCTCGAAGACGTTGAGAGGAAGCACGAGCCCCGGGAAAAGCACCGAGTTCAGGGGGAAGAGCGGGAGCCGCACACTGGTCACGGCGCCAAAGCCTAATGGCCCCCGGAGCGGACACGTCCCCCGTGCTCACTCCGTGGATGGATCAGGGCATGCCGCCGGACCTCCTCGCGGGCCTCCAGGAACCGGCCCAGCGGGTCCTCCGACTCCCGGCTCCACGGGAACGAGGTCGCGTACGGGCCGATCATGCGCAGCTGCTCCAGGGCGTCCGTCCAGCGGCCGAGGCGCACCAGGACGTACACGAGCTTGTTGCGGATCTCGGCGGGCCACGGGTCGGCCGCCGCGAAGGTGACGGACAGCTCGATCGCCCGGTCGGCGGCCGCGTCCAGCCGCTCGCGCGACACCGCCGTACCGGCACCCTCGGTCAGACAGGCGAGGGCCGCCCGCGCGGGCAGCGCCTGGATGAGGGAGCCGGCCGGGGCATCCTGTGCGGCCCGGTCGGCGAAGTCGAAGCACTCGCGGTACGAGCCGCGCCAGGAGGTCGCCAGATAGCGCAGGGCGGCGACATGGCAGCCGTAGTGGAGCGGGGCGCGCCTGAGGGCCGCCTCCCAGAGCTCCCCGAAGTAGGTGTGCCCGGCCTGTGAGCCGCGCGCGTGGTCCAGCGCGATCCGCCACGGCACCGGGTCGCGGTCCTCCCCGCGCGCGGCCGCCGTGATCAGGGGGCTCACCTCGCGCAGCAGCTCCGCCCGGGCCGGTGAGTCCCAGGCCCGGTCCACCGCGAGCTGGGCACCGAGGAGCAGCTGGTCCGGGTCGGACGGGGCCTGGGCGCGCCAGGCGTCGTACCACTCGGGGCGGGAGCGGGCGAAGGCGGAGAGCCGCCGGACGTACCGGTCGCGCAGCTCCCAGGCGGCGTCCTCGCGGGTCGCGGCGAGCAGCTCGGCCGCGCGCCCGTGGGCGCCCTGTCCGGCCGCGACCAGCGCGGGCCCGAGCCGGTCGTCGGGCGCGTCGAGCAGTACCTCGTCGTCGGCGGGAAGTCCGCCGGTGAGGTACGGGGGCATCCGCGACGCGCGGATGAAGGGGGGCAGCAGAGCCATGGTGTCGACCATTGAAAGTCGGGCGGTCGGGGCAGCGCCAGTGCGCACGTGCAACTCATGGAAAGTTGTACGCCACAAAGTCAAGGGAGATTAAAAAGGTGACCGTTGAACAACATCCTGAACAGCGGTCTCACCGGTCCCTCCCAGGGCCCTGCCGATTCCTCCACAGGGCCCCGCTAACCGCGCCGCAACAGTCGCGTGGCCCCCGCCGCCACCGTGGTCGCCAGGATCCAGCCGAGGAGGATCATCGCCGCCGCCAGCCACTGCCAGCCGCCGCGCAGCTGCCAGAAACCGACCTGCCCCAGATCGATCACCGGAAGCAGCAGGTCCAGGGCGAAGAGGGCCGGGTTCCACTCCGGATGCTCGCCCCGCTTGACCGGTGGATGACTCGCGTGTGCGAACGCCAGCGTCCCCGCCGCCCACAGCACCGCCATCCATACGGCGGCCCGGCCCGGCCGGTACCCGTAGGCGACCGTCCAGTCCTGCACGTATCCCCACAGCTTGGCGGCCAGCGGCAGGCTCTCACGGCGTCGGCGCTGCTTGGCGAGGAGCACCTCGCGCGCGTCCTCGTCCTCGCCGCCGGTCCGCAGCACGGCGGCGAGCCTCTCGTACGGCTCCGGGTTGTACTCGGCGGTCGCCGCCGCCACCCACTCCAGCCGCTCGGCCAGCGGGAAGGGGCCGTGCGGCACGAGGTTCTCGTAGACGAAACCGCCCATGTGCAGATTGCCGGGGCCCGGCCAGGCGCTCGCCCGGTCCACGAGGTTGCCGACCCGCGCCCCCGACAGGACCACCTTGCCGCGCTGCGGCTTCTCGCCCAGGAACCGCAACTCCGGTGCCTGGACTCGGCGCAGCGACAGCTCCTGGTCGTCGGTGAAGGTGAAACGGGCCCGCTCCAGGTCGACGGCGTCCCCGAACCGCCCGTCGTCCAGGCGGACCCCGCCCTGGCACTCGAAACGCTGGATGCGCGTCCCGCGCGCGGGGGTCGCCCCGCTCAGCATGGAGGCACCGACGCCCGCCGGGGTCAGGTACAGCGTGCGCTCGACGGTCAGCTGCGGGGCGTTCAGCGCGAGCCTGGTGTACGGGTTGGTCAGCCGGGCGCCGCGCAGGCTCAGCGAGACGCCGATGGTGGCGCTGCGCAGGCTCAGCTCGCCGTGCGACTCGAGCAGCTCGGCCTGGAGGTCCTGGCCCACGGTCATGCCGTCGGCGGCGATCGAGCGGCCGCTGCGGTCGCGGTAGACGATGGCCTGGTTCATCAGCAGGTCCGTGCCGATGTGCGCGTCGGTCAGCCGTACGCCGTTGTGGAAGCGGCAGCGGGGCAGGTGCAGATCGCCCTCCGTGTGCACCCGGGCGGCCTCCAGGCGCGGCACCGAGCAGTCCACGAACCGCGCGGTGGTGAAGCGGGCCTCCGGCAGCAGGATCTCCCGCTCGAAACGGCAGCCCTTCATCTCCAGGTACGGCACCACCGTGCCGCCCGCGAGGTCCAGCGTGCCGCTGATCTGCACACCGGTGAGCTTCAGGGACGACACCCGGCCCGCGAGCGCGGGCGGACCGTCCAGGAGCAGCCAGCAGACGATACGCGCGCGTACCGTGCGCTCGGGGCCCCACGGATGCCCGCCGTGCGGATCGTCGACGACGGTGTCGCCGCTGCTCAGGTCGTACACGGTGCCGTTGCGGAAGGCCTGCCACATGCCGGCCTCGGCGGCGGTCAGATCGTCCGGCAGGTCTCCGTCGCGGATACCGGCCCCCTCGGTCACGGTTCTTCCAGCTCCTTGCGGCTCGTGGGATTCGTACAACCGTTCATGCCCGTTGAGTAACCCCTCGAACGCTAGACGTGAAGGGGATCTTCCGGGTTGCGTATCAGCCATTGGAATGCGCGAACGGCCGCCGACGAGGGTCTGAGAGAATTGGGAACGTGATCTCCCGAATCGATCTGCGCGGCGACGCCCTCCCCGAGGGCCCCGCCCTGCGCGACCTGCTGCCCCGAGCCGACTTCGACGTCTCGGCCGCCCTGGAGAAGGTGCGTCCGATCTGCGAGGCCGTGCATCATCGGGGTGACGCGGCGCTGATCGACTTCGCCGAGAAGTTCGACGGGGTGCGGCTGGACCGGGTGCGGGTGCCCGAGGAGGCGTTGGACAAGGCGCTCCAAGAGCTCGACCCGGCCGTGCGCGCGGCCCTGGAGGAGTCCATCCGGCGCGCCCGTCTCGTCCACCGCGAGCAGCGCCGTACGACGCACACGACCCAGGTCGTGCCGGGCGGCTCGGTCACCGAGAAGTGGGTGCCGGTCGACCGCGTCGGGCTGTACGCGCCCGGCGGCCGGTCCGTCTACCCGTCCTCCGTGATCATGAACGTGGTGCCGGCGCAGGAGGCCGGTGTCGAGTCGATCGCCCTGGCCTCGCCCGCCCAGGCCGAGTTCGGCGGGCTCCCGCACCCGACGATCCTCGCCGCCTGCGCGCTGCTCGGCGTCGACGAGGTCTACGCCGCCGGTGGCGCGACCGCCGTCGCGATGTTCGCGTACGGCACCGAGTCCTGCCCGCCCGCCGACATGGTCACCGGCCCCGGCAACATCTGGGTCGCCGCCGCCAAGCGCTACTTCACCGGCAGGATCGGCATCGACGCGGAGGCGGGCCCGACCGAGATCGCGGTCCTGGCGGACTCCTCCGCCGACCCGGTGCACGTGGCGTCGGACCTGATCAGCCAGGCCGAGCACGACCCGCTGGCCGCCGCCGTCCTGGTCACCGACTCCGTCGAGCTGGCGGACGCGGTCGAGAAGGAGCTGGAGCCGCAGGTCGCCGCCACCAAGCACATCGAGGACCGGATCCGCCCGGCCCTCGCCGGCCGGCAGTCCGCGATCGTCCTCGTCGACGGCATCGAGGAAGGCCTCAGGGTCGTCAACGCGTACGGCGCCGAGCACCTGGAGATCCAGACGGCCGACGCCGCCGCGGTGGCCGACCGGGTCCGCAACGCGGGCGCGATCTTCATCGGCCCCTGGGCGCCGGTCTCGCTCGGTGACTACGCCGCCGGGTCCAACCACGTGCTCCCGACCGGCGGATGCGCCTGCCACTCCTCCGGGCTGTCCGTGCAGTCGTTCCTGCGCGGCATCCACATCGTCGACTACACGAAGGACGCGCTCGCCGAGATCGCGCGGCACGTGGTCACGCTGGCGGAGGCGGAGGACCTGCCCGCACACGGCGCGGCGATCAAGGCCCGGTTCGAATGGAAGGTTCCCGAGAGCAAGTGACCGGCATCGACGATCTCCCCGTACGGGACGAGCTGCGCGGCAAGTCCCCCTACGGCGCGCCCCAGTTGGACGTCCCCGTACGGCTGAACACCAACGAGAACCCCTACCGGCTGCCCGAGCCGCTGGTCGACCGCATCACCGAGCGCGTCCGCGAGGCCGCCCGCGACCTCAACCGCTACCCGGACCGGGACGCGGTCGAGTTGCGCACCCAGCTCGCCAAGTACCTCACGGACACCTCGGGGCACGAGGTGGGCCTGGCCAACGTCTGGGCGGCCAACGGCTCCAACGAGGTCATCCAGCAGCTGTTGCAGACCTTCGGCGGACCGGGCCGTACGGCGATCGGTTTCGAGCCGTCGTACTCGATGCACGGCCTGATCGCGCGGGGCACCGGCACGGGCTGGATCTCGGGTCCCCGGAACGAGGACTTCACCATCGACGTCGAGGCGGCCGTACAGGCGATCGCCTCGCACAAGCCGGACGTCGTCTTCGTCACCACCCCCAACAACCCCACCGGCAACGCGGTCCCGCCGGAGACGGTCCTCGCGCTGTTCGAGGCCGCGCAGGCGGCGAAGCCGTCCATGGTCGTGGTCGACGAGGCGTACATCGAGTTCAGCCACGGGCACTCGCTCCTGCCGCTCATCGAGGGGCGGCCGAACCTCGTCATCTCGCGGACGATGTCGAAGGCGTTCGGGGCGGCGGGCCTGCGCCTCGGCTACCTCGCCGCGCACCCGGCGGTCGTGGACGCCGTACAGCTCGTACGGCTGCCCTACCACCTGTCGGCCGTCACGCAGGCGACCGCCCTCGCGGCCCTGGAGCACACCGACACGCTGCTCAAGTACGTCGAGCAGCTGAAGGCCGAGCGGGACCGGCTGGTGAGCGAGCTGCGCGCGATCGGCTTCGAGGTCGTGGAGTCGGACGCGAACTTCGTGCAGTTCGGCCGGTTCGAGGGCTCCGGAGGCTCGCACGCGGCCTGGCAGAAGATCCTCGACCAGGGTGTCCTGGTCCGGGACAACGGCATTCCGGGGTGGCTGCGGGTGTCCGCCGGAACCCCGGAGGAGAACGACGCGTTCCTCGACGCAGTACGTGAACTGAAGAAGGAGCAGAGCGCATGAGCCGCGTTGGACGTGTGGAACGGGTGACCAAGGAGACCTCGGTGCTCGTCGAGATCGATCTCGACGGCAGCGGAAAGGTCGACGTGTCGACAGGAGTCGGCTTCTACGACCACATGCTCGACCAGCTCGGCCGGCACGGTCTGTTCGACCTGACCGTGAAGACCGAGGGCGACCTGCACATCGACTCGCACCACACCATCGAGGACACCGCCCTCGCGCTCGGCGCCGCCTTCAAGAAGGCGCTCGGCGACAAGGTGGGGATCTACCGCTTCGGCAACTGCACGGTCCCGCTGGACGAGTCCCTCGCCCAGGTCACCGTCGACCTGTCAGGGCGTCCCTACCTCGTGCACACCGAGCCAGAGAAGATGGCGCCGATGATCGGCGAGTACGACACCACGATGACCCGGCACATCTTGGAGTCCTTCGTCGCCCAGGCGCAGATCGCCCTGCACGTGCACGTGCCGTATGGCCGTAACGCCCACCACATCGTGGAGTGCCAGTTCAAGGCGCTCGCCCGGGCCCTGAGGTACGCCTCCGAGCGCGACCCGCGCGCGGCGGGCATCCTCCCCTCCACGAAGGGCGCGCTGTGAACGGCCTGTCGACCCTCCTGATCGTCGTCGGCCTCTTCCTGGTCGGCGGCATCTACTCCTTCGTCAAGCAGAAGATGCCCAAGGGCCTCATCGTGCTGCTCTCCATCGCCGCCGGGATGTGTCTGGTCGCCGGCGTCGTGAGGCTGGAGGTGTGGAATTGAGCGGCTCCAAGCAAGTGGTCGTCTTCGACTACGGCTTCGGCAACGTGAGGTCCGCCGAGCGTGCCCTCGCGCGCGCGGGGGCCGAGGTCGAGATAACGCGTGACTACGACAAGGCCATGAACGCCGACGGCCTGCTGGTGCCGGGCGTCGGTGCCTTCGCCGCCTGCATGAAGGGGCTGCGCGAGGCCCGCGGCGAGTGGATCATCGACCGCAGGCTGGCCGGCGGGCGCCCGGTGATGGGCATCTGCGTCGGCATGCAGATCCTCTTCGCCCGCGGCATCGAGCACGGCGTGGAGTCCGAGGGCCTCGACGAGTGGCCCGGCTCGGTCGAGCCGTTGCAGGCCGACATCGTGCCCCACATGGGCTGGAACACCGTCGACGCGCCCGCCGACTCCCAGCTCTTCGCCGGCCTGGACGCGGACGCCCGGTTCTACTTCGTGCACTCCTACGCCGTCCACGACTGGTCGCTGGAGACGCTCAACAAGACGATGGCCGCGCCCAAGGTCACCTGGTCGACGCACGGCAAGCCCTTCGTGGCCGCCGTGGAGAACGGCGCCCTGTGGGCCACGCAGTTCCACCCCGAGAAGTCCGGCGACGCCGGTGCGCAGCTGCTGACCAACTGGATCGGAACCCTCTGATGCCTTCCAAGCTCGAACTCCTCCCCGCCGTCGACGTCCGCGACGGCCAGGCGGTCCGTCTCGTGCACGGCGAGTCCGGCACGGAGACCTCGTACGGCTCCCCCCTGGAGGCCGCCCTGTCCTGGCAGCGGGCGGGCGCCGAGTGGCTGCACCTGGTCGACCTGGACGCGGCCTTCGGCACCGGCGACAACCGGGAGCTGGTCCGCCAGGTCACCGAGGCGATGGACATCAAGGTCGAGCTGTCCGGCGGCATCCGCGACGACGCCTCCCTGGCGGCCGCGCTCGCCACCGGCTGCACCCGCGTGAACCTCGGCACGGCCGCCCTGGAGAGCCCCGAGTGGGTCGCCAAGGTCATCGCCGAGCACGGCGACAAGATCGCGGTGGGCCTCGACGTACGCGGTACGACCCTCAAGGGCCGCGGCTGGACCAGCGAGGGCGGCGACCTGTACGAGGCCCTTGAGCGGCTCGACAAGGAGGGCTGCGCCCGGTACGTCGTCACCGACATCGCCAAGGACGGCACGCTCCAGGGCCCGAACCTGGAGCTGCTGAAGAACGTCTGCGCGGCGACCGACCGCCCGGTGGTGGCCTCCGGTGGCGTGTCCTCGCTGGCCGACCTGCGGGCCATCGCCGAGCTGGTACCCCTCGGTGTCGAGGGCTCCATCGTCGGGAAGGCCCTGTACGCGAAGGCGTTCACCCTGGAAGAGGCCTTGGAGGCGGTGGCTCAGTGAGCGACGTACGACGCGTCACGACGGGCGCGCCCTGGGAGGAGACCTTCGGGTACTCCCGTGCGGTGGAGTTGCCCAACGGCCTGGTGCTGGTCTCCGGCTGCACCTCGGTGGTGGACGGTCAGATCGTCGCGGGCGACCCGTACGAGCAGACCGTCAACTCCTTCAACGTCGCGTTCGCGGCGCTGGAGCAGCTGGGTCTGGGCCGGGACGACGTGGTGCGCACCCGCCTGTACATCACCCACGCGCGGGACGTCGACGAGGTGGGACGCGCTCACAAGGAGCTCTTCGACATCGTCCGGCCCGCCGCGTCCCTGATCATCGTCTCCGGCTTCGTGGACCCCAGCCTGGTCGTCGAGGTCGAGGTGGAGGCGTTCCGAGGAGTGTCCGCAGCATGACCCTCGCCGTACGAGTCATCCCCTGCCTGGACGTGGACAACGGCCGGGTCGTCAAGGGTGTCAACTTCCAGAACCTGCGCGACGCGGGCGATCCCGTCGAGATGGCCAAGGTGTACGACGCCGAGGGCGCCGACGAGCTGACCTTCCTGGACATCACCGCCTCGTCGGGTGACCGCGAGACGACGTACGACGTGGTGCGCCGCACCGCCGAGCAGGTGTTCATCCCGCTCACGGTCGGCGGCGGCGTCCGCACGGCCGAGGACGTGGACAAGCTGCTGCGGGCTGGCGCGGACAAGGTGGGCGTGAACACGGCGGCCATCGCCCGTCCCGACCTGATCCGCGAGATCGCCGAGCGGTTCGGCCGACAGGTGCTGGTGCTGTCGGTGGACGCGCGGCGCACCGAGTCGGGGTCCTTCGAGGTGACCACGCACGGCGGCCGCAAGGGCACCGGCATCGACGCGGTCGAGTGGGCGCACCGGGCCGCCGAGCTGGGCGCCGGTGAGATCCTGCTCAACTCGATGGACGCGGACGGCACCAAGGACGGCTACGACCTCGAGATGATCGAGGCGGTCCGCAAGCACGTGACGGTGCCTCTGATCGCCTCCGGCGGCGCGGGCAGCCTGGACCACTTCCCGCCGGCCATCGGGGCGGGGGCGGACGCGGTGCTGGCGGCGTCGGTGTTCCACTTCGGGGATCTGCGGATCGGCGAGGTCAAGGAGACGTTGCGGGGGGCGGGGCACCCCGTTCGCTGAAGCCACCCGCTGCGGACGCAGCTCTACCGGGGGCTGTGCGTGGCCCGGGTCGCCACCGCCTCGCACCTCGCCGACCAGGTCGACGAGGCCGTCTCGCTGGTCGGCTACCGCCTGCGCAAACTCGCCGAGCACGGGCTGATCGAGGAGGCGCAGCCGCAGAGCGGGGACGGCCGGGAGCGCTGGTGGCAGCCGTCGTCGCAGGGCGTGAGCATCCGCGACAAGGACTTCCGGGACGCGCCGGAGCGGGCGGCGGCGCACCTGGCCGCCACCTGGCTGTTCCACGAGCAGCGCGCTGACATGGACCGCCGCTACTTCGCCCCGCTGAGCATGCCGCCGGACGGCCGCGGCCGTCGGGGAGGGAGGCACCGGGCCGGTCTTCGTCGCCAGCGCGTCGGTGTGCGCGCTCGGCGGTGTGGTCGCGCTGCGTTCCGGGGCTGCGCGGGGCGGAGCTGCCCGGGGCGGGGTTGCCTGGGTGAGGTGCGGGGTGTTGTGCCGGGCTGGTTGCCCGGGTGGGGGTTGGTGCTGCGCGGGGCGGAGCTGCCCGGGTGCCGTGTGGGCGCTGCGCCGGGCCGGGTTGCCACGGTGAGGTGTGGACTCTGTGCGGGGCGGAGTTGCTCAGGTGGCGTGCGGGATCTGGCTCGGGCGCGGTGGGGGCGGCGGGTGACGAGCCGGGCCTGCCGGTCGGTCGCCCGGGGTGGCCTACGGTCTCCGCGGTCGGCCGAGCCGTTCGAGTGACCGTCGTCGGCCGCCGGGGGATTCGGCCGCGGCCGTTCTCAGAGACCCAGTTCCTTCGCCTCGTGCAGCTTCGCGATCGCCTCCTTGTCGCCGTCCAGCCCCACCTTGGCCGCGCTCTGCCGGCCGTACAGGAACAGCAGCAGCTCCGAGGGCTCGCCGGTCACCGTGACGACCGGGGTGCCGCGGTGGGCGACCGCCGTCTGGCCGTCCGGGCGGCGCAGCACCAGGCCGGTGGGGACGCCGCGGCCCATGAGCCGGGCGCTGCGCTCCAGACGGGACCACAGGGCGTCCTGGAAGACCGAGTCCAGCTCGCGCGGCGCCCAGTCGGGGCGGGCCCGGCGGACGTCCTCCGTGTGGACGTAGAACTCGACGGTGTTCGACAGCTCCTCGACCTGCTTGAGCTGGAACGGTGAGAAGCGCGGCGGGCCGGTGCGGATCAGCTGGATCAGTTCTTCGTAGGGCTTCTCGGAGAACTCGGCCATCACCCTGTCCAGGCGGGACGCGAGCTGCTTGATCAGCAGACCGCCGGCCGCGTCGGGGCGGCGCTCGCGCACCACCACGTGCGCCGCGAGATCGCGGGTGAGCCAGCCCTCGCAGAGAGTGGGGGCGTCCGGACCCTCGGCCTCCAACAGGTCGGCGAGGAGAAGTCGTTCACGCTTGGCGAAAGTCGACATGCAGTCAGCCTACGACCGCGCCCGGGGTCCGCCCAGTGGACACCCGACAGTCACTGTCAGTGGCGCGCGGCACAATGGCAGTCATGACCAGCACGCCCCCGCCCAGCAGCAGCCTCGACCCCGAGATCGGAGCGCGCCTCAAGCGCAGCGCCGACGGGCTCGTCCCCGCCATCGCCCAGCAGTACGACACCGGTGAGGTGCTCATGCTCGGCTGGATGGACGACGAGGCGCTGCACCGCACGCTGACCACCGGCCGCTGCACCTACTGGTCGCGCAGCCGCCGGGAGTACTGGGTCAAGGGCGACACCTCCGGCCACTTCCAGTGGGTCAAGTCCGTCGCCCTCGACTGCGACGCCGACACCGTGCTGGTCAAGGTCGACCAGGTCGGCGCCGCCTGCCACACCGGCGCGCGCACCTGCTTCGACGAGGACGTCCTCCTCAAGGACGGCGTCGGTTCCGGCACCGCCGCCTCGGATCAGTAAGGTCAGCCGCCATGGACCTCGATACCTTCCGCAAGCTCGCAACCGACCGGCGCGTCATCCCGGTCACGCGCAAGCTGCTCGCCGACGGTGACACTCCGGTCGCCCTCTACCGCAAGCTCGCCGCCGAGCGCCCCGGCACCTTCCTGCTGGAGTCCGCGGAGAACGGCCGCTCGTGGTCCCGCTACTCCTTCGTGGGCGTGCGCTCGGCCGCGACCCTGACGGCCCGCGAGGGCCAGGCCCACTGGCTCGGCACCCCGCCGGTCGGCGTCCCCGTCGACGGCGACCCGCTGGCCGCCCTGCGCGCCACCATCGAGGCCCTGCACACCCCGCACCAGGAGGGCCTGCCACCGTTCACCGGCGGCATGGTCGGCTATCTCGGCTACGACGTCGTGCGCCGCCTGGAGAAGATCGGCCCGGGGGAGCGGGACGACCTGAACCTGCCCGAGCTGACCATGCTGCTCACCAGCGACCTCGCCGTCATGGACCACTGGGAGGGCTCGGTCCTGCTGATCGCCAACGCGATCAACCACAACGACCTGGACACCGGCGTCGACGAGGCCTATGCCGACGCCGTGGCCCGCCTCGACGCCATGGAGGCCGACCTCACGCGCGCGGTCGCGCAGCCCCCGGCCGTCCTCCCGCCCTCCGAGCTCCCGGAGTACACCGCGCTCTGGGGCGGCCCCGACTTCCAGGGAGCCGTCGAGGACATCAAGGAGCGCATCCGGGCCGGCGAGGCCTTCCAGGTCGTCCCCTCCCAGCGCTTCGAAACGCCGTGCACGGCCAGCGCGTTGGACGTCTACCGGGTCCTCAGGGCCACGAACCCGTCGCCGTACATGTACCTGTTCCGCTTCGACGGTTTCGACGTCGTGGGCTCG
Organism: Streptomyces sp. NPDC048420; assembly: GCF_040651535.1. Taxonomy (NCBI): domain Bacteria; kingdom Bacillati; phylum Actinomycetota; class Actinomycetes; order Kitasatosporales; family Streptomycetaceae; genus Streptomyces; species Streptomyces sp. NPDC048420. The sequence continues at coordinate 285,980 of NZ_JBEZKG010000008.1, forward strand.
TCCCCCGAGGCCCTCGTCAAGGTCGAGGACGGGCACGCCATGGTCCATCCCATCGCCGGCACCCGCTGGCGCGGGGCCACCCCGCAGGAGGACCAGGCCCTCGCCGACGAACTGCTCGCCGACCCGAAGGAGCGCGCCGAGCACCTGATGCTGGTGGACCTCGGCCGCAACGACCTGGGGCGGGTCTGCGAGCCGGGCTCGGTGGAGGTCGTCGACTTCATGTCCGTCGAGCGGTACTCCCATGTGATGCACATCGTCTCGACGGTCACCGGCAAGGTCGCGCAGGGCCGCACCGCCTTCGACGTCCTGACGGCCTGCTTCCCGGCCGGCACCCTCTCCGGGGCGCCGAAGCCCCGCGCGATGCAGATCATCGACGAACTGGAGCCGTCCCGGCGCGGGTTGTACGGCGGCTGCGTCGGCTACCTCGACTTCGCGGGCGACTCCGACACGGCGATCGCCATCCGTACGGCGCTGCTGAGGGACGGCACGGCCTACGTCCAGGCCGGTGCCGGCATCGTCGCCGACTCCGACCCGGTCGCCGAGGACACGGAGTGCCGCAACAAGGCGGCGGCGGTCCTCAGGGCGGTTCACACGGCGAACCGGCTCGGCAAGTAGGGGCCTTCGCCGGGAAATGGGGCGCTTCTCACGGAACCCCGGGTGACCGTTCGCCCGGGGTTCGGGTGATAGTGGGGTACGTGACTGCTGTACCTCCCCCCCGTTCCGAAGCCGCAGGACCCGCCAGGGCCGGCCGCCTCAGTCTTGCCGTAGCCCTGCTCGCCGGTGCGCTCGGCGCGGCCGTGGCGCTGCTCTCGACCCGCCAGCGGTGGTCCGAGGGCACCGCGACGGTGGCCGGCGGCGCGTTCCCGCTGACCGCCAAGGGCAGCGACGTGACCGGTGTCCCGGCCGCGCTGGCCATAGTGGGCCTCGCCGCGCTGGTCGCCGTCTTCGCCGTACGCAAGGCGGGGCGTCTGCTGGTCGCCGGGGTGCTTGCGCTCTCCGGTGCGGGGATCGTGGTGGCGGCGCTGCTCGGGGCCGGTGATTCTTCCGCGCTTGACGAGCAGGCGGCGAAGGCCTCCGGGGACACGTCGGCGACGGTTGCCTCGCTCTCGCACACCGCGTGGCCGTATGTCGCCGTGGTGGGGGGTGCGCTGATTCTCGTGGCCGGGCTTCTTGCTCTTCGGTACGGGCGGTTGTGGCCTGCGATGTCGGGGCGATACGAGCGGGACGGGGCGCCCAAGGTGCGTCGTAAGGCTGTGGTGGTGGATCCCGATCGGCCTGAGGACATCTGGAAGGCGCTGGATCGTGGGGAAGATCCGACGGGGGCGTAGCGGTCGGCTTTCGGGTGCGGGCCGTATGTGGCTGGTCGCGCCCGCGCGGCGGTAGCCGCACATCGATACAGCCCCGCGCCCCTGTGGGGCGCGTCTAAGTGACCCCCGGATACATGGCGACCCTGCGTACGGAAGAATGGGCGCAGACATCACGTACTTCAGCACCTAGGAGCAAGCAATGGCGGGCAGCAGCCACGGTCACACCCCGGCCGCCTGGACCGGTGTCACTATCGCCTTCATCGGTTTCTGTGTCGCGGGCGCCTTCATGGTGATGGCCCAGCCGGCTGGCTTCTGGGCCGGTATGGCGATCGTGGTCATCGGTGGTGTCGTCGGCTGGATCATGAGCGCCATGGGGATGGGCATGCCCAAGGACGCCCACAAGCCGCTCGTCACCGCGCAGCCGGAGAAGGCGGACGCCAAGAGCTGACACGCGGACCCGAACCTCGTGGAGGGGCGGCCCGGTGGAATCGCCGGAGCCGCCCCTCACGCGTTCGAGGGAGGGCGGGGGAGAATGCCAGACGTGAACGCCGACAGTGAGCGAGTACTGCCCCGGACCGGCCCGCTGGGACGCCTGGCCGTCCCGGGCGGGATCCTCGCGGCCGTCGCCGGGGCCTTCGCGTACGTGGGGACCGTGGACCCCAACCAGCCAGGCCACTACCCCGTCTGCCCGCTCTACCGGCTCACCGGCCTCTACTGCCCGGGCTGCGGCGGTCTGCGCAGCGCGCACGCGTTCATCCACGGCGACTTCCTGGGCGCCCTCCAGGACAACGCGATGGCCGTGGTGGGCTATCTGGGCTTCGCCGTGCTGTGGACCGTCTGGGTGGTCCGTGCGGCGCGGGGCCGGCCGCTGCGGCTCAGTCTCGGCCCGGTGCAGCTGTGGACGCTGGGGGCATTGGCGCTGGTCTTCACGGTTGTCCGGAACCTGCCGTTCGGTGGCTGGCTTCATCCTTGATCAACTGGCGAACGTCCAGGTAGTGGGACCGACGTCAACCGGATGTGAGGCCTACGCCCTCCTGCGGATACCATCGCAGTGACCACCTGTTTTCATCGGTCGCTGGAACTGTCAATCGTCTGGAAGGGGGCCGCTCGCGTGAGTGTGCTCGACGAGATCATCGACGGAGTCCGTGCCGACCTCGCGGAGCGGCAGGCGCGCGTCAGCCTCGACGAGCTCAAGGAGCGCGCGGCGAAGGCTCCCGCGGCCAAGGACGGCGTGGCCGCACTGCGCGGCGACGGCGTCAAGGTCATCTGCGAGGTCAAGCGCTCCAGCCCCTCCAAGGGCGCGCTGGCCGCGATCGCCGACCCGGCGGGCCTCGCCGCCGACTACGAGGCGGGCGGCGCGGCCGTCATCTCCGTCCTCACCGAACAGCGCCGCTTCGGCGGCTCGCTGGCCGACCTGGAGGCCGTCCGCGCGCGCGTGGACATCCCGGTCCTGCGCAAGGACTTCATCGTCACGTCGTACCAGCTCTGGGAGGCCCGGGCCTACGGCGCCGACCTCGCGCTGCTCATCGTGGCGGCCCTGGAGCAGCCCGCCCTGGAGTCCCTGATCGAGCGCGCCGAATCCATCGGGCTCACCCCGCTCGTCGAGGTCCACGACGAGGACGAGGTCGAGCGCGCGGTGGACGCCGGAGCGAAGATCATCGGCGTCAACGCGCGTAACCTCAAGACCCTCGAAGTCGACCGCGGCACCTTCGAGCGCATCGCCCCCGAGATCCCGGCCGGTCTGGTCAAGGTCGCCGAGTCCGGCGTCCGCGGCCCCCACGACCTGATCGCCTACGCCAACGCCGGCGCCGACGCGGTCCTGGTCGGAGAGTCCCTGGTGACAGGGAAGGACCCGAAGACGGCGGTGTCGGACCTGGTGGCGGCGGGAGAACATCCTGCTCTCCGGCACGGCCGCGGCTGATCTCCCGCTAGGCTTGCCCCGATGAACCTCACGACGACAACCACGGACAGGTACGCCCGCCTCGCGCGCGGCTGTCGCCCCCGTGGTTGCCGCGCGCCCGCACGCAGGGTGCATGGTCGTCGGGTCCGGTATGTCATCGGTGACGAACCCGGACAGGTGAACGGCCGTCGATGGCAGCGCGCCCTATAGGGGCGCGGGACAGTGCCTGAAATGCGGCTCCGCCGCGCGAGCGCGACAAGCCACAGACGACCTTCCGTCGTCGGACAAGCCCCGCCCCCACGGCGATTAGGTATTTCCCAAACTCACCGTGAGGTTCAGTCATGCCCAGCGAGTTCTTCATCCCCGACCCCGAGGGTCAAGTCCCGAGCCCTGAAGGCTACTTCGGCACCTTCGGCGGCAAGTTCATCCCGGAGGCCCTCGTCGCCGCCGTGGACGAGGTCGCCGTCGAGTACGACAAGGCCAAGCACGACCCCGAGTTCGCCCGCGAGCTCGACGACCTGCTGGTCCACTACACCGGCCGCCCCAGCTCCCTCACCGAGGTCCCCCGCTTCGCGGAGCACGCGGGTGGCGCCCGGATCTTCCTGAAGCGGGAAGACCTCAACCACACCGGCTCCCACAAGATCAACAACGTCCTGGGCCAGGCCCTGCTCACCAAGCGCATGGGCAAGACCCGGGTGATCGCGGAGACCGGCGCCGGTCAGCACGGCGTCGCCACCGCCACCGCCTGCGCGCTGTTCGGCCTCGAATGCACGATCTACATGGGCGAGATCGACACCCAGCGCCAGGCCCTGAACGTGGCCCGGATGCGCATGCTCGGCGCCGAGGTCATCGCCGTGAAGTCCGGCAGTCGCACGCTCAAGGACGCGATCAACGAGGCGTTCCGCGACTGGGTCGCCAACGTCGACCACACGCACTACCTCTTCGGCACGGTCGCAGGACCGCACCCCTTCCCGGCCATGGTGCGCGACTTCCACCGCGTGATCGGCGTCGAGGCCCGCCGCCAGATCCTGGAGCGGGCCGGCCGGCTCCCTGACGCGGCCGTCGCCTGCGTCGGCGGCGGCTCCAACGCCATCGGTCTCTTCCACGCCTTCATCCCCGACACGGACGTACGCCTCATCGGCTGCGAACCCGCCGGGCACGGCGTGGAGACCGGCGAGCACGCGGCCACCCTGACTGCCGGTGAGCCAGGCATCCTGCACGGGTCCCGCTCCTACGTCCTCCAGGACGAGGAGGGCCAGATCACCGAGCCGTACTCCATCTCGGCCGGTCTGGACTACCCGGGCATCGGCCCCGAGCACTCCTACCTCAAGGACTCCGGTCGCGGCGAGTACCGCGCGGTCACCGACGACGCGGCCATGCAGGCACTGCGCCTGCTGTCCCGTACCGAGGGCATCATCCCGGCCATCGAGAGCGCCCATGCGCTGGCCGGTGCCCTGGAGGTCGGCAAGGAGCTCGGCAAGGACGGGCTGATCATCGTCAACCTGTCCGGTCGCGGCGACAAGGACATGGACACGGCCGCGCGGTACTTCGGCCTGTACGACACCGACGCCGAGGTGGCGGCTGACGAGGCCGGTACCGGCGCGGAGATCGAGGGGGACGCCAAGTGAGCGGGAACATTCAGCTGCTGTCGGACACCCTCGCCGGCGCCAGGGCCGAGGGACGCTCGGCGCTCATCGCCTACCTCCCGGCCGGGTTCCCTACGGTGGACGGCGGCATCGAGGCGATCAAGGCCGCCTTCGACGGCGGCGCGGACGTCGTCGAGGTCGGCCTGCCGCACAGCGACCCCGTCCTCGACGGTCCGGTCATCCAGACCGCCGACGACATCGCCCTGCGCGGCGGCGTCAAGATCGCCGACGTCATGCGGACGGTCAAGGAGACCTACGAGGCCACCGGGAAGCCGGTGCTCGTGATGACGTACTGGAACCCCATCGACCGCTACGGCGTCGAGCGGTTCACCGCCGAGCTCGCCGAGGCGGGCGGCGCGGGCTGCATCCTGCCCGACCTGCCCGTGCAGGAGTCGGCGCTGTGGAGGGAGCACGCCGAGAAGCACGGGCTCGCCACGGTCTTCGTGGTCGCGCCCAGCAGCAAGGACGCGCGGCTCGCCGAGATCACCGCGGCGGGCAGCGGGTTCGTGTACGCCGCCTCGCTCATGGGGGTCACGGGTACGCGTGAGTCGGTCGGGGCGCAGGCCCAGGACCTGGTCGAGCGCACCCGGGCCGCCGGTGGCGGTACGGACCTGCCCGTCTGTGTCGGGCTCGGTGTCTCCAACGCGGCGCAGGCCGCTGAGGTCGCCGGCTTCGCCGACGGTGTGATCGTCGGATCGGCCTTCGTGAAGCGGATGCTGGACGCGCCGGACGACAAGGCCGGCGTCGAGGGCGTCCGTGAGCTCGCGGGTGAGCTGGCGAAGGGCGTGCGCCGAGAGGCGTAACCCTCGTGCGCCTGTCACGGCGTACCTGTCATGGCGTAACGGGAAATTCGGTCACTCGAACGGGTGGACCTGGGGCCGGGGAGGCGCGGTGCGCCTCCCCGGTTCGTTTCCGGGGTGTGAGCGAGAAGAACCGTGAGGGAAAGCGCACCGCCCGGGAGCGGCTGGCGGAGGAGCGCGCGAAGCAGAAATCCGCGGAGAAGCGGCGCCGGGTGCTGATCGTGGGCGTGAGTGTCGTGTGCGTCCTGGGTCTCGCGGCGGTGGTCGGCGTCATCGCGGCCAACTCCGGCAAGGACAAGGACAGCAGCGACTCCTCGGGCCCCGTCGTGGCGCCCTCGGGGGCCAACGGCCAGGACAGCCTCGCCATCCCGGTCGGCGAGGAGGGCGCGAAGTCCACCCTCGTGGTCTGGGAGGACTTCCGCTGCCCGGCCTGCAAGGCCTTCGAGACGGCGTACCGGCCGGCGATCCACGAGCTCACCGAGTCCGGCAAGCTCAAGGTCGAGTACCACCTGGCGACGATCATCGACGGCAACATGGGCGGCACCGGCTCGCGCAAGGCGGCCAACGCGGCGGCCTGCGCCCAGGACGTCGGGAAGTTCACGGGGTACCACGACGTGCTCTACGAGAACCAGCCCGAGGAGACCGACGACGCCTTCGCCGACGACGGCGAGCTCCTGGAACTGGCGAAGAAGATCGACGGGCTCGACACCCCCGCGTTCCGTACGTGTGTCGAGAAGGGCACCCACAACAGCTGGGTCGAGAAATCGGCGGCGGCCTTCCGGGGCGGCGGCTTCAGCGGGACGCCGACGGTCCTGCTGAACGGCAAGAACATCTACCAGGACCAGACGATGACGCCGGCGAAGCTGAAGCAGCAGGTACAGGAAGCCGCCAAGGGGTAAGGATTTCAGGTCTCCCTGTTATGGACCCGTTGCCGGGCCGCCTGCCGTGGGCCCGGCCCGGCAGGGTAGCGTCGACCCTGCCATGGAACTTGCCTACATTCCCAGTCCGTCGCGCGGGGTGATCCACCTCGGTCCCATCCCGCTGCGTGGCTACGCGTTCTGCATCATCATCGGCGTCTTCGTAGCCGTCTGGCTCGGCAACAAGCGCTGGATCGCCCGTGGTGGGCGGGCCGGCACGGTGGCCGACATCGCGGTCTGGGCCGTGCCGTTCGGTCTTCTCGGCGGCCGCCTCTACCACGTGATCACGGACTACGAGCTGTACTTCAGCGAGGGCCGTGACTGGGTGGACGCCTTCAAGGTCTGGGAGGGCGGCCTCGGCATCTGGGGCGCGATCGCGCTCGGCGCGGTGGGCGCCTGGATCGGGTGCCGCCGTCGTGGCATCCCGCTGCCGGCGTACGCCGACGCCATCGCGCCCGGTATCGCCCTCGCGCAGGCGATCGGGCGCTGGGGCAACTGGTTCAACCAGGAGCTCTACGGCAAGCCGACGGACCTTCCGTGGGCGCTGCACATCACGTCCTCCACGGACGGGCGGGTGCCGGGCTACTACCACCCGACGTTCCTGTACGAGTCGCTGTGGTGCATCGGTGTCGCGCTTCTCGTCATCTGGGCCGACCGCCGCTTCAAGCTCGGCCACGGGCGGGCGTTCGCGCTGTACGTCGCCGCGTACTGCACGGGGCGCGGCTGGATCGAGTACATGCGCATCGACGACGCCCACCACATCCTCGGGGTCCGGCTCAACGTGTGGACCGCGATCATCGTGTTCCTGCTGGCCGTGACCTACTTCGTGCTCTCGGCGAGGAAGCGGCCGGGGCGGGAGGAAGTGGTGGAGCCCGGAGCGGCCGAAGACGCCGCCGACGAGGGTGAGTCGGCCGACGGCGACGAGAAGGCCGAGGCCGCGGCCGACTCCGACGAGGCGAAGGACGACGCCAAGGACGAGGCCGAGTCCGCGAAGAAGACCTGAGAGCCGGCTGTACGTCGACGAAGGGCGCCCCGAGCTGTTGTGGGGCGCCCTTCGTCGTGTCACCGGGCGCGGTGAGCGAGCGCGAGGGCGCGGTGGGCCTGGGCCACTACCGCCGCGTCGATGAAGGTGCCGTTCGGGAGGGCCTGGGCCCCCTGTTCGGTCTCCGCTGCCTTGAGGACCGTTTCCGCCTGCTCGATCTCCTCCTCCGTGGGGAGGTAGGCCCGCTCGATGACCGGGAGTTGGCGGGGGTGGATGGCCGCGCGGCCCAGGAAACCGAGGGCACGGCCTCGGACGCACGAGGCTTGGAGGCCGTCCAGGTCCCGGGTGTCGGGGTGGACCGACTGGGGTGGGGGAGGCAGGGCCGCCGCTCTCGCGGCCACGACGATCCGGGAGCGGGGCCAGTCCAGGCCGGTGTCGTCGCGCAGGGCCAGGTCGGCTCGTAGGTCCGCCTCGCCGAGGGCGATGCCCCGCAGCGTGGGGTGGGCCGTCGCGATGTCGTAGGCACGCTCGATGCCCAGAGCCGATTCCAGGAGGGCGTACAGGGGCGGAGAGCCTCCTTGGGGTCGGGCTGTCGCTGCCGCGACGTGCGTGATCTGGGCGGGGGAGGTGACCTTGGGGAGGCGTAGGCCGCAGACGCCCGGGAGGGAGGCGAGCGCTGCCAGGTCCGCTGTCGCCAGGGGGCTGTCGACGGCGTTCACGCGGACGTGGACCGGGGTCGGCTGGGGGTCGGTGAGACGTTCGGCGGTCGCCTCGCGGGCGTAGCGCTTGCGGTCGGGGGCGACCGCGTCCTCCAGGTCGATGACGACGACGTCGGCGCCGGCGGCGAGGGCCTTGGTGACGATCTCGGGGCGGTCGCCGGGGACGTACAACCAGGTGAGTGCGGTCATACGGCGCCTTCCTCGCGCAGGGTCGCCAACTCGGCGTCGGCCAGGCCGAGTTCTGTCAGGACCTGGGCGGTGTCCGCGCCGTGCGGGCGGCCCGCCCAGCGGATCGCGCCGGGGGTCGAGGAGAGCCGGAAGAGGACGTTCTGCATGCGCAGGGGGCCGAGGTCGGGGTCGTCGACGGTGGTGACCGTGTCGAGGGCCTGGTACTGCGGGTCGGTCATCACATCGCGGATGTCCTGGATGGGGGCGACCGCTGCTTCTGCCTTCTCGAAGGCCGCGAGGACCTCGTCGCGGGGGCGTTCGGCGATCCACGAGCCGACCGCCTCGTCGAGGATGTCGGCGTGTTCCGCTCGCTGCGCGCCCGTCGCGAACCACGGCTCGTCGATCAGTTCCGGGCGGCCCACCAGGCGCATCACGCGTTCCGCGATCGACTGGGCCGAGGTGGAGACGGCGACCCAGGTGCCGTCGGCGGTGCGGTAGGTGTTGCGCGGCGCGTTGTTGGCGGAGCGGTTGCCGGTGCGCTCCTGGACGTGGCCGAGCTGGTCGTACCAGGTGGGCTGGGGGCCGAGGACCGTCAGGATCGGCTCGATGATCGCCATGTCGACGACCTGGCCCTCGCCGGTGCGGTCGCGGGCCGCGAGGGCGGTCATGACGGCGTACGCCGTGGCCAGGCCCGCGATGGAGTCGGCGAGGCCGAAGGGCGGCAGCACCGGGGGCGCGTCCGGTTCGCCGGTGATCGCCGCGAAGCCGCTCATCGCCTCGGCGAGGGTGCCGAAACCGGGACGGCGGGAGTAGGGGCCGAACTGGCCGAAGCCGGTGACCCGGGTGAGGACCAGACGGGGGTTGACGACCTGCAGTTCCGGCCAGCCCAGGTCCCACTTCTCCAGGGTGCCCGGGCGGAAGTTCTCGATGACGACGTCCGCCGTCTCGACGAGGCGGAGGAAGGTGGTGCGGCCGCCCGGCCTCGAGAGGTCGAGCGTGATCGTGCGCTTGTTGCGGCCCAGGAGCTTCCACCACAGGCCGATGCCGTCCTTCGAGGGACCGTGGCCGCGGGAGGGGTCCGGTTTGGTGGGGTGCTCGATCTTGACGACCTCCGCGCCGAAGTCGCCGAGCATGGTGGCGGCCATGGGGCCCGCGAACAGGGTGGCCAGATCGACAACGCGCAGGCCGGCGAGGGGTGCGTGGGTCATGACGTGTACCCGGCCTCGATCTCGGAGCGGTACGGCATCGACGCCGACGCGCCTTCCCGCTGGACGGAGAGTGCGGCCGCGGCGGCGGCCCAGGCCATCGCCTCCCGGATCGGCCGCTCCTCACCGAGGGCGACCGCGAGCGTGCCCACGTAGGTGTCGCCCGCCCCGGTGGAGTCCACCGCGGTCACCCGGGGCGCGGGGACCGCGAGGGGTTCGGCGTCCCGGGTCAGGTAGAGGCTGCCCGCCGCGCCCAGGGTGATCACCACCCGGGGGACGCGGTCGAGGAGGGCGGCGCCCGCGGCGAACGGGTCGGGGAGGCCGGTCAGGGTGGCCGCCTCGTGTTCGTTGGGCACCAACAGGTCGGTGGCGGCGAGGAGTTCGGGTGGGAGGGGCTGGGCGGGGGCGGGCGTCAGGATCGTACGGACGCCGTGGGCCCGGGCGGCTTCGGCGCCTGCCAGGACCGCCTCCAGAGGGATCTCCAGTTGGAGGAGGAGGGCGTCGGCGGAGGCGATCAGGCCCTCGTCGCCAGGGGCGAGGTGGTCGACGGTGCCGTTGGCGCCGGGGATGACGACGATCGAGTTGCCGCCGTCGTCGTCCACGACGATATGGGCGGTGCCGGAGGGGCCCTCTACGGTGCGCAGGTGGTCGGTGGTCACGCCCGAGTGCTCCAGGGTGGAACGCAGGCGGGTGCCGAAGCCGTCGTTGCCGACCGCGCCGATCATCGAGACGGTGGCTCCGGCGCGGGCGGCGGCGATCGCCTGGTTGGCGCCCTTGCCGCCGGGGATCGTACGAAACTCCCTGCCGGTGACGGTCTCTCCGCGCTGGGGTGCCTTGTCGACATAGGCGACCAGGTCCATGTTCGTGCTGCCGAGCACGGCGATGTGGGTCATGGGCGGTGTGCCTCCCGGTGGGTGAGGTGGGCCAGGCTGTCGAAGCCGGTGCCGTTGAAGTCGGCGACGGAGGTGGCGAGGCGGTTCTTGAGGGGAGTAGTCCAGCGATCGGGGAGGTGGTCGGGGGCGCCGGCGAGGAGACCCGCGATGCTTCCCGCTGTGGCGCCGTTGGAGTCGGTGTCCCAACCGCCGCTCACCGCTTTGCAGATGGAGCGGGTGAAATCGCCGTCGGCGTGGGTGAGGGCGGCGGCGATCAGGGCGGTGTTGGGGATCGCGTGGACCCAGTGGTGGGTCCCCGCGTGGGTGGCGTGGAGTGCGTCCACGACGTCGTTGAAGTCGTCGTGCTGCTGGGCCAGTTGGACGGCCTGGGTGATGGCCTTGGTGAGGCGGGAGTTCGGGGGGATCACGGTGAGGCCGGTGCGGAGGCAGGTGTGGATGTCGGGGGTTGTCGTCGCCTGCGCGATCATCGCTGCCGTGAACATCGCCGCGTAGACGCCGTTCGCCGTGTGGGTGAGGGTGGCGTCCCGGTGGGCCTGTTCGGCTGCGGCGGCCGGGTCGCCGGGGTTGGTCCAGCCGTGGACGTCGGCGCGGATCAGGGCGCCGATCCATTCGCGGAAGGGGTTGCGGTGGCGGGCGGTTCGTGGGGGTTCCAGGCCCTGGAGGAGATTGCGGTAGGCGATGCGTTCCGCGGTGAACGTGCGGCCTGCGGGGAGTTCGTCGAGCCAGAGCTTTGCCACGTCGGTGGTGGTGAAGTGTTTGCCGTGGCGTTGGAGCAACAGGAGGTTGAGGAGGGGGTAGTTGAGGTCGTCGTCCTCGGGCATGCCGTCGATGTTCTCGGCGAGGGAGGTTGTTGCTGAGCGGCGGTTCCAGGGGTACGTCGACGCCAGGTCCTGTGGGATTCCTCTTGCTGTGAACCAGGTGTCCAGGGGCCAGTTGCCGGTGGATTTGGCCAGTTGGCGGATGGCTTCGAGGGGGAGTTTTTCTACGGGTTTGCCCAGGAGGCAGCCTGCTGCTCGGCCTAGCCAGGCTGCTTCCAGGGCGGCCTGGGTGGGGGGTGCTGTAGGGGTGTTCTCGCTCGCCCGCGCCGGCGGGGTGCCGCTTTCTGTGGGTCGGGAGCCGCCCCAGGCGGCACGACTGCCCGCAGTTGGGGCGGGCCAGTTCGGGCAGCTGGCCCTGATCTTGGCCAGGTCGGTCGGCTCGTCCTCTTGCAACTTGCTGGACAGGTCGGCGAGTTCATCGAGCAGGTCCTCTGCCAGTTGCCGCAGGTATCGCGACGTCGGCTGCTCGGACGCGCCCGCCCTGAGCGGCGCCTCCGCACCTCCCGCGCCCCTCCACCTCGCCGCGATCGCCGACGGCTCCCTGCCGTCCTGGGCTGCCTGGTGGAGTTCGTGGCCGATGAGGTCCTCCGGTTGGACCCAGGTCAGGCGGAGCATCTTGGGCCTCCGAGTTCCGCGAAGGCCGCCTCGTGGGTTCTGCGGCGGATCACGTCCTGTTCGAAGATCTGTTTGGCCACGGCGGTCAGGGTCTTCGCCGGTTCCCACAGGTCCAGGCGGCTTGCCTCCGAGACCTGTTTTGACCAGTCCTCCGGGACCGGGGAGCCCAGGGCGCCCGCCATCGCGCCGGCCATCGTGGCGATCGAGTCGCAGTCCCTGCCGTAGTTCACCGCGCCGAGGACCGCCTGGCGGTAGTCGCCCGCGGAGACGAGCAACATGGCCAGGGCGATGGGGAGTTCCTCGATGGCGTGCACGCGGGAGGGGCGGCGGGCGGCCAGGGAGGGGGCGCGGTAGTCGGGGCCGACCGTGTCGTGGGGGGACACCGCCTCGCGCAGGGGGCGTAGGGCCGATTCGAAGTCCGTGTGGTGGCCAGCCACTTCGCAGACCTGCTCGATCGCGGTGCGGGTGCCGTCCTTCGCCAGGGCGAGGCAGGTCGTGACGATCGAGTCCGGTGTCGCGCCCGGCCTCGCGGCCGCGGCCACCGCCGCCGCGAAGACTCCCGCCGCCTCGCGGCCGTACGACGACTGGTGGGCGCCCGCGATGTCGAGGGCCTCGGTGTAGGCGGCCTGTGGGTTGGCCGCGTTGACCAGGCCCACCGGGGCCATGTACATCGCCGCACCGCAGTTGACGATGTTGCCGACGCCTGCCTCGCGGGGGTCGGCGTGGCCGTAGTGGAGGCGCGTGACCAGCCATTTCTCCGCGAGGAAGATGCGCTGCAGGGGGAGGGCCTCCGCCTCCAGTTCCGGGATCCAGCGCGGGTTCGTCATCAGGTCGGGGACCAGGTGGTCGGCGATCGCGTAGGCGTCGAGATGGTCGCGGACCTGGTCGTAGACCCTGATCAGGGCGTGGGTCATCAAGGTGTCGTCGGTGATGTGGCCGTCGCCCTTGTGGTACGGGGCGATGGGGCGGGCGGTGCGCCAGGCGTCGCCGTTCCAGGGGCCGACGATGCCGTGGACGCGACCGGCGTGGCGTTCGAGGATCTGGTCGGGGGAGTAGCCCTCGACGGGGCCGCCGAGGGCGTCGCCCACCGCCGCGCCGACGAGGGCTCCGGTGATCCGGTCTTCCAGGGTGCTGGCTGCTGGGTTTTCTGGTTGTTTGGGCGCCATGCCCGGAATCATCCTCCTGGGAGGGGCGGTTGTGCGGCTTCCAGGAGTCCGGCGAGTTCCACGAGGTCCGTGCCGGTGAGGCGGGGGAGGGCGCAGCCTGAGAGTTTGCGGCAGGTGGCTCGCCAGGTGGTGGGGATCGCGGCGGTGCCTCCGAGTGCGCCGGTCAACGCGCCCACCAGGGCGGGGGCCGAGTCGGCGACCCGGGAGAGACAGGCTGCCGCGGGGACCGCTTCGGCGATACGGCCCTGTGCGGCGGTGGCCAGGGCGAGGGCCACGGGGACGGTCTCGGCGGCCGCGATGCCGTAGCTGTAGACGTGGTCGACGATCTCGTGTTCCAGCGCGGGGATCAGGGCGAACGCGCTGTCGGCGGAGTGGGCGAGGCGCAGGGCGTGGCGGGCGTTGCGGCCGATCTCCGTTTCTTCCGGGAGTTCGGTGAGGGCGGCTGCCACGCAGGTCTCCACGGGGGCGCCGGTCAGGGCGAGGGAGAGGGCCGCGGCCATCGCTCTCGCTCCGTGCACTCCGTCGCCGTCCTGGGTGTAGCGGGCGTCGAACTCGGCGAGATCGGCGGCGAGTCGGGGGTCGCCGGGGTGGGCCACCGCGAGGACGCAGGCCCGGACGCAGGCCGCGTCGTCGAAGTAGTGGGGGTTGTCGTGGCCGGTGGCGGGTGGGCGCAGGCCGGTGGCGAGGTTTCCGAGGCCCGCGCGTACGGAGATGCGGGCGCGGAGGGGGATCTTCGCGGACTCGATCTCCGGGGCCCTGTCCGTCGCTGCGGCCACTTCGGCGGCGAGGGCGTTCCAGGTGAGGTCGATGGCGGCTCTGGTACGGCGTTCTCTGGTGAGGTCGCCGAGGGCGGTGTCGTCGCCTGCCCTGAGGAGGGCCTCCGCGGTGAAGGCTGCCCATTCCGCATCGTCGGAGGGGCCCAGGCGGAGGGGGTCGGGGGGTTGGTTGAGGGCGATGGGGACGGGGAGGGTGGTGGTGGCGTTCTGTTCGGCGAAGGTGTCGAGTTCGCGGGTGAGGCGGCGGGTCCAGTCGGGCATGCGGGCGGCTCTGTGGCGGGCGGACGGCCAGCCGGCGGCGTCGCCTGCGGCTAGGCCGAGGAGGAGTCCGGTGACTCTTTGAGCGGCGCCTTCGGCCTGTTTGCTCCCACCCGCACCACCCGTCTCGCTTTCGTCGTCGGGTGCGGGTGCGTTCGGCTTCGCCGTGAGCCCCGTTGATTCGTCCCATGGGATCGGCGGAGTCATGAGGACACCTCCGTGTTGCTGCCTGCCGTCGGAACGAAGGCGTCCGGGCCCGTCACCAGCAACTCCGCCACGTCCAGCACATGATGGCCCGCCATCGACGGCAGGCAGCTTCCCCTCGCCCGGCCGATCGCCGAGGCCCAGTCGGGTGGGATCGCCGTCGCGCCCCTCGTCGCGCCCGCCAGCGCCCCCGCCACCGCCGCCGTCGTGTCCGCGTCGCGCCCCATGTTCACCGCCGTCAGGACCGCCTCGCGGAAGTCGCCGTCCGCCGCCGCGTACGCGCCGAAGGCGAGGGCCACCGCCTCCGGGGCCAGGTCGGTCCAGGGGTAGCCGCCGATGACGACGGCGGAGCGGACCGCGCGTTCGCCCCGGTGCGCGACCGCCACCGCCCTCCTCAAGGACCTCGCCGTCCAGCTGTCGTCCGGGATCACCGCCAGCGCGGAGGCGACGACGGCGATCGTGGGGGCGCCCGCCATCGCCGCCGCCACGCCCGCCGCCACCGCCTGGCCGCCGTAGATGCCCTCGCCGTCGTGGCTCACCGAGCCGTCGACGGCCACCAGGCGGGCCGCCTCCGCCGGGCGGCCTGCGGCGAAGACGCCGAACGGGGCCGCCCGCATGGCCAGACCGTCGCTCCAGGCGTGGCGGTGCTGGGCCGAGATGGGGGCCGCGAGGCCTCGGCGGAGGTTCTCCAGCGTGCCGCGCTCACTGAAACCGGCGCCCCGGAAGGGGCCCTCGTCGCGGTCCGCGATCCACTCGTGCCAGGCCGCCTCCACATGGGACGCGGTGAGGGCCGAGCCGTGCCGGGCCAGGAGGAGGCCGGAGAAGATCGCGTACTCCGTGTCGTCCGTGCCGGCCGGTTCGTCCACGACGTAGCCCTCGATACGGCCCCAGCGGGCGCGGATCTCCGAGGGCTTCAGGTTCTCGGCGGGGGCGCCGAGGGCATCCCCGACGGCCAGGCCCAGCAGGGCGCCGCGGGCCCGCTCACGGAGTTCGGCGGTGCTCCGCGGCACCGGGGGCGGGGGGACGCAGGCGATCGATGTCATACGCGGGCCTTTCCACAGAGACACCTTTTGCGGATGTGTCCCACCGTCGGCGGTTGACCGGAGCCTCCTCGGTCCCAACGTCACCCGGTCGACATCTGTGCAAGCTAGCTATCGAATGAGCGCTCGACGGTAAAGGTGCAGGTTAGCGCAGCCTCTCCTTGCTGGCGGGCGGGAATGAGCGGACGTAACGTGAGCGCTGTTGAGAATTAGAATCTGTCCAAAGTTAGCTTTGGCTTAGCTTTCCTGGGGGACCGGAATGGCCGTCATCGACATCGAAGCGCCACTGCACGAGGCGCACCGTGACAACCACACGCACCGGGACGTGAACGGCGGCTGGCTCAGGCCCGCCGTCTTCGGGGCCATGGACGGGCTCGTCTCCAACCTCGCCCTGATGACCGGTGTCGCGGGCGGGGCCGTCGGTCACCACACCGTCGTGCTGACCGGCCTTGCGGGGCTCGCCGCCGGCGCCTTCTCCATGGCCGCCGGTGAGTACACCTCCGTCGCCTCGCAGCGCGAGCTCGTCGAGGCCGAGCTGGATGTGGAGCGGCGGGAGCTGCGCAAGCACCCCCAGGACGAGGAGGCGGAGCTCGCCGCGCTGTACGAAGGGCGGGGGGTCGAGCCCGAGCTGGCCAGGGAGGTTGCCCGGCAGCTGTCGAAGGATCCCGAGCAGGCCCTGGAGATCCATGCCCGCGAGGAGCTCGGCATCGACCCCGGCGACCTGCCCTCGCCGCTCGTCGCCGCCGTGTCCAGCTTCGGGTCCTTCGCGCTGGGTGCCCTGCTCCCCGTACTCCCGTATCTGCTCGGTGCGACCGTGCTCTGGCCCGCCCTGCTGCTCGCCCTTCTCGGGCTGTTCGCGTGCGGTGCCGTGGTGGCCAGGGTGACCGCGCGGACCTGGTGGTACAGCGGGCTGCGGCAGCTCGTGCTGGGAGGGGCGGCGGCCGGTGTGACGTACGCCCTGGGCAGTTTGTTCGGAACGGCCGTAGGATAGATCGGCTGCTACTTATGCGTTGGGCCGCATAAGTAGCCGTTACTCGCTGGTTTCGAATGCTTAACCACTGGGCATGAGCCGTAAGCGCTGTGGGCAATGACGCTTGCGGCGCACTCGCGGGGTGGGCGACGCAGCCCCCTCCGCCCCCCGGGCCGATGGACGACGATCTGACCGATCAGTCCGGTCTGGAACCACATACTTCAGGCCATGTGTGCGGCACCCCCTTCGCACGGCATGGCGTCCGCATGTTGGAACGGAATATCCAGTTTCCGAGAACCGCTCCATCATGTAACCTGCACGAAATTTTGCACACACGCAGAGGGCCAACGTCGTCCCTCGGCAATCTGCATATGCCAGTTGACGACGACGGGAGAGCCGATGCGTACGCCGCGCCAGCCGTCCCAGCACTCCACGAATGGCCAGAAGTGGTCGTTCATGGATGCTCGCCCTGCTGCGCAGGGTATGTACGACCCCCGCAACGAGAAGGACGCCTGTGGCGTCGGTTTCGTGGCCACCCTCACCGGCGAGGCGAGCCATGCGCTGGTCGAGCAGGCGCTCACGGTTCTGCGCAACCTGGAGCACCGCGGTGCCACCGGCTCCGAGCCCGACTCGGGTGACGGCGCGGGCATCCTGTCCCAGGTTCCGGACACCTTCTTCCGCGAGGTCGCCGGCTTCGAACTGCCCGCGGCCGGTGCCTACGCCGTCGGTATCGCCTTCCTGCCCGAGGAGGGCACCGAGGACGCCGTCTCGAAGATCGAGACGATCGCCGCGGACGAGGGCCTGACCGTTCTCGGCTGGCGCGAGGTTCCCGTCGCCCCCGAGCTGCTCGGCGCGACCGCACGCTCGACGATGCCGGCCTTCCGCCAGGTCTTCGTCAGCGACGGCTCCGCAGCGCCTTCTAGGGGTATCGACCTCGACCGCAAGGCCTTCGTGCTGCGCAAGCGCGCCGAGCGCGAGGTCGACGTCTACTTCCCCTCGCTGTCCGCGCGGACCATCGTCTACAAGGGCATGCTGACCACCGGCCAGCTGGAGCCCTTCTTCCCGGACCTGTCCGACCGCCGCTTCGCCTCCGCGATCGCGCTCGTGCACTCCCGGTTCTCCACGAACACCTTCCCGTCGTGGCCGCTCGCCCACCCCTACCGGTTCGTCGCCCACAACGGTGAGATCAACACCGTCAAGGGCAACCGCAACTGGATGCGCGCCCGCGAGTCCCAGCTGGTCTCCGACCTCTTCGGCAACGACGACAAGGCCATCGAGCGGGTCTTCCCGATCTGTACGCCCGAGGCCTCCGACTCGGCGTCCTTCGACGAGGTCCTCGAACTCCTGCACCTGGGCGGCCGTTCGCTGCCGCACTCCGTGCTGATGATGATCCCGGAGGCGTGGGAGAACCACGACTCCATGGAGCCCGCCCGCCGCGCGTTCTACGAGTTCCACTCCACGATGATGGAGCCCTGGGACGGCCCGGCCTGTGTCACCTTCACCGACGGCAAGCAGGTCGGCGCGGTCCTCGACCGCAACGGCCTTCGCCCCGGCCGCTACTGGGTCACCGACGACGGTCTGGTCGTCCTCGGCTCCGAGGTCGGCGTCCTCGACATCGACCCCGCCAAGGTGGTCCGCAAGGGCCGTCTCCAGCCGGGCCGGATGTTCCTCGTCGACACCGTCGAGCACCGCATCATCGAGGACGACGAGATCAAGGCCGCCCTCGCCGCCGAACAGCCGTACGCGGAGTGGCTGGAGGCCGGGGAGATCGAGCTCTCCGACCTGCCCGAGCGTGAGCACATCGTGCACACCCACGCCTCGGTCACCCGCCGCCAGCAGACCTTCGGCTACACCGAGGAGGAGCTGCGCATCCTCCTGGCGCCGATGGCCAAGTCGGCCGCGGAGCCCATCGGTTCGATGGGTACGGACTCGCCGATCGCTGCTCTCTCCGAGCGCCCCCGGCTGCTCTTCGACTACTTCACCCAGCTGTTCGCGCAGGTCACCAACCCGCCGCTGGACGCGATCCGCGAGGAGCTCGTGACCTCGCTGCGCAGCTCGCTGGGCCCGCAGGGCAACCTCCTTGAGCCGAGCGCCGCGTCCTGCCGTACGGTCACCCTGCCCTTCCCGGTGATCGACAACGACGAGCTGGCCAAGCTCATCCACATCAACGCCGACGGCGACATGCCCGGCTTCAAGGCCGCGACCCTCTCCGGCCTGTACCGGGTCTCCGGCGGCGGCGACGCCCTCGCCGCCCGCATCGAGGAGATCTGCGCCGAGGCCGACGCGGCCATCGAGAACGGCGCCCGGCTGATCGTCCTGTCCGACCGGCACTCCGACGCCGAGCACGCGCCGATCCCGTCGCTGCTGCTCACCGCGGCCGTCCACCACCACCTCATCCGCACCAAGCAGCGCACCGAGGTGGGTCTGCTGGTCGAGGCCGGTGACGTCCGCGAGGTCCACCACGTCGCCCTGCTGATCGGCTTCGGCGCCGCGGCCGTGAACCCGTACCTCGCCATGGAGTCCGTCGAGGACCTGCTGCGCGCGGGCACCTTCCTGGACGGCATGGAGCCCGAGCAGGCCATCCGCAACCTGATCTACGCCCTGGGCAAGGGTGTACTCAAGGTCATGTCGAAGATGGGCATCTCGACCGTCGCCTCCTACCGCGGCGCCCAGGTCTTCGAGGCCGTCGGTCTCGAAGAGGGCTTCGTGGAGAAGTACTTCAGCGGGACCGCCTCCAAGATCGGCGGCGTCGGCATCGACGTCATCGCCAAGGAGGTCGCCGCCCGGCACGCCAAGGCGTACCCCGCCTCCGGCATCGCTCCCGCGCACCGCGCGCTGGAGATAGGTGGCGAGTACCAGTGGCGCCGTGAGGGCGAGCCGCACCTGTTCGACCCGGAGACGGTCTTCCGCCTCCAGCACTCGACGCGTGCGAACCGCTACGACATCTTCAAGAAGTACACGGACCGCGTGAACGAGCAGTCCGAGCGGCTCATGACGCTGCGCGGCCTGTTCGGCTTCAAGAGCGACCGCCAGCCGATCTCCGTCGACGAGGTCGAGCCGGTCTCCGAGATCGTCAAGCGCTTCTCCACCGGCGCCATGTCGTACGGCTCCATCTCCAAGGAGGCGCACGAGACGCTCGCCATCGCCATGAACCAGCTGGGCGGCAAGTCCAACACCGGTGAGGGCGGCGAGGACGCGGACCGTCTTTACGACCCGGCGCGCCGTTCGTCGATCAAGCAGGTCGCCTCCGGCCGCTTCGGTGTGACCTCCGAGTACCTGGTCAACGCGGACGACATCCAGATCAAGATGGCCCAGGGCGCCAAGCCCGGCGAGGGCGGCCAGCTGCCCGGCCACAAGGTCTACCCGTGGGTCGCCAAGACCCGGCACTCCACCCCGGGTGTCGGTCTGATCTCCCCGCCGCCGCACCACGACATCTACTCGATCGAGGACCTGGCCCAGCTGATCCACGACCTGAAGAACGCGAACCCGCAGGCGCGGATTCACGTGAAGCTGGTCTCCGAGGTCGGCGTCGGCACGGTCGCGGCGGGTGTGTCCAAGGCGCACGCGGACGTCGTCCTGATCTCCGGCCACGACGGCGGTACGGGTGCCTCTCCGCTCACCTCGCTGAAGCACGCGGGCGGCCCCTGGGAGCTCGGCCTCGCCGAGACCCAGCAGACGCTGCTGCTCAACGGCCTGCGCGACCGGATCGTCGTCCAGACCGACGGCCAGCTCAAGACCGGCCGTGACGTCGTCATCGCCGCGCTGCTCGGCGCCGAGGAGTTCGGTTTCGCGACCGCGCCGCTCGTCGTCTCCGGCTGCGTCATGATGCGCGTCTGCCACCTGGACACCTGCCCGGTCGGCATCGCCACCCAGAACCCGGTGCTCCGCGACCGCTTCACCGGCAAGGCCGAGTACGTCGTGAACTTCTTCAAGTTCATCGCCGAAGAGGTCCGCGAGCTCCTCGCCGAGCTGGGCTTCCGCTCCATCGAGGAGGCCGTCGGCCACGCCGAGACCCTCGACGTGACCCGCGCGGTCAACCACTGGAAGGCGCAGGGCCTGGACCTGGCCCCGCTCTTCTACGTGCCCGAGCTGCCCGAGGGTGCCGCGCTGCACCAGGTCATCGAGCAGGACCACGGCCTGGAGAAGGCGCTCGACAACGAGCTCATCAAGCTCGCCGCCGACGCCCTGGCCGCCGACTCGGCGACCGACGCCCAGCCGGTGCGCGCCCAGGTCGCGATCCGCAACATCAACCGCACGGTCGGCACCATGCTCGGCCACGAGGTGACGAAGAAGTTCGGTGGCGCGGGCCTGCCCGACGACACCATCGACATCACCTTCACGGGCTCGGCCGGCCAGTCCTTCGGCGCCTTCCTGCCGCGCGGTGTCACGCTGCGCCTGGAGGGCGACGCCAACGACTACGTCGGCAAGGGCCTCTCCGGCGGCCGGGTGATCGTCCGCCCCGACCGGGGCGCCGACCACCTCGCCGAGTACTCGACGATCGCGGGCAACACCATCGCCTACGGCGCGACCGGCGGCGAGCTGTTCCTGCGCGGTCGTACGGGTGAGCGGTTCTGCGTCCGCAACTCCGGCGCGACGGTCGTCTCCGAGGGCGTGGGCGACCACGGCTGTGAGTACATGACCGGCGGTCACGCGGTGGTCCTCGGCGAGACGGGCCGCAACTTCGCGGCCGGCATGTCCGGCGGTATCGCCTACGTGATCGACCTCGACCGGGACAACGTCAACGTCGGCAACGTGAACGCCGTAGAGGCGCTGGACGACACCGACAAGCAGTGGCTGCACGACGTGGTGCGCCGCCACCAGGAGGAGACCGGCTCCACGGTCGCCGAGAAGCTCCTGGCCGAGTGGGACACCGCGGTGGACCGCTTCAGCAAGATCATCCCCAGCACGTACAAGGCAGTGCTCGCCGCCAAGGACGCCGCCGAGCAGGCGGGACTCTCCGAGTCCGAGATCACCGAGAAGATGATGGAGGCGGCGATCAATGGCTGACCCGAAGGGCTTCCTGAACCACGGCCGTGAGGTCGCCAAGTCCCGCCCCGTCGACGTACGTCTGAAGGACTGGAACGAGGTCTACGTCCCGGGTTCGCTGCTTCCGATCATCTCGAAGCAGGCGTCCCGCTGCATGGACTGCGGTATCCCGTTCTGTCACAACGGCTGTCCGCTCGGGAACCTCATCCCCGAGTGGAACGACTACGCCTACCGCGAGGACTGGGCGGCCGCGTCGGAGCGTCTGCACGCGACCAACAACTTCCCGGAGTTCACCGGTCGGTTGTGCCCGGCTCCCTGTGAGTCGGCGTGTGTGCTCGGCATCAACCAGCCGGCCGTGACCATCAAGAACGTCGAGGTCTCGATCATCGACAAGGCGTGGGACAGCGGCGATGTCGCGCCGCAGGCCCCGGAGCGCCTGTCCGGCAAGACCGTCGCGGTCATCGGCTCGGGCCCCGCGGGCCTGGCCGCCGCGCAGCAGCTCACCCGGGCCGGTCACACCGTCGCCGTCTACGAGCGCGCGGACCGCATCGGAGGCCTCCTCCGGTACGGCATCCCCGAGTTCAAGATGGAGAAGCGGCACATCAACCGCCGTATCGAGCAGATGCGCGCGGAGGGCACCCGCTTCCGTACCGGCATCGAGATCGGCCGCGACCTCAAGGCGACCGACCTGAAGAAGCGGTACGACGCCGTCGTGATCGCCGCCGGTGCCACCACCGCGCGTGACCTTCCGGTGCCGGGCCGCGAGCTCAAGGGCATCCACCAGGCCATGGAGTACCTGCCGCTGGCCAACAAGGTGCAGGAGGGCGACTACGTCACCGCCCCGATCTCGGCCGAGGGCAAGCACGTCGTGGTCATCGGCGGTGGCGACACCGGCGCCGACTGCGTGGGCACCGCCCACCGCCAGGGCGCGGCCTCCGTCACCCAGCTGGAGATCATGCCCCGGCCGGGCGAGGACCGGGCGCCGCACCAGCCGTGGCCGACCTTCCCCATGCTGTACAAGGTCACCTCGGCGCACGAGGAGGGCGGCGAGCGGGTCTACTCCGTCTCGACGACCCACTTCGAGGGTGACGAGGACGGCAACGTCCAGTGGCTGCACCTCAGCGAGGTCGAGTTCATCGACGGCAAGCTGACCCCGAAGCCGGGCACGGAGCGCAAGATCCCCGCCCAGCTGGTCACCCTCGCGATGGGCTTCACCGGCACCGACCGGGAGAACGGCCTGGTCGAGCAGTTCGGCCTGGACCTCGACGAGCGCGGCAACATCGCCCGCGACGCCGACTTCCAGACCAACGTGCCGGGCGTGTTCGTCGCCGGTGACGCGGGCCGCGGCCAGTCGCTCATCGTGTGGGCGATCGCGGAGGGCCGCTCGGCCGCCCGCGGCTGCGACCGCTTCCTGAACGGCGCGAGCGAGCTGCCGGCGCCGATCCGGCCGACGGACCGCTCGCTGATGGTGTGATCACCGCTGGTGTGACCACACCCGCATAGACGTCCCGTACAAAGGCGTACGGAACACTGACGGCGCCTGCCCCTCCAGTCCCCGACCGGACTCCGGGCAGGCGCTGTCGCCTTTTCTCTACGGCACCTTGAACGTCTCCCCGTACACCTGCCACTCCAGCGGGGTCTCCAGGGCCAGGTTCCCGTCGTTCAGGAACCGTCGTTGCGCGGTGTCGACACGGGAGGTGTCGATGCCCGCGTCCCGGGTCCTCATCGCCGTCCGGCGGATGTCCAGGAAGGCGTCCAGGTAGGCCTTCTCGGAGCCGCCCTCGGTCGGGCTGTCGGCCTTCTTCAGGGCGCGTTCGCGCATGCCGTAGAAGCTGGTGGCGTCGGTGCCGGGGCCGTGGAAGACCATGGCGTCGTAGTACACGAACTGGCCGAGCTCGCCCAGGCCGTCGAGCTTGGCGAGGCGGACGGCCGGATCGAAGTAGACGCGGTCGCGCTCCGCGTCCTGGGCCTTCTGGAAGGCCGGCCGGGCGGCCTCCGCCTTCCAGGCGGCCGTGAAGCCCGGGTCCAGGCCCTCGTGCGAGTCGGTGCCGTCGACCTCGCGCAGGGCGGGGATGTACGGCGCGAGAGCGTTGTCGGGGTGGGCCTTCGTGTAGCGCTCGACCAGGGTGAGCAGGTCGTGGGTGCCGGTGCAGAAGCCGATGAGGCCGGCCGTGTAGCCCTGGCCGTCGCCGATGTCCTCGACGTAGGCGTAGGCGCTGCGCCAGTCGAGGGTGGAGTTCTCGGCGCTGGCCACGAGCTGCTGCGCGAGGTCCTTCTTCGCGGGGGCGGCCAGGCCCGGCGGCGCGCCGGTGAGCACGTCGTCCGCCCCGCGTTTCGCCCCCTCGGCCCAGGCCTTGGCGCCCTGGGCACCCCTGGCGTCCTGGGCCGCCTGCGACCGGTAGGCGGTCGAGAGGTCGGGGCCCGCCCCGCTCGCGCCGGAGTCCTCGGGCGCGAGGAAGTAGACCGACGCCGTGACGATCACGGGGACGGCCGCGAAGAGCAGGAGGCCGGCGCGTCTCACTGGGCTCCCGTCAGCTCGGCGACCTTGGTCCACGCGCCCACCAGGAGCAGCACCAGCAGTACGGCACATGCTCCCGCCTGCACCAGCGCGCGACGGCCGTCCCGGGGAGCGTACGCGTAGGCGAAGGTGACGATGCCACCGGCGAGCAGGCCGCCGAGGTGGCCCTGCCAGGACGTCAGCCACGCGGACATCACCAGCCACAGCAGCAGGCCCGCCATGAAGCGGTTGACCTGGGCCATGTCGGCGCCGAGCCGGCGGGCCATCACGTAGTACGCGGCACCGAGCCCGAAGATCGCGCCGGACGCGCCGAGCGTGGGTGTGGTGGGCGCGAGCAGCAGGACGAGGACCGAGCCCCCGAGCGCCGACAGCAGGTACAGGGCGATGTACCGGATCCGGCCGAGCTGGGCCTCGACCACGCGGCCGATGTTCCACAGCGACACCATGTTCATCACGATGTGCAGGATCCCGAACGTGCCCTCGGTGGGCGGCAGATGGAGGAAGGCGCCGGTCAGCAGGCGGTACCACTCGCCGTCGACGACACCCTCGGCGTGGAAGTCGGCGGGATGGGCCGCCTGCCACACGTAGTGCCCGCCGTCCGGGCCCAGGAGCCCGGCCCCCAGCATCTCGAAGCGGTCCACGATCGCCGGACGCACGATCTCGGCGACGTAGGCGAGCACGTTGAGGCCGATGAGGACGTACGTCACCAGGGGTACGGCTGTGATCCGCCCGCCGAACGCGGTCCGGGCCTGGCGCACTGACCGCGCACCCTCCCGCACGCACTCCGGGCACTGATGACCTACGGCCGCCTCTCGCATACAGGCCGGGCAGATGTACCGCTCGCACCGGGTGCAGCGGACATGGGACTCCACGGCGGGATGGCGATAGCAGGTGGTGACGGTGGATTCGGGTTCCACGGCCGGCTCCTCGGAGTGACAGGGGTGGTGATCGAGCCGGTGGGGGCTGCGGCGAACAAAATAGCGAACACAGGTGAGGGGAGAGCGCGCCGGGTGCGGGGTCGGCTGTCCGCCCCGTTGGCTTCGCCGCAGGGCCGTGCCACGCTGTGGTTGATCCGACGGGGAGGCGACGACGTATGGACGGCGCACGATCGGTGAAGCGGACGGCTCGTAGGGCGGAGTCCGGCAAGGGCGAGAAGCTCGCCGACTGGGCGGACGGGCGGCTCGGTCTGTACGCGCTGGCCAAGGCCAACATGCGCAAGGTCTTTCCGGACCACTGGTCGTTCATGCTGGGCGAGGTCTGTCTCTACAGCTTCCTCGTCCTGATCCTGACCGGCGTCTACCTCACGCTGTTCTTCGAGCCCAGCGGGGTCGAGGTCGTCTACCACGGCTCCTACGAGCCCCTCAACGGCGTGATCATGACCAGGGCGTTCGAGTCCACGCTCGACATCAGCTTCGACGTGCGCGGCGGTCTGCTGATCCGGCAGATCCACCACTGGGCGGCGCTGGTCTTCGTCACCGGCATGCTCGTGCACATGATGCGGGTGTTCTTCACCGGCGCCTTCCGCAAGCCGCGCGAGCTCAACTGGGTGTTCGGCTGGACCCTGTTGTTCCTCGGCATCATCACCGGCCTGACCGGCTACAGCCTCCCCGACGACCTGCTGTCCGGCACCGGCATCCGCTTCGCGCAGGGCGCGATCCTGTCCGTGCCGATCGTCGGGACGTATCTGTCCTTCTTCCTGTTCGGCGGGGAGTTCCCGGGCCACGACATCATCCCGAGGCTCTTCCCGATCCATGTCCTGGTGCTGCCCGGGATCATGCTCGGCCTGGTGGTGGCCCATCTGATCCTGGTCTTCTACCACAAGCACACCCAGTACCCGGGGCCAGGACGCGACAACAGGTCCGTGGTCGGCATGCCGTTCCTGCCGGTCTACATGGCCAAGGCGGGCGGCTTCTTCTTCCTGACCTTCGGCGTGCTGGCACTGATGGGCGGACTCGCCCAGATCAACCCCGTGTGGGCGTTCGGTCCTTACCGGCCGGACCTGGTGACCACCGGTGCCCAGCCCGACTGGTATCTCGGCTTCTCCGAGGGGCTGATCCGGGTGATGCCGGGATGGGAGATCAACGCCTGGGGCCACACCCTCCAGCTGGGCGTCTTCATCCCCTTCTCCCTCTTCCCGCTGATCCTGCTCGCGCTCGGCGTCTATCCCTTCGTCGAGGCGTGGATCACCGGCGACAAACGCGAGCACCACATCCTGGACCGGCCGCGGAACGTGCCCGTCCGCACCGGGCTCGGGGTGGCCTGGCTCAGCCTTTACGTCGTCCTGCTGATCGGCGGCGGCAACGACATCGTGGCCACGCATCTGCATCTGTCCATCAACGCGATCACCTGGTTCGTGCGGGTGTCGGTCTTCGTGGTGCCGGTGCTCGCCTTCGTCGTCACCAAGCGGATCTGTCTCGGACTGCAGCGCCGGGACCGGGACAAGGTGCTGCACGGGCGGGAGACCGGCACCATCAGGCGGCTCCCGCACGGGGAGTTCGTCGAGGTCCACGAGCCCCTCGCACAGGAGCAGCTGCACACCCTCACCCAGCACGAGCAGAACCCGCCGTACGAGATCGGGCCGCTCGTCGACGCCAACGGGGTGCGGCGGCCGGTCAAGCGCTCCCAGCGGGTGCGGGCCGGGCTCGCGCGGGCGATGTTCGGGCCCGACACGCGGATCGAGAAGCCGACGGTGGAGGAGTACCGGGAGGTCACCAGCGGCGACCACCACCACTGAGGACTGTCTCGCGGCACTCGTCGGGGGTGCCCCAAGCGGTGCGCAGGGCGCGGGCCCTGGTGAGCCACAGGGACAGGTCGTACTCCGCGGTGTACCCGATCGCGCCGTGCAGCTGGAGCGCCGTGCGGGCGCTTTTGTACGCCGCCTCGCACGCCGTGACCTTTGCGGCGGCGACGTCTTCCTCGGTCATCGTCAGGGCGGCGCCGAAGAGTAAGGGGCGGGCGAACTCCAACGCGATCTTCACGTCGGCGAGTTGGTGTTTGACGGCCTGGAACGAGCCGATGGGGACGCCGAACTGGGTGCGCTGCTTCACGTAGGAGACGGTCTTGTCGAGGAGGGCGAGGCCCACTCCGAGGGCTTGGGCGGCGGTGGTGAGGCGGGCCATCAGGAGGGCGGGCCTCAGGGGTGGGTCGGTGGCGAGGAGTTCACCGGCGTGGGGAGTCTTGAAGAGGCGGCGGGCGGGGTCCAGGGAGGGGCGTGGGGGGTGGTCGGGTGGGGGAGCCAGGCGGAGCTCGGTGGGGGTGCGGGTCGGGGCTTTCTCGCCCCCGCCGCCCCTACCCGTCCCATCCCCAGGGGCTGCCGCCCCTTCGACCCCGCTCCCAGGGGCTGCCGCCCCTTCGACCCCGCTCCCAGGGGCTGCCGCCCCTTCGACCCCGCTCCCAGGGGCTCCGCCCCCGGACCCCCGCTCCTCAAACGCCGGAGGGGCTGGATTTTTCGACGGAGAGGCCGGATTTTCCGCCGGAGGCGCTGGATTTTCCGGACGGGCCGAGAGGGTCAGCCGTAGGTCCGCCATGTCTGCGTCCAGTGCGTACCACCCTGTGGTCAGGGTTGCCGTCGACTCACCCGCGGCCAGCGACGGCAGCATGCGTTTCGCCAGGCCGGTGTCATCCAGTGACGTGAGCAGCGTTGCCGCCGTCACCGTTTCCACCAAGGGGCCCGGTACCGCGTGGCGGCCCAACTCCAGGAACGCCACGGTGAGTTCGACAGGGCGTGGGCCCAAGCCCTCGTAGGTCTCCGGTACCGCCAGCGCGAACACTCCCGCCTCGGCGATACGGCGCCACAGCGCACGGCCGCCGTCGTGGTCGCCGCGGCTCCAGTCCCGTATGACCGACGGAGTGCCCGCGGACGTCAGCATCGCGTTCAGGGAGGCGGCGAAGTCGCGGTGCCCGGTGTCGAGGAGGAAGCGCATCAGCGGCGTCCCTTCGGGAGGCCCAGCAGGCGTTCCGCGATGATGTCCCGTTGGATCTCGTTCGTGCCGGCGTAGATCGGGCCGGCGAGGGCGAAGACGTA
This sequence comes from Streptomyces sp. NPDC048420, assembly GCF_040651535.1. NCBI lineage: Bacteria > Bacillati > Actinomycetota > Actinomycetes > Kitasatosporales > Streptomycetaceae > Streptomyces > Streptomyces sp. NPDC048420. Next base: position 313,892 of record NZ_JBEZKG010000008.1, read on the forward strand.
GCGCTCGGACCAGTCCGGGTCCTCCTCGCCGAGGAGATCCAGGGCCGTCTCGGTGAGCGCGATGTCGTACTCGGACCAGAAGACCTTGTTGAGGCTGGACTCGGGGCCGAGTGTCTCGCCGTTCAGGAAGCGGGAGGCGGCCGCGTGGGTGAAGAGCTGGTAGGTGCGGGCGCCGATCAGGGCGTCGGCCACGCGCGCGCGGGTGGGCGTGGGGCTGCCCTGGGACTGCCAGAGGGTGAACAGCCGGTCGGCGCCCGCCAGGAACCGGCCCGGTGAGCGCAGCGTCAGGCCCCGTTCGTTGCCCGCCGCCGACATCGCGATCCGCCAGCCCTGGCCGGGCTCGCCGATGACGTCCTCGTCCGGCACGAACACCTCGTCCAGGAAGAGCTCGGCGAAGGCGGGTTTTCCGTCGAGGCGGCGGATCGGGCGGACGGTGACGCCCGGGGCGTGCAGGTCGAACATCAGGTAGGTCAGGCCCTGGTGGGGTTTCGGGGTGTCCGGGTCGGTGCGGAACAGGCCGAACGCGCGGTCCGCGAACGCGGCCCGGGAGGACCAGGTCTTCTGGCCGGTCAGCAGCCAGCCGCCGTCCACGCGGACGCCCTTCGAGCGCAGGGATGCCAGGTCCGAGCCCGCCTCCGGCTCCGACCAGGCCTGCGCCCAGACCACCTCGCCGGTGGCCATCGGGGGCAGTACGCGCGCGCGTTGCTCCTCGGTGCCGTGGTCGAAGAGGGTCGGGGCGAGGAGGCTGACGCCGTTCTGCCCCACGCGTCCGGGCGCCCCCGCCGCGTAGTACTCCTCCTCGAACAGCAGCCAGCGGATCAGCCCGGAGTCCCGGCCGCCGTACCGGAGGGGCCAGTTGACCACCGACCAGCGGCCGGCGGCCAGTTCGGCCTCCCAGGCGCGATGGGCCGCGAAGCCCTCTTCGGTCTCCAGGGACGGGAGCGGAGCGGCGGGCACATGAGTGTGCAGCCACGCGCGGGCCTCGGCACGGAAGGCCTCCTCGTCCTGCGTGAACGCCAGATCCATGGCCATCCGTCCTTCCCTAACAAGTGTTTGGTAGGTTAGCGTGGCGCTATGACAGGCGTCGAGAGTCCGGTGTACGAACCGGGGCACGGGCTGCTGAAAGGACGTACCGCCGTCATCACCGCCGCCGCCGGCGCGGGCATCGGCGGGGCGACCGCGCGCCGCTTCCTGGAGGAGGGCGCGCGCGTGCTGATCAGCGACGCGCACGCGCGCCGGCTCAAGGAGTACGGCGCGGAGCTGACCGGGCAGTTCCCGGGCGCGGTGACGTCCGTGGCGTGCGACGTCACCGACGAGGCACAGGTGGGGGCGCTGTTCGACGCGGCCGTGAGGGAACACGGACGGCTCGACATAGTCGTCAACAACGCCGGCCTGGGCGGGACCTCGGAACTCGTCGACATGACCGACGAACAGTGGTCCCGGGTCCTGGACGTCACCCTCAACGGCACCTTCCGGTGCACCCGCGCGGCCCTGCGGCGCATGAAGGACTCTCAGGGCGGCGTCATCGTCAACAACGCCTCCGTCGTCGGCTGGCGCGCCCAGACCGGACAGGCGCACTACGCAGCCGCGAAGGCCGGGGTGATGGCGCTGACCCGGTGCGCGGCGCTGGAGGCGGCCGAGTACGGCGTACGCGTCAACGCTGTGTCGCCGAGCCTCGCCATGCACCCCCACCTGGTGAAGGTGACCTCGGCCGAACTGCTGGAGGAGCTGACCGCGCGAGAGGCCTTCGGGCGGTACGCCGAGCCATGGGAGGTGGCCAACGTGATCGTGTTCCTGGCGTCCGGCTACTCGTCGTACATGACCGGCGAGGTCGTCGCCGTCAGCAGCCAGCACGCATAGGACGACAATGACTCCGTGCCGACCAAGCCGACCAAGAAGAAGCCCCAGGTGAGCGCCGCAGCGCCCGCGCGCCGGCGTGAACTCCTCGACACCGCGGCCGAGGTCTTCGCCGAACAGGGCTACAACGCCACGACCGTACGCAAGATCGCGGACCACGCGGGCATGCTCGCGGGCAGCCTCTACTACCACTTCGACTCCAAGGAATCGATGCTGGAGGAGATCCTGCGGACCTTCCTCGACGAGCTCTGGGACGGCTACGACGCCGTCCTGGGCGCCGAGCTCGGCCCGCGCGAGACCTTGGAGGCCCTGGTCACCGAGTCGTTCCGGGAGATCGACCGGCACCGCGCCGCCGTCGCGATCTACCAGAAGGAGAGCAGGCAGCTGGTGGCGCAGGAGCGGTTCGCGTTCCTCGCCGAGTCGCAGCGCAGGTTCGAGAAGGCCTGGCTGTCCACGCTGGAGCGCGGGGTCGCGGCCGAGGTGTTCCGGGCCGACCTCGACGTCCGGCTGACCTACCGGTTCGTGCGCGACACCGTGTGGGTCGCCGCGTCCTGGTACCGGCCCGGCGGACAGCACAGCCCGGAGGAGATCGCCCGGCAGTACCTGTCGATGGTGCTGGACGGGATCGCCGTACGCACGTAACTCATGGGGAAGTCTGGGGAGTTGCCATGGCCGAGGCCTACATCGTCGAAGCGGTCCGTACGCCCGTCGGGCGGCGCGGGGGAGGACTCAGCGGGGTCCACCCGGCCGATCTGGGCGCGCATGTGCTGCGCGCGCTGGTCGAGCGGGCCGGTGTGGACCCCGGCGCCGTCGAGGACGTCGTCTTCGGGTGCCTGGACGCGGTCGGGCCGCAGGCCGGGGACATCGCGCGGACCTCCTGGCTGGCGGCCGGGCTGCCCGAGGAGGTGCCCGGGGTGACCGTGGACCGGCAGTGCGGGTCCTCGCAGCAGGCCGTGCACTTCGCCGCGCAGGGCGTGCTGTCCGGGACGCAGGACCTGGTGGTCGCCGGCGGGGTGCAGAACATGTCGATGATCCCGATCGCCTTCGCGACCCGGCAGGCCGCCGAGCCGCTGGGGCTCACGCAGGGGCCGTTCGCGGGCAGCGAGGGGTGGCGGGCGCGGTACGGGGACCGGGCGGTGAACCAGTTCGTCGGCGCCGAGATGATCGCCGGGAAGTGGGGGCTCAGCCGCGAGGACCAGGAGCAGTTCGCGCTCCGCTCGCACCGGCGGGCACTGCGGGCCATCGACGAGGGGCGCTTCGAACGGGAGACGGTGGCCTACGGCCCCGTCGCGGTCGACGAGGGGCCGCGCCGGGACACCTCCCTGGAGAAGATGGCGGGCCTGAAGCCGGTGATCGAGGGCGGATCCATCACCGCCGCCTGCTCCTCGCAGGTCTCCGACGGGGCGGCGGCGATGCTGCTGGCCTCGGAGCGGGCGGTGCGCGAGCACGGGCTCACCCCACGCGCGCGCGTGCACCACCTCTCCGTGCGCGGCGAGGACCCCATCCGCATGCTCACCGCGCCCATCCCGGCCACCGCCCACGCCCTGAAGAAGACCGGCCTCACCATCGACGACATCGACCTCGTCGAGATCAACGAGGCCTTCGCCCCGGTGGTGCTGGCCTGGCTGAAGGAGACCGGAGCCGACCCGGAGAAGGTCAACGCCAACGGCGGCGCGATCGCCCTCGGACATCCGCTGGGCGCGACCGGAGTGAAGCTGATGACGACCCTGCTGCACGAACTGGAGCGCACGGGAGGGAGGTTCGGGCTCCAGACCATGTGCGAGGGCGGGGGACAGGCGAACGTGACGATCATCGAGCGGCTGTGACGGCCGCGGAACGGACGTGACGGTCATCGAGAGGGTGTGAGCCGCTCCCGTGTCTCCCCCGCCTCCTTCATGATCCGTTCCACCAGCTCCGCGCACGACGGCAGGTCGTCGATCACCCCGGCGACCTGCCCCGACGCCATGACCCCGAGATCCGTACGGCCGTCCACCATCGCCGACTTGAGCAGCATGGGGGTGTTGGCGGCGAGGAGGACCTGGCTCCAGGCGAGGTCCTTGCCGTGGTGCATCGCGAGGCCCTCGCGGGCCATTCCCGTCCAGCTCAGGCCCGACAGCTTGCGGAAGCCGGCCGCTCTTCTCAGAGCGTGCCAGAAAGCCCTGCCCCGCCCGGAGTTCTCCAGCGCGGTCACCAGGTCCGTACGCAGCATGCGGTGCGGCAGCCCGTCCACCGCCCGGGTCACCGTCACGTCCTTCACCGTCGCCGCCAGATAGCGCGCCTTCACCGCGTCCGGCACGGTCGAGTCCGAGGTGAGCAGGAACCGGGTGCCCATGGCCACGCCCGCCGCCCCGTACGCCAGCGCCGCGACCAGTCCCCGCCCGTCGAAGAAGCCGCCCGCCGCCACGACCGGGATGTCCACCGCGTCCACCACCTGCGGCAGCAGCACCGTCGTCGCCACCTCCCCGGTGTGCCCGCCGCCCTCGCCGCCCTGCACGATCACCGCGTCCGCGCCCCACGCGGCCACCTTCTCGGCATGCCGGCGGGCCCCCACGGACGGGACGACGACAACCCCCGCCCCCTTCAGCTCCGCGATCAGCTCGGCGGAGGGCGCGAGCGCGAAGGACGCCACCCGCACGCCCTCGTCGACGATCACCCGCACCCGGTCCCCGGCGTCCGTCGCGTCGGCCCGCAGATTGACCCCGAAGGGCGCGTCGGTACGGGACCGCACTTCCCGTACCGCGTCCCGGAGTTGGTCGAGCGTCATCGTCGCGGAGGCCAGAATGCCGAGCGCACCCGCGTTCGCCGTGGCGGACACCAGACGGGGCCCCGCCACCCACCCCATCCCGGTCTGCACGATCGGATGCCGGACCCCGACCAGCCGGGTGAGCGCGGTCTCCATCAGCCGCCCACCTCCCTGGAACGGGTGTTCCCCGGATCGATCACCTCGCGGATCAACCGCAACTCCTGAGCGGTCGGTTCGCGGGTGTACGGCACCTCGTCGGGGACCACCAGCTCGAACCCGGTGGCCTCCGAGACCTCCTCCACGGTGACCCCGGGATGCACCGAAGCCAGCCGCATCGCGTGGTCCGGCGTCGCGAAGTCGAAGACTCCCAGGTCGGAGACGACTCTGGGGATACGGTGATGAGGGGCGCCGTCCGCATGGTCGTACCCCACCCCGCACACCATGTCGACCTTCTCCACGAAGACCCGGCGCGAATGCCTCGGCACCCAGTAACTGGTCGGATTGTTCAGGGTGTTGACCGGCGCTCCCCGCACCCCCAGCAACTGCCGCTTCGGCCGCGCCCAGTCGCCGATGCAGGAGATGTTCTGGTTGCCGTACCGGTCGATCTGGCTCGCGCCCATCATCACGTGCCGTCGGCCGCCGGTGACGAGGGCGAGGTGCTGTCGGTACGGCAGCCAGCCCTCCACCGTGCCGTCGTCCCGCACGAGCATCGCCTCCCCGTCGGTCAGCAGGAGGTCGGGGGAGAAGGTGCGCCGCGCCAGCCGGGCGCCGACGGAGGGGATGAGGCCCATCGGACTGGCGACGATCTCACCGGCCCCGCGCCAGGCGTCGGCGCAGGCGATCACGCAGTACTCGCTCCGCGTCACGGTCACGGTGTGCCCCCTCGCAGGTACCGCTCGGCGAACTCCGGCCAGGGCGTGCTCGCGTACTCCTTCTGCACGGCCTCGTCCCGGCCGTAGTCCGGTGCGCAGGACGTGAAGTGCGCGCCGTTCGGGGCCTCCACGACCCCCGTCACCGAATGCCGCTTGATCAGCAGCGACTGCGGGCCCGCCACCTTCGTCAACTCGGCGGTGTCGACGACCTGTTCGCACGAGACGTAGGCCGTGTCCGCCGCCTCGCAGAAGAGGTCGTCGAAGTACGGGTCGGGGCCCAGGTACTGGCCGTTGCCCAGCCGGTCGGCGCGGTTGACGTGGACCAGGGCCGCGTCGAGCCGCAGGGCCGGCATGGCGACGAAGGTCTCCCCGTCGCCGTACGGCGAAGTCACCGTCCGCAGACCGGGGTTGACCCGCATCACGTCCGAGCCGATACCCGCCCGCACCGGCAGGAAGGGCAGCCGGTTCGCCGCCGCCCGCAGGCCCCACATGAACATCGCCTCATCGATCTCCACGAGCTCGAAGTCGCCGCGCTCGCGGGCCGCGCGGTAGTGCGGTTCGAGGGGGATCGAGTCGAGGGTGACGAAGGCGGCGACCAGTTTCCGGATCCGCCCCGAGGCCGCGAGCATGCCGACGTCCGGACCGCCGTACGAGACGATCGTCAGGTCGGTGACGCCGGAGCGCAGCAACGCGCGGACCAGGGCCATCGGCTTACGGCGGGAACCCCAGCCGCCGATGCCCAGGGTCATGCCGCTGTGCAGGCGGGAGACGGCCTCGTCGGCGGTCATCGTCTTGTCGCCCATCTACGCGCCCCTTCCCCGGGTGCCGAAGGTGTCCCGGACCCGGTCGGCGACCCCGCTGACGCTCGCCTCGAAGGTGAAGCCCTGCTCGAAGCGGTAGCTGCGGCGGACGTCGACGGGGTCGATGCCGTTGATGGCGGCCTTGGCCAGGCGCAGCAGCTCCCCGTCCTTGGCGGCGATCTCGCCCGCCAACTCCAGGGCGGAGTCCATCAGTTCGTCGCTCGGCACCACCCGCCACACCGACCCGTGCCGGTGCAGCTCGGCCGCCGTCACGGTGCGCGAGGTGTAGTACAGGGCGCGCATCAGATGCTGCGGGACCAGCCGGGACAGGTGGGTGGCCGCACCCAACGCCCCGCGGTCCAGCTCGGGCAGCCCGAACACGGCGTCCTCGCTCGCCACGATCACGTCCGCGTTGCCGACGAGCCCGATCCCGCCGCCCAGACAGAACCCCCGCACGGCCGCGACGACAGGCACCTCGCACTCGTACACCGCCGAAAACGCCTCGAAACAGCCGCGGTTGGCGCCGACCAGCGCCCCCGGCCCCCGCGCCTGGAGCTCCTTGATGTCCACACCGGCGTTGAAGCCGCGCCCCTCCGCCGTCAGCACCACACACCGGACCCCGGGGTCCCGGCCCGCCGTCCGCACGGCGTCGGCCAGCGCCAACCAGCCGTCCACCGGCAGGGCGTTCACCGGCGGGAAGTCGACGGTGACGACGGCGATCCCGCTCTTTTCACGGCCCTTTTCCGGGGCCGAGGTGGAGACACCCATGGAAGCATCAGCTACCTTTCCACCAAACGTTTGTTAGGTGAGAAGGGTAGCGGCGAATGGAGCTGAACGGGAGGGTCGTGGTCGTCACCGGCGGCACGCGCGGAGTGGGCGCCGGGATCGCCCGGTCCTTCGCGGAGGCCGGGGCGGAGGTCGTCGTCTGTGCGCGGAGGCCGCCCGAAGTGCCGCTGCCGAAGGCGGAGTTCGCCGGGCTGGACGTCCGGGACGCGGACGCTGTACGTGACTTCTTCGCCGAACTCCCGCGCCTGGACGTGTTGGTCAACAACGCGGGAGGGTCGCCCTATCGGCTGCTCACCGGGGCCGAACCCGAACGGCACCTGAGAGTCCTGGAGTTGAACCTTCTCGCCCCGCTGACGGTGTCTCTGGCCGCGTACGGGCATCTGAAGCGGTCCCGTGGCTCGGTCGTCATGATCGGAAGCGTCAGCGGCGGCCGACCGTCGCCCGGCGCGGCCGCGTACGGGGCGGCCAAGGCGGGCCTGGAGAACCTCGCGCGCTCGATGGCCGTGGAGTGGGCGCCGGAGGTGCGCGTGAACACCCTGGTCGTCGGCATGGTCGACACCGATCGGTCCCCTCTCCACTACGGCGACGAGGAGGGCGTCGCGGCCGTCGCCCGCACGGTCCCGCTAGGCCGCCTCGCCGAGCCCTCGGACGTGGGCGCGGCGGCCGTGTTCCTGGCCTCGGACGCCGCCGCGTACATCAGCGGGGCCTCGCTGCTGGTGCACGGCGGCGGGGAGCGACCGGCCTTCCTCGATGCCGCCAATGCGTCAACTGTCAGCAAGGAGACGTGAGATGACCGGAATCTGCGACGGCCGGGTCGTCGTCGTCACCGGCGCGGGCCGCGGTCTCGGCCGCGCCCACGCCCTCGCCTTCGCCGCCGAGGGCGCACGGGTCGTCGTCAACGACCTGGGCGTCGGCCTCGACGGCACCCCGGACCCCGACAGTCCGGCCGCTCTCGTGGCCGAGGAGATCCGCGCGGCGGGCGGTGAGGCGGTGGCCCACGGCGGGGACATCGCGAGCAGCACGGGCGCCGCGTCCCTGATCACGACCGCCCTGGAGACCTACGGCCGCCTCGACACCCTCGTCAACAACGCCGGCTTCCTGCGCGACCGGATGCTGGTCAACCTGGGCGAGGACGACTGGGACGCGGTGATGGCCGTACACCTGAAAGGGCACTTCCTGCCGCTCAGGCACGCGGCGGCACACTGGCGGGCGGAGACCAAGGCGGGCCGTACGCCGACGGCCCGGATCGTCAACACGTCAAGCGGGGCAGGTCTGTTGGGCTCGGTCGGGCAGGGCAACTACAGCGCGGCGAAGGCAGGCATCGTGGGCCTCACCCTGGTCGCCGCCGCGGAACTGGCCCGCTACGGCGTCCAGGTCAACGCGATCGCCCCGGCGGCGCGGACGAGGATGACGGAACACACCTTCGCCGACACGATGGCGGTCCCTTCCACGGGCTTCGACGCGATGGCCCCGGAGAACGTGTCGCCGCTGGTGGTCTGGCTGGGCTCGGAGGCAAGCGCCGGGGTGACGGGCAGGGTCTTCGAGGCGGAGGCCGGCCGGATCACGGTGATGGAGGGCTGGAGGCCGGGCCCGAGCGCTGACAAAGCATCGCGTTGGACCCCGGCAGAGGCTGGAGAAACAGCACGGAGGCTGCTTGGCAAGGCGGAGACGCCGGGCCTTGTGTATGGGACGTCAGGATGATCACCCTAGGGGCGCGGGGAACTGCGCGACCAGCCACAACGCTCCCGCAGACGGCACACAACCCTACGTGTCGCACTCCAGCACCGTCCGGCACAAAGCACACCGCGCCCGCACCCTCCCCCGCACCGGCACCCGAATCCGCTGATGACACGTCGGACAGGGAAACGACACACGCAACCGCCCGCCCCCGTCAGGGGTGAACGTATAGGGAACCCCCGGCTGCGGCCCCGGCGCATGCCGCCGATCCCGCGCGTACCGCCGCCGCCCCGCCCACCCCGCCCCCGTGAGCGGAGGCTGCTGCTCGTCCTCCCGAGCCCTCACCATGCCCTTGGTGTACGCCGTGTACGCCGAAGGACTGGTGAACCACACCGAAGGATCCTCCCCGAACACCAGCGCCCGCTTCGCCAGCACGTACCCGAACTCCTCCGGCGTGAGATACCCCAGCTTCTGCGACGACGCCGCGTCCTCCCGGTACGCGTCGAGCAGCAGCCACCCCGCCCCCAGATACGTCGCCGCCGTGTCCGTGAGGATCTCGTTCTCCCGCACGCCCGGGAACGACAGCCCGAGCCGGTGCAGATACACATGCATGACCTCGTGGGCCAGCGCCGCCCCGATGTCCCGCCGATGCGTGCGGAAGCGGTCGTTCAGCTCGACGAAGTACTCGGGCCCCGCGGTGAGTTCGACGTTCGCCGCGTGGGTCATCTCCCGGAATCCGACGACGAGCCGCGCGTCGGGCAGCCGGTAGTGCCGCACCAGCTCCCGGGCCACCCGCTGGGCACCGAGATGGAGATCGTCGGTGTCGCAGAACGCCACATCCACCGGGGCCACGCTCGTCGCGAACGTCTGGACGGTGTCGTACGAGAGCCGCTTCCAGAGCGCGGTGATCGAGGCCCGCACCTGCTCCAGATGCGGGTATCCGTGCTCGACCGGTCCGTCGTTCGCCACGCCGGTACCCCCAGGACGCCCAGAACCCGGTTCCACTCTACGAGGTCGCGGGCCAATTCTCGTGGGCCGGATCCGGCGCGCTCAGCCGGAGCGCGGGCCGGTCCGCCGGTGCCTCCTCCAGCTCCAGCACCCACACCTCGTTGCCGCCTTCCCGCAGCACCGGACCCGGCACGTACAGCGTCCGCTGCGGGCCCATGGACCAGTACCGGCCGAGGTTGAAGCCGTTGATCCACACGAACCCCCGGGTCCACCCCGGCAGCTCAAGGACGGCGTCCCCGGCGCCCCGCACGCTCACCTCACCCCGGTACAGCCCAGGAGAGCCGCCCCCCGGGACCGCCCCGAAGTTGATCCCAGCCACCGAGTCCAGCGCGTCCAGTCTGAGCCCCCGCGCCCGCACCCCGTGCAGGAACTGCCGCTCGTGCAGCAGCCCCCCGGTGATCCCCTTGGCCTCGCCGCTCCGGGGCCCGTAGTTGACCCGCCCCAGCGACTCCACCCACAGCTCCACGCGCGCGTGCCCCGCCACCAGCTCCTTGAGCTGCACGTCGTCCTCGTTGAGCACCCCGGCCCGCTCCCCGTCGACGTACACCACCGCGAGGTCCCTGAGGCCGCGAGCGATCAGTGGATAGGGCTGCCGCGGCCCCGGCACGGTCACCTCGTACCGCACGAGTCCGCGGTCGACGTCCAGCTCCTCGAAGCTCGGCGGGACGGGCCCCTCGACGGGCGGTCCACCGCGCTCCTCCAGTACGGCGTCCAGGGCCGCCCATCCGGTCAGATCCACGTCACTTCCAAGGCCCAACACCCCGGGCGCGGGCGGCAGTTCCGCCACCGGGCCGTACTCGGCCAGTACCTCCCGCAGACGCCAGAACTTCTCCGTCGGCCTGCCGTACTCGTCGATGGGCGCGTCGTAGTCGTACGACGTCACGTCCGGCTCCAGAGGCCCGTCGTGCAGGGCGCCCCCGCCCCGGTTGGCGCCCGCCCAGCCCGCGAAGTTGGTGCCGCCGTGCGCCATGTACAGGTTCACCGAGGCGCCGCACTCCAGGATCTCCCGCAGCGTCGAGGCCGCGTCCCGCCCGTCCCGTACGACGTGCTCGCCGCCCCAGTGGTCGAACCAGCCGCACCAGAACTCCATGCACATCAGCGGGCCGTCCGGGCGGTGCCGGCGCAGGGTCTCGAAGGCCGAGCGGGCGCCCGAGCCGAAGTTCACCGTGGCGAGGACGCCGGGGACCGAGCCGCCGGTGAGCATGTGGTCCTCGGGGCCGTCCGAGGTGCACAGGGGCACGGACACGCCCTCCGCGCGCAGCAGTTCGGCAAGCCATCGCAGATAGCCGGCGTCCGAGCCGTAGCTGCCGTACTCGTTCTCCACCTGCACCATGAGCACCGGGCCGCCGCGGTCGAGCTGCCGCTCCACGACCTGCGGGAGCAGTCGTCGGAACCAGCGCTCGACCTGGCTCACGTACCGCTCGTCGCTCGTGCGCGCATGCCCCCGGAGCCAGTGCGGCAGGCCGCCGTTCTCCCACTCCGCGCAGATGTACGGGCCCGGGCGGACGATCGCCCACAGCCCGGCCTCCCGGGCCGCGTCCAGGAACCGGCCCAGCGCCTCCACGTCCCGGAAGTCCCCCGGGTGCGGCTCGTGGAGGTTCCACGGCACGTACGTCTCCACGCAGTTGAGGCCCATCGCCCGCAGCATCGCCAGCCGGTGACCCCACTGCGCCTCGTGCACCCGGAAGTAGTGCAGTGCGCCGGACAGCAGCCGTACCGGCCGGCCGTCCAGCAGGAAATCGGTTTCACCCACCGTGAACTCGCTCATAGGCTCCACCCTCACGACTGGCGAGGATCACGTCCATGGACAAAGATCGGCGCTGCTTGGACCGAAGCGCAGGCAAGGAGCGCGATGTACCACACCTGGATGCGGTTCCTCTCGCCCAGCCCCGTCCATCACCGCCTGGGCATGGTCTGCCTCGGCGTCGGACTCCAGTACGGCGCGCTGCCCACCGTCGGCCCCCGCACCCTCGACAGCCATGTCGCCGTCGTCATCAGCACCGGTTCCGGGTGGTACGAGAGCCCCGACGGCCGGCGTACGACGGTGACCGCGCCCGCGCTGCTGTGGCTCACCCCCGGCATCCCGCACCACTACGCGCCCGACCCGGAGACCGGCTGGGACGAGGGGTTCGTCGGCTTCACCGGGCCCGCGACCGCCACGTACACCGAACTGGGCTACATCGAGCCGGACCGCCCCGTCGTACCCCTGTCCGACGCCACCGGCCCGCGTTCCGTGATCGCCCGTATCGCGCGGGCCGCCCGCCGCGACAACCCCCTGCTGGAGGTGGAGACCGGCGCCGCGGTCCATGAGCTGCTGGTCGCCCTGCGCCGGGCCCGCGCCGACCTCGCGCCCGACGGCGACCCCGTCCTCAAGGCCCTCGCCCGGGACGCGTTCAAACCGATGTCGGTCGCCGACCACGCCGCCCGGCACCACATGACGCTGGCCGAACTCCGCACCGCCGTCCGCCGGGGCGCCGGGTGCAGCCCCAAGGACTACCTCCTCGGTATCCGTCTGGGCCGCGCCAAGGAACTCCTCGCCGCCACCGAACTCCCCGTCGCCTCTGTGGCCCGCCGCGTCGGCTACGACGACCCGGCCTACTTCTCCCGCCTGTTCACCCGCCGCGTCGGCATGGCCCCCATCCGCTTCCGCGCCCAGGAAAGCCGAACCGTGCCGGGCGGCTGGAGCAACCAGGTGCCGGATCCGGATGATCCGCCGCGGATCTGACGGCCGCCGGCATCCGCCTGGGCCGCGCTACGAGGTCGCGCCGAAGTCCTGGGTCCAGTAGTAGCCCGGCTGGGCCAGACCGATGCCGATCTCCTTGAAGGCGCAGTTGAGGATGTTCGCCTTGTGACCGGGGCTGTTCATCCAGCCGTCCATGACGCTCTCGGGGGAGCTGTAGCCGTAGGCGACGTTCTCGCCCGCCGTCCTGAACGCGTAGCCCACGCGGGCGAGCCGGTCGCCCATGGACGAGCCGTCGGAACCGGTGTGGGACATGTTCTGGTGGTCGGCCATGTCCTGGCTGTGGTCCTGGGCGGCCTTGGTGAGCTTGGAGTTCTCGGTCAGCGGCGAGCAACCGGCCTTCGCGCGCTCCGCGTTGACGAGAGTGAGCACCTGGTCCGTGGGCCCCGGGGCCGCGCTGGCGGCGGCGGCCTGCGGTGTCCTGCTGAAGACCGTGGCCTTCGGGACGCTCGACGGCGTGACGGGCGGGGTGGTGGCCGGGGTGGCGGTCGGGGTGCGGGAAGCCTTGGGGGACGTGCTCGGGGAGGGGCTGGCGGAGGCGCTCGGGGTGCCGGTCGGGGTGGCCTTGGTGGAGGTCGGCGACGCCAGTGCGGTCGCGGATGCGAAAGCCGACGACGACGGCTTCGGGGTGGCCACCGGATCCGACTTCTCGCCCCAGCCCCACCAGCTGAACGAGACGATGTCCCAGCCGCCCAGCCCATTGCCGCTCGCCTGGGCTGCCACAGGGACCGCCACGGCGCCCACCGACACCACGGCGGCTATGACACCGACTGTCTTACGGCGTTTCGGTTTCTGGCGATGTCGGGCCATGGGTGACCTCATTCAGATAGTTCGGTGTTCGATGGCAAACGTCAGTGCAAAGGGGTTCCCCTCCTGCGGCCCGTCGACGAGCCCGGTCATTATGTGGACCGCCGAGCCTGCCGGGCAACGAACGTCCCTGTGGCCGCAGGGGCCACGCTCCGTGACACCTCGATCCGCGAATCCGGATCTCTTCACATCTCCTCGCGCACCCGCACACACGTGTGACCAGGCGGAGCGTGGCTTTTCGCAACCGCGATCACGACGCCGGGCGATCGACCGAATTTTCCGGTCCTGGTGGCAGCGTCCTGATTCGGCCACAGAGCGGCCCGCTTACCACTTATCGACAACGGGCCAATCGGCGCCATCGACGACAATTCCGGCGTGACGCACATCACTGCAACCTGACGGCGCCCGGCGGCGACCAGAAGGCAGCTCTACACAACAGGACCGTTCAGGACTCTCGCGGTGAAGGTGGCCAGGTGGGCGCGGAGCGTTTCCCGGGGTACGCCCTCGTGTCCGGCGAGGTGTTCGACGAGGTCGGCGCGGGTGGCGGCGAGGAGGGCGTGGGCGGTGAAGGCGGGATCCGGGAGGTCGGGGATCCGGCGCAGTGTGGATTCCAGCAGGGCGTGCCAGTGTCCGTAATGCTCCGCCCGGTACGGGCTGTCGTCCCCGGTGGCCTCGAGGGCCACGACGAGGTGGCGGTTGTCGAGCTTGAAGCACAGGAGGGCGTCGAGCAGGGCGAACACCCGCTCCGGCGCGGGGGTCTCGGGCCCGAGCGGCGGCGGGCCCGATTCCACCGCCTCCCGCACCGGTTCGAGCCGGGCCTCGTAGAGCGCGCGGATCAGCCCGGTGCGGTCGCCGAAGGCCCGGAAGAGCGACGCCTTGCCGACCCCGGCCGCGGTCGCGACGTCCGCCATCGTGACGGCTTCCGCGCTTCCGCCCTCGGCGAAGAGCGCGTCGGCGGCCGCGAGGAGAGCCGCCCGGTTCCGGACGGCGTCCTTGCGTGGTGTGCGCTCGGTCATGCGGTGCGGTTCCCTCCGACTGTAAAGCGGACTCCGGGTCCATATCCGTTTGCGAAGCGGACCCCGGGTCCGTATCGTTCCCGGGCAGTTGAAACGGACCCCGGGTCCGTATCGTACGACGGGACGGAGACCCCCCCATGCCCGCAACCACCACCTCACCGGCGGACCTGTACCGCCACAGCCTGCGTCTGCTGCTGGACAAGGACATCCCCGCCTGGGTCGACCTGTGGGCGGAGGACGGCACCATGGAGTTCCCCTTCGCCCCGCCGGGCCGACCCCGTCGGCTGGAGGGCAAGCAGGCCGTCGCCGCGTACATGCGCCCCTACCCCGACCACATCGACCTGCACGACTTCCCCGAGGTGCGGAGCCACGAGACCACCGACCCCGAGACGATCGTGGTGGAGATGCGCGGTGTGGGCCGCGTGGTCGCCACGGACGGCCCCTTCGAGATGACGTACGTCGCCGTGGTGACCGTACGGAACGGGCTCATCGTGTCCTACCGGGACTACTGGGACCCGCTCGCCGCCCTCGCCCTCGACGGCCCGGGCTTCGGGGAGAGCGACCGATGACCGGCACCCCCCTGGTCACAGGCGCCACCGGCACCACCGGCAGCCGTGTCACCGCACAGCTCACCGCCGCCGGTCACCGGGTCCGGGCCGCGAGCCGCGGCGGCACCCCCGTCCCCGGGGCGGAGCCGGTCCGCTTCGACTGGTACGACCCCGCCACCCACGCCGACGCCCTCACCGGAGTCGACCGCGTCTACCTCGTGCCGCCCGTGGGTGACCCGGACCCGGCGGCGGTCATGCTCCCCTTTCTCCGGCGGGCCCGCGCGGCCGGCGTCGGCCGTGCGGTGCTGCTCAGCTCGTCGGCCGTCCCCGAGGGCGGTCCGGCCGTGGGAGTGGTCCACCAGGCGCTGCCGGACCTCTTCGACGCATGGGCGGTCCTACGGCCGTCCTGGTTCATGCAGAACTTCACGGGCACGCACCTGCACGCGCTCGGCATCCGCGACACCGGCACCATCCGTACGGCGGCCGGGAAGGGCCGGATCGGCTTCGTCGACGCCGAGGACATCGCCGCCGTCGCCGTGCACGCCCTGACCGACGTCCGCGCCCCCGACTCCGACCTGGTCCTCACCGGGCCGCAGGCGCTCAGCCACGACGACATCGCCACGATCGTCACCGAGGTCACCGGCCGCCCGGTCGTCCACCGCCACCTGACCCACGAGCAGCTGTGCGACCGTCTCGCGCCGCTGATGGGACGGGAGTTCGCCGAGCTGCTGGCCGGCATGGACCGCGCCATCGCCGAGGGCGCCGAGGACCGCACGACCGACGTGGTCCGGCGCGTCACCGGGCGGCCACCGCACGACTTCCGCACGGTGGTCGCGCGGGAGTTGGCGGACCTCGGCTGAGGTCCGATCAGAACACGGCCCTTGTGTCCCTGCCGCCTCGGGCACGGTGTGGCGTCCCCTTGTACAGGACTGGTTCCAGCCTTTGCCGAGCGAGGTGCACGGGGTATCGGTGAGGAAGGCCCGGCCGCTCCAGGTCCGGTACCGATCCCGCGGCCCCCGTACCAGCCCATCGGCCCGCGAGCCGACCCCGCCCCCGATCCGGCCGATCCGACGAGGAACCGGCCGCCCCGCCCCCGTAGGGTGGTCGCTCATGACCACCAGCAACACCGGATCCGGTGACGTCGACCCCGCGGTCCGCGAGGAGCTCGCCCGGCTGCGCGACAGCATCGACAACATCGACGCGGCCGTCGTCCACATGCTCGCCGAACGCTTCAAGGCCACCCAGCAGGTCGGCCACCTCAAGGCCCGCCACCAGCTGCCGCCCGCCGACCCGGCCCGCGAGGCCCGCCAGATCGAACGGCTGCGCACCCTCGCCGAGAACGCCAAACTCGACCCGGCCTTCGCTGAGAAGTTCCTGAATTTCATCATCGCCGAGGTGATCAGACACCACGAGCGCATCGCCGAGGACACCGTGAACGGAACCGGCTCCCTGGCCAAATGACCTCGTAGGACAGCCCGAGGACGTGACACCGCGCCCCGCACACGGCATGCTGCCCTGTGCACTCCTTGTCAGCCCACGAGCACTCCGCGTCAGCACGCGGGCGTAGGCTGGTTGTCCGCGAGGGAGGGACGTCGGGCCATGCCGTCGGATGCCAAGATCCTCATCGTCGACGACCACGAGGACACGCTCTACGCCCTGGAGAGCGCCCTGGCCCCCCTGGGCTACCAGCTCGGCCGCGCCACCAGCGGTGACGAAGCCCTCAAGCAGGTACTCCGGGGCCAGGTCGGCCTCCTCCTCCTCGACGTGCGGATGCCCGGCGTCAGCGGCCTCGACGTGGTCCGCTACATGCGGCGCCTGGAGCAGACCCAGCACATCCCCGTCGTCCTGCTCACCGGCTTCGGCGCCGACCACGAACTGACCTCCACCGCTTTCGGCCTCGGCGTCGCCGACCTCGTCATGAAACCCATCGACCCCTGGGCCCTGCGCACCAAGGTCCGCTACCTCTTCGACGCCCACCGCCGCCACCTCGCCCTCGAACACGAGGTGCGCGAGTTACGCGCCCTCGTCAAGGACCACCCCGGGGAAGGACCGAGCGCCGCCCGCAGCGCCCTACCCCACCCGGACGCCCGTGTTCCGGTGCAGCGCGGACAGGGGGCGCACGCCGAGGAGCTCGAACCGGACCGGACATAAGGCGTGTACCGATCCGCCTCTGTGAGTTACCTCTGCCATCAGGCAGCATGTCCTGCATGTCCGTACTGACGCGCGACGAAGCGCAGACCCGTGCCAAGCTCCTCGACGTTCACCGTTACACCATCGCGCTCGACCTCACCACCGGCGACGAGACCTTCGAGTCCCTGACCGTCATCCGGTTCACCATGCGCGCGGAAGCGGACACCTTCGTCGAGCTCAAGCCGGCCGAGCTGCGAGAGGCGACCCTCGACGGCGCCCCCCTCGACCCGGAGGCCCTCGACGGCAACCGGCTCCCCCTCAAGAGCCTCACCGCCGGCGATCACGAACTGCGGATCGCCGCGAGCATGCGCTACTCCCGCACCGGCGAGGGCATGCACCGCTTCACCGACCCCACCGACGGCGAGAGCTACGTCTACACCCAGCTGTTCATGGACGACGTCCAGCGCGTCTTCGCCGCCTTCGACCAGCCCGACCTCAAGGCCGTCTTCGACCTGACGGTGAAGGCCCCCGAGGGCTGGAGCGTCCTCGCCAACGGCATCACCACAGAACTCGGCGAGGGCCGCTGGCAGGCCGCCCCCACCCCCCTGATCTCCACCTACCTCGTCGCCGTCGCCGCCGGCCCCTGGCACTCCGTACGCACCGAACACCGTGGCCTGCCCTTCGGCATCCACTGCCGCCGCTCACTCGCGCCCTACCTCGACCCGGACGCCGACGAACTCTTCGAGATCACCAGGCAGTGCTACGACCGCTACCACGAGAAGTTCGAGGAGCCCTACCCCTTCGACTCCTACGACCAGGCGTTCGTCCCCGAGTTCAACGCCGGCGCCATGGAGAACCCCGGCCTCGTCACCTTCCGCGACGAGTTCGTCTACCGCTCCGCCGTCACCGACACCGAACGCCAGACCCGCGCCATGGTCATCGCCCACGAGATGGCCCACATGTGGTTCGGCGACCTCGTCACCCTGCGCTGGTGGGACGACATCTGGCTCAACGAGTCCTTCGCCGAGTACATGGGCTACCAGACCCTCACCGAAGCCACCCGCTTCACGGACACCTGGGTCGACTTCGGCGTCATGCGCAAGGGCTGGGGCTACGACGCCGACCAGCGCCCCTCCACCCACCCCGTCGCCCCCGTCGCCGTGGAGGACACCGCCTCGGCGCTCCTCAACTTCGACGGCATCTCCTACGCCAAGGGCGCCTCCGCACTACGCCAGCTGGTGCACTGGCTCGGCGAGAAGGACTTCCTCGCCGGCATCAACACCCACTTCACCCGCCACAAGTTCGACAACGCCACCCTCGCCGACTTCATCGACTCCCTCGCCTCCGCCACCGAACGCGACGTCCACGCCTGGGCCGACGCCTGGCTCCGCACCACCGGCGTCGACACCCTCCGGCCCACCGTCACCCGCGGCGAGGAGGGCACGTACACCCTCCAGACCGAGCACCAGGGCAGCCGCCCGCACCGCATCGCCGTCGGCCTCTACGACCATGACGTCGCCGACGAGGGCCGCCACCTGGTCCTGCGCGAACGCCTCGACCTCGACGTCCCGCAGACCACCCCGCAGCCCATCGGCAAGCGACCGGCCCTCCTGCTCCTCAACGACGGCGACCTCACCTACGCCAAGGTCCGCTTCGACACCGAGTCCTTCAAGGCGGTCACCGAAAGCCTCTCCGGCCTCCCCTCCGCACTGACCCGCGCGGTCGTCTGGAACGCCCTGCGCGACGCGGTCCGCGACGGCGAACTGGCGCCCCAGGCCTACCTGGAGGCCGCCCGCACCCACCTCCCGCACGAGACCGACCTCGCCCTCGTCCAGGGCGTCCTCGCCTTCGCCGCCACCTACGTCGCCGACCGCTACGTCACCCCCGACCAGCGCCCCGCCGCCCTCGCCACCCTCTCCTCCCTCTGCCGCGACCTCATCCGCCGCACCGAGGACGGCGACAACCCCGGCCTGCGCCTGATCGCCGTACGCCACTGCATCAACGTCACCTCCCAGCCCGACACCATCGCCGCCTGGCTCGCCGACGGCACCGTCCCCGGCGGCCCCGAACTCGACCCCGAACTGCGCTGGCGCGTCCTCGCCCGCCTCGCCGTCCTCGGCGCCACCGACGAGACCGAGATCGCCGCCGAACTCGCCCGCGACCCCTCCGCCACCGGCCAGGAAGGCGCCGCCCGCTGCCGCGCCGCCCTCCCCACCGAGGAGGCCAAGGCACAGGCCTGGGAGGCGATGTTCACCCACGACGACCTCTCCAACTACCTGTTCACCGCCACCGCCCAGGGCTTCTGGCAGCCCGAACAGGCCGATCTCGTACGGCAGTACGTGCCCCGCTACTACGAGGACGCCGTCGCCCTCGCCGCCCGCCGCGGCCCCGCCATCGCCGACGCGGCCGGCCGCTGGGCGTTCCCCGACTACGCCCTCGACACCGACAACCTGGCGCTCGGCGAGGCGTGCCTGCAGGACGCCGACCCCATCCCCGCCCTGCGCCGCAAGCTCACGGACCAACTGGACGACCTGGCGAGGGCGTTGCGGGTCAGGGAGGCGTAGAGCGGATTTTCCCCGTACGGGAGGTACCCCCTTTCGGGTCAGGATCGTTGAACTCTCCGGGCGCGCGCACGCGGGCCGCGTCCAAGCTGGAAGCCCCCCCAGCGCCCCCGGAGGTCGACGATGCACACGCCGCCCCTGGCCTCGGGCCCCGAAGGCCCCTCCTCGCTGCGCCCGTTGCTGGACACGGTTCTGGAGGCGCTGGGGGAGGGGGCGCGGGCGCGTGGGGGCCCACTGCCGACGGGCGGGCCGGAGGCGGTCGCAGCCCGGGTACGCGACGCGCTGGGGACCGTACTCCCGGACGAGGGCGACCCGGAGGCCCTACGGCACCTGCTACGGGCCGTGGCGGAGGGCTCGGCGGACCCGGCGAACCCATTCTGCGCGGCCCACCTGCACTGTCCGCCGCTCGCGGTGGCCGCAGCGGCAGACCTGGCCGCCTCAGCGCTGAACCCATCCCTCGACTCCTGGGACCAGGCCCCGGCAGCCTCGGAGCTCGAGTCACTGGTGACACGGCGACTTGCTGAAGAGGTGTACTTCGAGACACCCAGGGGCGCGGGGAACTGCGCGACAAGCCCCCACCGGCCCGACGCTCTGATCACAACCGGTGGCACGGAATCAAACCAACTCGCCCTCCTCTTGGCCAGAGAGACACATGGACCCGGCGTCCGCCTCGTCTGCGGCGAGAACGCCCACCACTCCCTCCCAAGGGCCGCCTGGCTCCTGGGCCTGCCCGAGCCGGTGACCGTCCCCACCCCCCACGGCACCCTCGATCCCGCAGCCCTGGACACACTCCCGCCCGGACCGCTGCTCATCGCCGCCACGGCGGGCACCACCGACGCCGGCCTGATCGACCCACTGCCCGAGATCGCCGACTGGTGCGCACAGCGCGGCACCCGCCTGCACATCGACGCGGCCTACGGCGGAGGGCTCCTCTTCAGCGCACGGCACAGAGCCAAGCTCACCGGTCTGAGCGCCGCCCACACCGTGACCCTCGACCTCCACAAACTCGGCTGGCAACCCGTCGCCGCAGGACTCCTCGCCGTCCGCGACGGCCAAGACCTCACCGCCCTGAACCAACGCGCCGACTACCTCAACGCCGACGACGACACCGAGGCCGGCCTCCCCGACCTCCTCGGCCGCTCCCTGCGCACCACCCGCCGCCCCGACGTTCTCAAGATCGCCGTAACCCTGAGAACCCTGGGACGAACAGGACTCGCCGCCCTGGTCGACCAAGTCTGCGAGCGAGCACAGGAGTTCGCGCAGCTCGTCCACGACCACCCCGGATTCGAACTCCACGAACCCCCCACCATCAGCACGGTCCTGTTCCGACCGGCGAGCGCCACCGACGACGCCGTAGCCGCCGTACGCCGAAAACTCCTCACCGACGGCCGTGCCGTCCTCGGCCGAGCCCGCGCAGCAAACCGGCTCTGGCTCAAGGTCACCCTCCTCAACCCCACCACCCGGCCGGCCGACCTCGCCGGACTCCTGAACCTCGTGGAAGGAACCACCCCCCGATGAACCCCCACCCCCCACACCACGAGCCCGACGCACCCCGCGACCTCGTCGGCATCGGCATCGGCCCCTTCAACCTCTCCCTCGCCGCCCTCGCCCAGCCCCTCACCGCCCTCGACGCCGTCTTCTACGAACAGCGCCCCTCCTTCGACTGGCACCCCGGACTGCTCATCGACGGCGCCACCATCCAAGTCCCGTTCCTCGCCGACCTGGTGACCCTCGCCGACCCCGCCAGCGAGTGGACCTTCCTCAACTACCTGAAGGAGCGCGAGCGGCTCTTCCCCTTCTACTTCGCCGAGCGCTTCCACATCCAGCGCGCCGAATACGACGCCTACTGCCGCTGGGTCGCCGAGAACCTCCCCGGACTGCACTTCCGACACCAGGTCGACGCCGTCCGCTTCAACCCCGAACGCGACGTCTTCGAGGTCGACTTCACCCAGCTCGACACCGACGGCGAGGCCGAGGCACTGGGCCGTACGTACACCAAGAACATCGTCCTCGGCATCGGCACCGAGCCCTACGTACCCGAACCCCTCAAGCCCCTCGTCGAGGCCCCCGGCGTACCCGTCGTCCACGCCAGCGACTACCTCGCCCACCGTCAAAAGCTCCTCGCCGCCGAGCACGTCACCGTCGTCGGCTCCGGACAGTCCGGCGCCGAGGTCTTCCTCGACCTGCTACGAGGCCGCCCCGCAGGCCGCGAGCAGCTGCACTGGATCGGCCGCACCGAGGCCTTCGCACCCATGGAGTACTCCAAGCTCGGCCTCGAACACTTCACCCCCGACTACACCCGCTACTTCCACGCCCTCCCCGAAGGCGTCCGCGACCGCCTCACCACCACCCAGTGGCAGCTCCACCGGGGCATCGACGCCGCCACCATCGCCGACATCCACGACGAGCTCTACCGCCGCACCCTGCACGGCGGCTGGCCCGACGCCGTCCTCACCCCCGGCGTCCGCGTCCGCACCGCCGGCCGGATCGCCACCACCAAGATCGAACTCCACCTGGAACACATCCAGCAGAACACCCGCTCCCGGCTCACCACCGACGCCGTCGTCCTCGCCACCGGCCACCGCGAACGCCCCCTCGACCGCATCCTCGCCGGACTCGACCCCTACCTGCGCCGCGACAGCCGCGAACGCCCGCGAATCGACGACCAGTTCCGCCTCGACCTCGACCCGTCCGTCACCGGCGCCGACTGTCATGTGTACGTCCAGAACGCCGAACGCCACACCCACGGCGTCGGCACCCCCGACCTAGGCCTCGCCGCCTGGCGCAGCGCCACCATCCTCAACACCGTCACCGGCAAACAGGCCTACCCCCTCCCGGCCCGCACCGCCTTCACCACCTTCGGCCTCGAACCCCGACCGCAGATCCCACCGGCCCGCACAGCCCCCGCACTCACCCCCCTGGTCGAAGGACGGTGAGCAGGCCGGCGACGGCGCCCGTGTCGACGTCGCCGGCGCGAACCTCTAGAACACCGGCGTACCGTCCCGCGTCAGCCTCCAGTCCACCGACGCGAAGTCCTTCGGGTCCAGCACACCCTTCGCGGTCACCCACTCCGCGATCCGCGTCCGGATCTCCGTCGACTCCGACCACAGCTCGGTCGCGGAGGCCACGTGCGGGAACGCACCGCCGCCGTTCGCACGGTAGTTGTTCACCGCGAACACGAACTGCTGCCCGTCGTCCAGCGCGGCCCCGTTGTACGTCAGGTTCTTGATCCGCGAACCCGCCGCCTGCGCGATGTCGATGTCGTACGACAGCCCCGACACGTAGTCGTAGTTGTAGTCCGGACGGTTGCCCGCGTTCGTCAGCTTCTCCACGTCGACCGCCGCACCCGCCGCCGTCTGCACGAAGTACTGCGCCGAGTACTCCAGGTACGCCCTGAGCTGCGCCCCCGTCATCAGCTTCGCGACCAGCGTGTTGTCGTACACGTACAGGCTGGACAGATCCCGGATCGTCACCTCGCCGGCCGGGATCTCCGACGTCCGCGAGAACGGCGACGCCTGCGCGATGACCGGCAGCGACGCGTACTCCGTGGACGCCAGTGCCGCCCTCACCACGTCCTCCTGGACCTTCGTGATCAGGTCGATGATCGGCGCGTCCTTGTAGCGCGCCTCGACCGTCGTCAGCGTCTCCGTCGCCGTACCCACGACCTGGTTGACGTACGCGACGACAACGTCGTGGTCGGCCTTCAGCAGCTTGGTGATCTTCGGATCGTCCGCGACCGAGTTCGAGTTCAACACCTTCGACGACACCGACTCGACCGACCAGCGACCCTTCTCCAGGACCAACTCGAAGTCGAACAGCGACAACCGCTCCGCATACGCCAACGGCTCCGACAGCACGACCGTCTTCCCGGTCTCCGTGT
Source organism: Streptomyces sp. NPDC048420 (assembly GCF_040651535.1). Classification (NCBI taxonomy): domain Bacteria; kingdom Bacillati; phylum Actinomycetota; class Actinomycetes; order Kitasatosporales; family Streptomycetaceae; genus Streptomyces; species Streptomyces sp. NPDC048420. The sequence continues at coordinate 337,317 of NZ_JBEZKG010000008.1, forward strand.
TGGTGACCTTCAGCTCCGGGATCTCCACATGCGCGTGCCCGACCAGAATCGCGTCGATCCCCGGCACCTGCTGCGCCACCAACGCCGCCGAGTTCTCGACATACGGCAACTGGTCACCGTACGACGACGTCCCCGACGACCCCGAGTGCGCCGACACGATCACCACGTCCGCACCCATCGACCGCAGCTTCGGCACCCACTTCGCCGCCTGCTCCTCAAGCCCCGGAAACGTCAACTTCCCCTGCACATAAGCCTTGTCCCAGATCGCGATACCCGGATTCGTCAGACCCAGCACCGCCACCTTCACCGGCGGCGCACCCTGCACACAGAACTTCTTGATGAAGTACGGCGGGAAAGCGGGCTTCTGCGTCTTCGCGTCCAGCGCGTTCGCGCCAAGCAGCGGGAAGTCGCACTGCTCCTCGAACTTCCGCAGCGTCTCGATGCCGTAGTTGAACTCGTGGTTCCCGAGCGCCACCGCGTCATACCCGATCGCGTTCATCGCCGCCGCCATCGGATGCACCGGACCACCCTTCGCGGTGATCGGGTCGACCTTCGCGTAGTAGTACGTCAGCGGAGTGCCCTGAATCGTGTCGCCCGCGTCGAGCAGCAGCGTGTTGCGCCGACCCTTCTCCGCGCGCACCTGGTTCACCAGCGTCGAGATCCGGGACAGCCCCTGCGCGTTGCCCGCGGCGTCCTTGTACTCCGCGTCCTTGAAGTAGTCCCAGTTGAAGACATGACCGTGCAGGTCGGTGGTGCCCATGACCGTGAGCGAGTACCGCTTCTTCCGACCCTTCCCGGCCTCCGCGGCCTGGGCCGCCGGAGCACCCACGGCACCGGCCAGCGCGACACCCGCACCGGTCACGGCGGACTTCTCCAGGAACTTCCTGCGGTTCAAGGGCATGTCTGGATCTCCTCGGGGAACGGTCAACAACGCGCGTAGATTCTGACCCGCACATGTCGAACGGCAACAGTCCCCACAGGTTTCGATCTGGTGACTCAACGCGCGAAAACTGACACAGTGAGTCGTTATGACCGTTCCCTACGGCACCCCCGACGCACCCCGCATCGCCGTCCGCGGCGAAGCCCACCTCGAAGTCGACCCCGAGATCGCCCGCCTCGGCATCACCGTCGCCTCCCGCGGCAAGGACCGCCGCACCGCCCTCGACGACCTCACCCGCCGCAACACAAGCGTCCTCGACCTGCTGAAGGCCTACGGCGACGCCGTCGAACGCCTCGAAACCGGCTCCTTCTCCGTCACCCCGGAGCTGAAGGAACACGGCCGCGGCGAACGCGTCCACGCCTACCACGGCCGCGTCCACATCACCGCGGAGCTGACCGACTTCACGGCACTGGGCGAACTTACGACGCGGCTGGCCGACCTGGAGTTGACGAGGGTCGACGGCCCCTGGTGGGCCCTGCGCCGCGACTCGCCCGCCCACCGGGAAGCACGCCAACAGGCGGTCAGGGAAGCCGTCCAGCGGGCCAGGGAGTACGCGGAAGCACTGGGCACGTCACTCGCCTCATTGGTCGAACTCGCCGACATCGGAGCGGAAGACCCCGAACCCCGCTTCGTCGGCAAGGCCAGCCGCGCACGCTCCATGGCCTACGAGGCCGCGGCGGACACCTCGGCCGCCCCCCTCGACCTCGAACCCCAACGCCAACACGTCCACGCCCAGGTCAACGCACGCTTCACGATGGCACCACCGACGCTGTGAGCGCGGGGTCGGATTTGCATTCGGAATGCTCATCGGAGCGGGGGCGCGCACACTTCAACCCTTGTCAATAGCCCTTCACCCAAAGGTTGTTGAGTCGTCATGCCCACCCAATTGCCTACCCATCGGTAAGGTCTAGGGTCGAAACATGCGCCGAGCAAAGATCGTCTGCACCCTGGGCCCCGCCACCCACTCCTACGACCAGATCAAAGCCCTGGTCGACGCCGGAATGGACGTAGCCCGCTTCAACCTCAGCCACGGCAGCTACGCCGAACACGAGGAGCGCTACCACCACGTCCGCAAGGCCTCCGACGAGTCCGGCCACAGCGTCGGCCTCCTCGCCGACCTTCAGGGCCCGAAGATCCGCCTCGGCCACTTCGGTGAGGGACCCGTACTCCTTGAACGCGGGGACGCGTTCACCATCACGGTGGAGGAGGGCGCGGAGGGCGACCAGCGGTCGTGCGGGACGACGTACGGGGGTCTGGCGGCGGATGTCGGCGTGGGCGAGAGGATCCTCGTCGATGACGGCAAGGTCTGCCTGGAGGTCACGTCGGTGGAGGGCCCGCGGGTCCACACGACGGTCGTCGAGGGCGGCATGGTGTCGGACCACAAAGGCCTGAACCTCCCCGGTGTGGCCGTATCGGTCCCGGCACTCTCGGAGAAGGACGAAGAGGATCTGCGCTGGGCCCTGCGCATGGGCTTCGACGTGATCGCGCTGTCCTTCGTGCGTTCGGGGCGGGACATCGAGGAAGTCCACCGGATCATGGACGAGGCGGGGCGGCGCGTCCCGGTCATCGCCAAGGTGGAGAAGCCGCAGGCGGTCGAGGCGATCGACGACATCGTGGCCGCCTTCGACGGCATCATGGTCGCGCGTGGTGACCTGGGCGTGGAGATGCCCCTTGAGCAGGTGCCGATCGTCCAGAAGCGGGCGATCAAACTGGCGAAGCGGAACGCCAAGCCGGTGATCGTCGCGACGCAGATGCTGGACTCGATGATCGAGAACTCGCGGCCGACGAGGGCTGAGGCGTCGGATGTGGCGAACGCGGTGATCGACGGCACGGATGCGGTGATGCTGTCGGGCGAGACGAGCGTCGGGAAGTACGCGGTCGAGACGGTCCGGACGATGGCGAAGATCGTGGAGGCGGCGGAGGAGGACATCCTCGCGAAGGGGCTGCCGCCGCTGACGGAACGGAACAAGCCTCGTACCCAGGGAGGGGCTGTCGCCCGGGCGGCGGCGGAGATGGGCGACTTCCTCGGCGCCAAGTTCCTGGTGGCCTTCACCCAGTCGGGCGACACGGTTCGTCGACTGTCGCGGTACCGGTCCCCGATCCCGCTGCTGGCGTTCACTCCGGAGCCTTCGACACGGTCGCAGCTGAATCTGACGTGGGGTGTGGAGACGTTCCTCGGCCCGCAAGTCGACTCCACGGACGCGATGGTGGACCAGGTGGACGAGCTGCTGCTGCGGTACGGCCGCTGCGAGAAGGGTGACGTGGTGGTGATCACGGCGGGTTCGCCGCCCGGGGTTTCCGGGTCGACGAACCTGGTCCGGGTGCATCACGTCGGCGAGGATGACAGTCCCAGGTAGGGGTGGTCAGTGCTTGGGGCCTACGTGGGTGTCGAGCAGGGCTACTGAGGCTTTGCGGGCGATCGAGATGTTGTGCTTGTTCGCCTGCTTCCAGTCGACGCCCACGTGGTCGAGGGTGTCGGTGAAGAGCCAAAGGATGTCGCCCGACAGGTTGATGAAGAAGTACCGGGGGTATTCGTAGCGCCTGCGCTCACCGGCTACGACTCGGGTGGTCCAGTTGGTGATGCGACACCCGTCGGAGTGGATGAGGCCTCGGATGAACTCCCAGGGGTGGGCGTCGACGACCTCCTGCTGCCAGGGCTCCAGGGCGATGGCGCGCTGGTGCTTCTTGCCGGGGCCGTGTTGCGGGAACATGCATGGCAGATGGTTGGAGGAGAGCTTCAGGTCGTGGCATCCCGCCTTGGCAGCGCGACAGACGGCGTTACCAGGGAAGACTGAGCGCATTGCTCGCTCGCACTCATCCATGAGTCCTGGCCAGGAGTCGTCGCACGTGATGACAAGGAACGGGCTTCTGTGGCCGGACCAGTGAACGATGTAGCCATCCCCGAGATACAAGCCGAGCAAGTAGGCGTACGCGACGGGGTCGAGCGGGCGGCCATCGCAACGTGGGCACTTGGGAGTCTGCCTGCCTGGGCACTCGCCGCGCCGGGCCCGGGGTGGCGTCCCGCCAGGTGGTGTAGCGGATCAAGGCGCCGGAATCCGCAGGTCATCGCCGCATCGGTGCGGTTCGGGGCCGCGCATGGCGCTGACGGCAGGTCAGCCGCTGCGCGACCCGGGAGCCATGTCCCATGGCGTGGCCGACGCGCGGTTACCGGAACTCGTCGAGCAAGGTCGCTTACACCACGAAGAGGGACACGACCGGGCCCGATCCAGATGCAGCCATTTGCCGATCGTTCCCACGGGAATGTTGAGCTGGCGGGCGACATCCGCGTTCCTCGCGCCCTCGTGCAGCAGTGTGATTGCCTTCTGTCGAACCTCAGTGCTGTGCAAGTTCATGCGACTACCCTGAGTGAGTGATCGCGACTGCGTGCAGTGAAAAGCGGATGTTCACGAGAACGTGGACATCCGCTATTTCCTAAAGGTGCCCGGTGTGGGATTCGAACCCACACGCCCCGAAGGGCACGGCGGTTTGAGCGCCGCGTGTCTCGCCTGTTCCACCAACCGGGCTGGCTGGGTAGCTGAACGGAAGCATACCGGGTCACCGTACCTGCCCGCCTCTAGGTAGGCTGCACAAGCAGCAGTACCTGCCCGGCCCGTAACAAGGAGCCCCCGTGACCGCCCCCGAGTCGCCCCAGCCCGTAGACGCGCCCGACGACGACAAGTCGCACGTGCCTCCGCTGACGACCCGTGTCGTCATTGCCGAGGACGAGGCGCTGATCCGTCTCGACCTCAAAGAGATGCTGGAGGAAGAGGGCTACAGCGTCGTAGGCGAGGCCGGTGACGGTGAGCAGGCCGTCGAGCTCGCCCGTGAGCACAAGCCCGACCTGGTCATCCTCGACGTGAAGATGCCCAAGCTGGACGGCATCTCCGCCGCCGAGAAGATCGCGGAAGAGCGCATCGCGCCCGTCCTCATGCTCACCGCGTTCTCGCAGCGCGACCTCGTCGAGCGGGCGAGGGACGCCGGTGCCATGGCGTACCTCGTGAAGCCGTTCAGCAAGAGCGACGTCGTGCCGGCGATCGAGATGGCCGTCTCACGGTTCACCGAGCTCAGGGAGCTGGAGAACGAGGTCGCCGATCTCACCCTCCGCCTGGAGACCCGCAAGCTGGTGGACCGGGCGAAGTCGATCCTGCAGACGTCGTACGGGCTCACCGAGCCCGCCGCGTTCCGGTGGATCCAGAAGACCTCGATGGACCGGCGTATGTCGATGCAGCAGGTCGCGGAGGCCGTCATCCAGGACGCCGACGAGAAGAAGGCCAACAAGGGCTGAGCTCGACGGCCACAACGGACCGAGGCCCGCGTCCCCAGCAGGGGGCGCGGGCCTCGTCGTACAGCCGAACAGATCAGTCTTCGCCGAGGTAGGCCTTTCGGACCGACTCGTCGTGCAGCAGGTCTTGTCCGGTGCCGGACAGGACGATGTTGCCGACCTCCATGACGTGGCCCTGGTCGGCCAGGGACAGCGCCGCCTGGGCGTTCTGCTCGACCAGGAGGATCGTCGTGCCCTGGGACTTCAGCTCGACGATGGTCGCCATGATCTTCTGCATCATGATCGGTGAGAGGCCCATGGAGGGCTCGTCGAGCATGAGCAGCTTCGGCTGGGACATGAGCGCGCGGCCCATGGCCAGCATCTGCTGCTCGCCGCCGGACAGCGTGCCCGCTGCCTGGTTGCGGCGCTCGCCCAGGATCGGGAAGAGCTCGTAGGCGCGCTGTATGTCCTTCTCGATCCCTTCCTTGTCCTTCCTCAGGAACGCTCCGAGCTGGAGGTTCTCGAAGATGGTCAGGCGGGGGAAGATGTGCCGGCCTTCGGGGGAGTGGGCGAGCCCGAAGGAGACGATCTTGTGGGCGGGGATGCCGCTGAGGGGCTTGCCGTCGAAGAGGATCTTGCCGGACGTCGGCTTCAGCAGCCCGGACAGGGTCCTGAGCGTGGTCGTCTTGCCGGCGCCGTTGGTGCCGATGAGGGTGACGACCTGGCCGGCTTCGACGCTGAAGGAGATGCCTTTGACGGCTTCGATCTTGCCGTAGGAGACCCGGAGGTCCTCGACTTCCAGGAGGGCGGTCACTGGGCGTCTCCCTTGGTGCCGGTGGTGCTCTGTGCCTCGGCGGCCTCGACTTCCGCTGCCTCTGCTTCGCCGGGTTCGCCTTCGAAGGGTTCGCCGAGGTAGGCGGCGATGACGCGTTCGTCGGCCTGGACGACGTCGGAGGTGCCTTCGACGAGTTTCTCGCCCTGGACGAGGACGGCGACGCGGTCGGAGAGGTTGAAGACGAAGCGCATGTCGTGCTCGATGAGCAGGACGGCGACGCCCTGGTCGCGGATGGCGAAGACCAGGTCTTCGGTGGCGCGGGTCTCCTGCGGGTTCATGCCGGCCGTCGGCTCGTCGAGCAGGAGCAGGCCGGGCTCGGAGGCGAGCGCGCGGGCGATTTCCAGCTTGCGCTGTTCGCCGTAGGGCAGGTTGCGGGCGAGGTGGTCGCGTTTGCCTTCGAGGCCGATGAACTCCAGGAGTTCCATGGCGCGTTCCTCGCTGGCCTTTTCCGCCTTCTTGAAGCCGGGGCCGCGCAGCAACGCCGACCAGAGGCCTTCCTTCGTCCGCGTGTGGCGCCCGACGAGGACGTTCTCCAGGACCGTCATGTTGGCGAACAGGCGGATGTTCTGGAAGGTGCGGGCGATGCCGGCCTGGGTGACCAGGTGCGGCTTGGGCGGCAGCACGGTGCCCTTGTAGGAGACGGTGCCCTCGGTGGGGACGTACAGGCCGGTGAGGCAGTTGAAGAAGGTGGTCTTGCCGGCGCCGTTGGGGCCGATCAGGCCGACGATCTCGCCCGCGTTGACGGTGAAGTCGACCGAGCGGACAGCGGTGAGGCCGCCGAAGCGCATGGTGACGTTGCGGGCTTCGAGTACAGGTGTCGTCATGGTGCTCACGCCCCCGCCTTCGTGACGGTGGGTTGGTCGGTCAGTGTGGTCGTATCCGGTACGTCGAGTTGGCCGGTCTCGTGGAATTCGAGCTGGCGGCGGCGGTTGGCGATGATGCCTTCGGGGCGGAAGCGCATCAGCAGGATGAGGGCGATGCCGAAGGCCAGCAGCGACTTGTCCTGGAGGAAGACCAGCTTCTCGGGCAGCAGGTAGAGCAGGGCCGCGCCGAGGAGCGGGCCGGCGACCGTGCCCATGCCGCCCAGGACGACCGCGGCCAGCAGGAACGCCGAGTTGGGGGGCGTCGATCCGGCGAACTGGTACGGCGTCGGGACGACGCTGTAGGTGACGTGGGCACTGACGGTGCCGGCCAGACCGGCCAGGGCGGCGCCCAGGGCGAAGGCGACGAGCTTGACGCGGAAGCCGTTGATGCCCATGGCGGTGGCGGCGGTCTCGTCCTCGCGGATCGCGATCCAGGAGCGGCCGATGCGGGAGTCGGCGGCGCGGGTGTAGACCAGGACCACGATGGCCATGATCAGCACCATCAGGAGGTAGTAGTTGGCGAAGCGGCCCAGGGTGAAGCCGCCGACGTCGTGGGCTTCGCCGAGGTTGAACCCGAACAGCTTGAGGTCGGGGATGGAGGGGATGCCGTTGGGCCCGTTGGTGATGTCGGGTCCGGATTCGCCGTCCATGTTGTTGACGGCGATGCGGAAGATCTCTCCGAAGCCCAGGGTGACGATGGCGAGGTAGTCGCCGCGCAGGCGCAGGGTGGGGGCGCCGATCAGCACGCCGAAGATCAGCGAGGCGGCGGCGCCGGTCAGGGCGGCGGCCCAGAAGGGGAAGTGGACGCCGGAGATGGTGGAGAACTCGGAGCCGGAGACCAGGGCGGCGGTGTAGGCGCCGACGCCGAGGAAGGCGACGTATCCCAGGTCGAGCAGGCCCGCGAGGCCGACGACGATGTTCAGGCCCAGCGCGACGGTCCCGAAGATCAGGATGTTGACGCCGATGTTGGCGTAGTGGTCGTCGGTCTGGGTGAAGGGGAACGCGATCGCGGCGGCGAAGCCCATGGCGAGCGTGAAGCTGCGGTTGTGGGCGACGGTCCGGGAGAAGCGGTCGATCAGGCCCGCGGTGTGCAGCGCCCAGATGGCGAAGACGACCACGATCAGGTAGCCGATGAACAGCTCGCCGTACTCGGTGTCGATGCCGTAGGTGAACACGGCCAGACCGATGATCGTGGCGATGGTGATGACCGCGCGCTCCAGCCAGGGGCTCAGGGGCTGGGGGGCGGGGATTTTGTCGGGCTTGGCGAGGTACGCCTTGATGTTCTCCTTGGTGTCGTCCGTGCGCGGCTCGGGGAGAGCGAAGGCGCCGATGACGGGCAGGAGGGAGGCGACGGCGGCGACCCAGCCGCCCGGCTCCAGGTTGGCGAGGCCGCCGAGTTCGGCTGCGATCGAGATGATCGTGTACCAGGTGACGCCGAAGCCGCCGAGGGCGGTGAGCACCAGGGGCGCGTTGTTGCGGGCGGGGATGAGCCATCCCAGGCCGCGGACGCCGTACGAGGAGAGGGCGAACAGCGCGGTGAGGGCGCCGGCGATGAGGGTCAGCCACTGGAGGCCGCCGGGGTAGCCGGTGACGGTGAGGTCGCCGGGGAATTCGGAGGTCCAGGTCCAGGCGAGGAACGTGGAGGCCGCCGTGGCGATGCCGCCGGCGAGGAGGAGCGCGCGGGCTGCCGCGAGGGGCAGCGGGATGAGGCCGCGGGTGGTGGTGTCGGTCATGGTGGTCACGCCCTGTCCGCGACGCGTTCGCCGAGCAGGCCCTGTGGCCTGACGAGGAGAACGATGATGAGGAGCGCGAAGGCCCAGACGTTGGCCCAGCTCTGGCCGCCGAGTTTGTCCATGCCGGGGATGCCGTCGATGTAGGCGGAGGCGAGGGTTTCGGCGACGCCGAGGACCAGGCCGCCGAGCATGGCGCCGTAGATGTTGCCGATGCCGCCCAGGACGGCGGCGGTGAAGGCCTTGAGGCCCATCAGGAAGCCCATGCGGTAGTCGATGTTGCCGTACTTGAGGCCGTAGGCGACCGCGGCGACGGCGGCGAAGAAGCCGCCGATGGCGAAGGCGATGACGATGATGCGGTTGGTGTCGATGCCCATGAGCTGTGCGGTGTCCGGGTCCTGGGCAGTGGCCTGCATGGCGCGGCCGGTGCGGGACTTGCGCACGAAGAAGGCGAGCGCGGACATGCAGATGATGGCGGCCACGACGAGGAAGATGTCGGCGTCCTTGATGGTGACGGAGCCGATGTCGTGGGTGGTGTCCAGGCCGGGGAAGGCGACCGCGCGGTCGGCGCCGGGGTAGAAGTTGCGGACGACTTCCTGCAGGGCCAGGGAGAGGCCGATCGCGGTGATGAGCGGTGCGAGCCGTGGTGCTCCGCGCAGGGGTCTGTAGGCGAACCGTTCCGCTCCGACCGCGATGAGGATCGCGACGATGCCGCCGCCGACCAGCATCAGGGGGACGGCGACGGCCATCGAGACGCCGTCGGGAAGGATGTAGAAGTAGACCGTGAAGGCGCCGAAGGCGCCGGTCATGAAGATCTCGCCGTGCGCGAAGTTGATGAGCTGGACGATGCCGTACACCATCGTGTAGCCGATGGCGATCAGCCCGTACATCGAGCCCAGAAGCAGCCCGTTGGCCAGCTGCTGCGGCAGGGTGTTCACCGCGTGGCCTCCATTGTCGCTGGTGGTCGTGTGCACTGGTGGTGTGCAGGGGTGGGGTGTGGCAAGGGCCGCGCGGTCGGGGTCCCCTTCCGCGCGGCCCGTCGTGAGGTGGTGCTGTGCAGCCGGCTGGACTAGCTGGCGGTGCCGGTCTTCACGGCCTTCCACGCACCCTTGGTGACCTGGTAGACGGTGAGCTGCTTGTTGGTGGTGTCGCCGTACTCGTCGAAGGCGACCTTGCCGGAGATGCCTTCGAAGTCGGACTTCTGGACGCCGTCGACGACCGAGGAGCGCAGGGCGTTGATGTCGCTGGGGACCTTGCCGCCGTTGGCGTCGACGGCGGCCTTCACGGCCTTGATGATGGCGGTGGTGGCGTCGTACGAGTAGGCACCGTAGGCGCCGTAGTCACCCTTGTAGCCCTTGGACTTGTAGGTCTCGATGAACGTCTTGGCGGCGGGCAGGGTGTCCGCGGGGACGCCGATCGCGGTGGCGAGGTCGCCCTCGGTCTCGGTGCCGCCGGCCTCGATGTAGGTGGAGGCGAACATGCCGTCGCCGCCGAAGAGCGGGATCTTGACTCCGCCGTCCTTCATCTGCTTGGTGATCAGCGCCGACTCGTCGTACTGGCCGCCGTAGTAGAGCAGGTCGGCGCCGGACTTCTTGATCTTGGTGACGAGGGAGCCGTAGTCCTTGTCGCCGGTGTTGACGTGGTCGGTGCCGACCACGGTGCCACCGAGCTTCTTGAACTGCTCGTTGAAGATCTTGGCCAGGCCGGCGCCGTAGGTCTGCTTGTCGTCGACGACGAAGGCCTTCTTCTTCTTGAGGCCGTTGTACGCGTAGTCGGCGGCGAAGCTGCCCTGGAGCTCGTCCGTGGTGGCGGTGCGGAAGTACGTCTTGAACGGCCGCTTCTTGTCCGTCTGCCAGTTCTTGCCCTGGGTCAGCTCGGGGGCGGTGTTCGAGGGGGAGATCTGGACCATGTTGGCCGAGGCGAAGACCTGCTGCATGGTCTGGGCGACGCCGGAGTTCAGCGGGCCGACGGCGCCTACGGCGGTCTTGTCGCCGGTGATCGCGGTCGCGTTGGACTGGCCGGTGGCCGGCTGCGCCTTGTCGTCGAACGCCTTCAGCTTGAAGGTGACGCCGGGGACGAGCTTGTTCTTGTTGGCGTCGTCGACGGCGATCTGGGCGCCGTACTGGATGCCGAGACCGGTGGTGGAGTTCTCGCCGGACAGCGGGGCGTCCACGCCTATGGTCAGGGTCGTGCCACCCCCGCTGTCGCTGTCGCCGCCCTTGTCGTCTCGGGAGCCGCAGGCGGTGAGCGTCAGAGCCCCCGTCGCCATGACGGAGGTCAGTATCACCATGGAACGTCGCACAATCAGTCCTTTCCGCAGGCACTCGCGCCCTCGTGGGTGCGGCTTGTGCCGCGCTGGTACCGAACTCCCGATGGAGCGGTGACTGGCCGTGACTCTAAGCCCGGTTTGCAGGCAGGGGCATCGCTGTGCGCTGGCTTGTGACTTTCTTGTTATGACGTGATGGATGGTGGGCTTCCGAGAAGAGCACTCTCAGCCGCTCTGGGTTCCTTCGCGGTCCGCATTTTGAGAACCTGCACTTCCGCTTGGCCGTCGGGCCTGCGGCGCCGCTGTCGGGGGGCAGGCGCCTCGAAGGAGCTCGAAAAGGTCGTGGGAGTACGCGCGGCCGAAGATGAAGCTGTGGTGTTGTATTGCGCGCGTGTTACGCAGCGTTACGTCAAGAAATGGTAGGTCGGCATTCAGGGGCAGCCCCGAGCAGTCGGATACCGATATCTCCACGGTGACCCGGCGTGTCGTGCCGGCGTGCACGGTGAAGGCCTCGGGCAGGGCGTGGGCGGTGAGGCCGGTGAAGGCGGCGCCGGTGACCTGGAGGGTGACGGGCGGCCCGCTGTGGACGTCGACGGCGAACCGGAAGCGTCCGCTGGTGGGGCGGGTGCCGGGGGCCTCGGGGAGGTCGGCGGAGCCGAGGTAGCGCCAGGCGGTGACGTTGGCGGGCCAGGGGACGGGGGTGTCCTGCGGCTCGGGGTGCCGGTCTTCGGAGAGGGCGCGGGGGAGGAGGACTCCGGCCGCGAGCAGGGCGATCGCGGTGGTGGTCAGGGTGGCCTTGCGGGCGCGCGGTGACATCCTGCCCCACCGCGCGTTCCAACGGTCCGTCAGCCGGGGCTCGTCGGCTCCGATGACGTCGTAACTGTCCCCCGTCTCCGGCGAGTCGACGGGCTCGACGGGACCGATACCGGTCATGGGAGAACGGTAGGGGAGCCGGGGGGCGGTGCCCAGTCGGCGGGCGGGTGCGTGACTGGGGCCCGGGTGCGGGTGTTCTCCGTCGGCATGCACCGCCGGGCAGGCGTCAACGGCCGGGGGCGTCCCGCAGCAGGCAGGTCAGTCGGGCGGTGCAGACGCGTCGGTCCTCCTCGTCGCTGATCACGATCTCGTATGTCGCGGTGGACCGGCCCCGGTGCACCGGTGTGGCGACGCCGGTCACGAGGCCCGAGCGCACGCCCCGGTGGTGGGTGCAGTTCAGGTCGACGCCCACCGCGATCTTCGAGCTTCCGGCGTGCATCATCGAGCCGACGGACCCGAGGGTCTCGGCCAGTACGGCCGAGGCGCCGCCGTGGAGCAGGCCGTAGGGCTGGGTGTTGCCCTCGACCGGCATGGTGCCGACGACCCGGTCCGCCGAGGCCTCGACGATCTCCACGCCCATGCGGGTGCCCAGGTGCCCGGCCGAGAACATGGCGACGATGTCGACGCCGAGCGCCGCGTACTCGTCGATGACCTCCTGCGGGAAGGTGGCGTGCTGCTTCTCACCCATGAAGCCGGGCTCCGTTCGTCAGGGTCGCTACGACCGCCTGTGCTGAGCAAACGCTCAGTCGGTCGCCGATTGTTCCAGACGTACGACGACTGACTTGCTGGCCGGGGTGTTGCTGGTGTCGGCGGTGGCGTCCAGCGGCACCAGGACGTTGGTCTCGGGGTAGTAGGCGGCGGCGCAGCCCCGGGCCGTCGGGTAGTGCACGACCCGGAAGCCGGGGGCCCGCCGCTCCACGCCGTCCTTCCACTCGCTGACGAGGTCGACGTACGACCCGTCGGCGAGCCGGAGCCGGTCGGCGTCCTCGGGGTTGACCAGGACGACCCGGCGGCCGTTCTTGATACCCCGGTAGCGGTCGTCGAGGCCGTAGATCGTGGTGTTGTACTGGTCGTGCGAGCGCAGGGTCTGCAGCAGCAGCCGGCCCTCGGGCAGCTCGGGGTACTCGACGGGCGCGGCGGTGAAGTTGGCCTTGCCGGTGGCGGTGGGGAAGCGGCGCTCGTCGCGCGGTGCGTGCGGCAGGGTGAAGCCGCCGGGCTGTGCCACGCGCGCGTTGAAGTCCTCGAAGCCGGGGATCACGCGGGCGATGCGGTCGCGGATGGTGGCGTAGTCCTTCTCGAACTCCTCCCAGGGTGTGCGGCTGTTCTCGCCGAGGACCCGGCGGGCCAGCCGGCACACGATGGCAGGCTCGGACAGGAGGTGCCCGCTCGCGGGCTCCAGGCGGCCCCGGGAGGCGTGCACCATGCCCATGGAGTCCTCGACGGTCACGAACTGCTCGCCACTGCCCTGCAGGTCGCGCTCGGTGCGGCCGAGGGTGGGCAGGATCAGGGCACGCGCGCCCGTGACCGCGTGCGAGCGGTTGAGCTTGGTCGACACGTGCACGGTCAGCCGGGCGCGGCGCATGGCGGCCTCGGTGACGTCGGTGTCGGGAGAGGCGGAGACGAAGTTGCCGCCCATGGCGAAGAAGACCTTGGCCTCGCCGTCGCGCAGGGCGCGGATGGCGCGCACCACGTCGAAGCCGTGCTCACGCGGCGGGGCGAAGCCGAACTCCTTCTCCAGGGCGTCCAGGAAGGCGGGCGCGGGGCGTTCGAAGATGCCCATGGTGCGGTCGCCCTGGACGTTGGAGTGGCCGCGGACCGGGCAGACGCCGGCGCCGGGGCGGCCGATGTTGCCGCGCAGGAGGAGGAAGTTGACCACCTCGCGGATGGTCGGCACGGAGTGCTTGTGCTGGGTGAGGCCCATGGCCCAGCAGACGATGGTTCGCTCGGAGGCGAGGACCATGGAGAGGGCCTCCTCGATCTCCTTCTTGGACAGGCCGGTCGCGGTGAGCGTCTCGTCCCAGTCGGCGGCGCGGGCGGCCGCGGCGAACTCCTCGTAGCCGTGGGTGTGTTCGGCGACGAAGGCCTCGTCGACGGCGCCTTGGGTGTCGAGGATCAGCTTGTTGAGGAGGCGGAAGAGGGCCTGGTCGCCGCCGATGCGGATCTGCAGGAACAGGTCGGTGAGCGCGGCGCCCTTGAGCATGCCCTGGGGGGTCTGCGGGTTCTTGAAGCGCTCCAGACCGGCTTCGGGCAGCGGGTTGACGCTGATGATCTTCGCGCCGTTCGCCTTGGCCTTCTCCAGGGCGGAGAGCATGCGCGGGTGATTGGTGCCCGGGTTCTGTCCGGCGACGATGATCAGGTCGGCCTTGTAGAGGTCGTCGAGCAGGACGCTGCCCTTGCCGATGCCGATGGTCTCGCTGAGCGCCGAACCGGACGACTCGTGGCACATGTTGGAGCAGTCCGGCAGGTTGTTGGTGCCGAGCTCGCGGGCGAAGAGCTGGTAGAGGAACGCGGCCTCGTTGCTGGTGCGTCCCGAGGTGTAGAAGACGGACTCGTCGGGGGAGTCGAGTCCGGCGATCTCCTCGGCGACGATGTCGAAGGCGCGCTCCCAGGTCACCGGTTCGTAGTGGGTGCCGCCCTCGGGGACGTACATGGGGTGGGTGAGCCGCCCCTGCTGGCCCAGCCAGTAACCGCTCCTGGTCGCGAGGTCGGCGACGGGGTGCGCGGCGAAGAGCTCCGGGGTGATCCGGCGCAGGGTGGCTTCCTCGGCGACCGCCTTCGCGCCGTTCTCGCAGAACTCCGCCGCGTGCCGGTGGTCGGGCTCGGGCCAGGCGCAGCCCGGGCAGTCGAAGCCGTCCTTCTGGTTGACCCGCAGCAGCGTCAGCGCGGTGCGCTTCACGCCCATCTGCTGCTGGGCGATGCGCAGGGTGTGGCCGATGGCCGGGAGGCCGGCCGCCGCGTGTTTCGGCTCGGCGACCTGCGGCGCGTCCTGAACCGGGTCCGCCTTGGGCGGCTTCGTTGCCATCGCGCACTCTCCTTCGCGTACACGTGCGAGTACGTTCTCGATCCTCCCATGTGCCGCTGACAACGTCGGGTGCCGGGCTGGGGGAGCTCACGGCGACGGCCGCCGGGCTGTGGCAGGGGCGCGGGCAGGCGCGTCTCCTGCGCGGGTGTGTGCCTTCGTGATCACCGGTCCCGGTGCCGTGCCCACCGTGGCACCCGACTGTCAGTGCCGCGTGGCAGGATCGGGGACGTGGCAGAGACAGCAGCGAAGAAGACCGACACCAGCCCCGGCGGCAGCCGCCCGCGCCTGATGCTCATGGACGGGCACTCGCTGGCCTATCGCGCGTTCTTCGCGCTGCCCGCGGAGAACTTCACCACCGCGACCGGCCAGCCGACGAACGCGATCTACGGCTTCGCGTCGATGCTGGCCAACACCCTGCGCGACGAGGCGCCCACCCACTTCGCGGTGGCCTTCGACGTGTCCAGGAAGACCTGGCGCTCCGAGGAGTTCACCGAGTACAAGGCCAACCGCTCCAAGACGCCGGACGAGTTCAAGGGCCAGGTCGAGCTGATCGGCGAGGTCCTCGACGCGATGCACGTCTCGCGGTTCGCGATCGACGGCTTCGAGGCCGACGACGTCATCGCCACGCTCGCCACCCAGGCCGAGGCCGAGGGCTTCGAGGTGCTGATCGTCACCGGCGACCGGGACTCCTTCCAGCTGGTCTCCGAGCACACCACCGTGCTGTACCCGACCAAGGGCGTCTCCGAGCTGACCCGGTTCACCCCGGAGAAGGTCTTCGAGAAGTACGGCTTGACGCCCGCCCAGTACCCCGACTTCGCGGCCCTGCGCGGCGACCCGTCCGACAACCTCCCCGGCATCCCCGGCGTCGGCGAGAAGACCGCCGCGAAGTGGATCAACCAGTTCGGCTCGTTCGCGGAGCTGGTCGAGCGCGTCGAGGAGGTCAAGGGCAAGGCCGGTCAGAACCTCCGCGACCACCTGGAGGCCGTCAAGCTCAACCGCCGCCTCACCGAGATGGTGCGCACGGTGGAGCTGCCGAAGACGGTCACCGACCTGGAGCGCCTGCCGTACGACCGCAAGACGCTCGCGATGATCCTGGACACCCTGGAGATCAGGAACCCCTCGCTGAGGGAGCGGCTGCTGGCCGTCGACCCGGGAGCCGAGGAGGCCGAGGGCACCCCGGTCGCCGCGCCGGGTGTGGAGGTGGACGGCAAGGTGCTCGGCACCGGCGAGCTGGCCGGCTGGCTCGCCGAGCACGGCACCCAGCAGCCCCTGGGCCTCGCCACGGTCGACACCTGGGCCCTCGGCACCGGCTCGGTCGCCGAGGTCGCGCTCGCCGCGTCCGGCGGGGCGGCCGCCTGGTTCGACCCGTCCGAGCTGGACGAGGCCGACGAGAGGGCGTGGGCGGCCTGGCTGGCCGACGCCGACCGCCCCAAGGTCCTGCACAACGCCAAGGGCGCCATGCGGGTCTTCGCCGAGCACGGCTGGAGCATCGCCGGCGTCGGCATGGACACCGCGCTCGCCGCGTACCTGGTCAAGCCGGGCCGTCGGTCCTTCGACCTGGACGCGCTGTCCCTGGAGTACCTGGGCCGGGAGCTGGCGCCCGCCGCCGCGGCCGACGGGCAGCTCGCCTTCGGCGCGGACGACGGAGCCGAGGCCGAGGCGCTGATGATCCAGGCGCGGGCCGTGCTCGACCTGGGTGCCGCCTTCGAGGGCCGCCTGGAGGAGGTCGGCGCGGCGGACCTGCTGCGTGACATGGAGCTGCCCACCTCCGCCCTGCTGGCCCGCATGGAGCGGCACGGCATCGCGGCCGACCGGGCCCACCTGGAAGCCATGGAGCAGATGTTCGCCGGCGCGGTCCAGCAGGCCGTGAAGGAGGCCCACGCGGCGGCCGGGCACGAGTTCAACCTCGGCTCGCCCAAGCAGCTCCAGGAGGTCCTCTTCGGTGAGCTGGGCCTGCCGAAGACGAAGAAGACCAAGACCGGCTACACCACCGACGCCGACGCACTGGCCTGGCTCGCCACCCAGACGGACAACGAACTGCCGGTGATCATGCTCCGGCACCGTGAGCAGGCCAAGCTGCGGGTGACCGTGGAGGGCCTGATCAAGACGGTCGCGGCGGACGGACGTATCCACACCACGTTCAACCAGACGGTCGCGGCGACCGGGCGGCTGTCCTCCACGGATCCGAACCTGCAGAACATCCCCGTCCGTACGGACGAGGGGCGGGCGATTCGGCGCGGGTTCGTGGTCGGCGAGGGCTTCGAGTCCCTCATGACCGCGGACTACAGCCAGATCGAGCTGCGGGTGATGGCCCACCTGTCCGAGGACGAGGGGCTCATCGAGGCGTTCACGTCCGGCGAGGACCTGCACACCACCGCCGCCTCGCAGGTGTTCGCCGTCGAGCCCGGCGCGGTCGACGCGGAGATGCGGCGCAAGATCAAGGCTATGTCGTACGGGTTGGCCTACGGGTTGTCCGCGTTCGGGCTCTCGCAGCAGCTGAACATCGAGGCGGGCGAGGCGCGGGCGTTGATGGACGCGTACTTCGAGCGGTTCGGCGGGGTGCGGGACTATCTGCGGCGGGCGGTCGACGAGGCGCGGGCCACGGGGTACACGGCGACGCTGTTCGGGCGGCGGCGGTATCTCCCCGACCTCAACAGCGACAACCGGCAGCGGCGTGAGGCGGCCGAGCGGATGGCTCTGAACGCGCCGATCCAGGGCACGGCGGCGGACATCGTCAAGATCGCCATGCTCAAGGTGGACAGGGCGCTGCGGGAGGCGGACCTCACGTCCCGCATGCTGCTCCAGGTCCACGACGAAGTCGTGCTGGAGATTGCGCCGGGGGAGCGGGAGGCGGCGGAGGAGATCGTGCGGCGGGAGATGTCGGACGCGGTGCGGTTGAGCGTGCCGCTTGGGGTTTCGGTGGGGGATGGGGCGGACTGGGAGTCCGCCGCGCACTAGGTGTGGTTGTCGTGTTGGGTGCGGGTTGGGTGGGGGCTGGTGTTGTGCGCAGTTCCCCGCGCCCCTGAGGTGCCTGCGGGTTGCCTCCGGCGGTTGGGCGGGGTTCGGTTGTTGGTTGTCTGCGGGCCGGTGGGGGCTGGTGTTGTGCGCAGTTCCCCGCGCCCCTGGATGCCTGCGGCGGCCTGTTGCGGTTCGGTGGGGGCGTGTGTAGCGCGTGCGGTGTGTTGTGGGTCGGGGCCGGGGTGGGGGGTATCCGTCCTCGGTCCGGCGGCTCGGTCACTTCAACAGGGCTCGGTAACGGACGCCGGCCGCTGCGGGCGGACACCCCCCACCCCGTCCCCTTGCCGCCGTACGCGGCCAACGGCCCATCGTGGCGCGCGGTGCGGCGAACGGCCCGTCGCGGCGCGGGGGAGCGGGGAACGGTCCGTCGTGGTGCGCGAGGTGGTCGGCGGTCCGTCGCGGCGCAGGCGACTGCACCTCCCTAGGGGCGCGGGGAACTGCGCGACCAGCCCCCACCGGGCCGCACCCGCCACACGACCGGACCCGGCACCCCCGATAGGCGCCCGGCCCAAGCCCAGCGCAGCTGCCCGCGGGGAACTGCGCGACCAGCCCCACCGCCCCGCACCCGCCACACGACCGAACCCGGCACCCCCACAGGCACCCGGCCCCATCACTCTCGTGGCCCCCACAACAACGCCCCCACCCCCGCCCCCGTCCAGGATGCGGTCATGGGTATACGCATGCTCCACCGCCGGACGGCCCACGCGGCCGCCGCAAGCACCGCCCGTGTCCCCCTCGACCTCGCGACTCTCCTGCGCCGGGCGCGACCCAGGGCGGTAGGCCCCCGGATCCCGGCCCGCCTCGCCACCGCAGGTCTACGGCACCGTCTCACCGGCCGCGAGCGGGACGGAGTAGGAGAAGGACCCCGGGAGCCGTCCGGGCACCGGCTGTGGGCCGAGTTGGCGCTCAGTTATCTGGCCCTTGCTCTCACTCTGCTGCCCCGGTCCCGGCCGATGCCCACGATGACGGTGTTCGTCGCGTCGGCGGGAAACGTCAGCGGGCGACCGGAAGGCCGGACTCTTCCGGGTCACCGGACGCCGGAGCCGGACGCCACAGCCTGACGCCCGCGGCGTACAGCAGTACTCCGAGTGTCAGTCCGGCCCCGGCGCCGAAGCAGAGGGTCGGGATCAGTTCCCAGGGCCTCGCGGTGGAGCCCCAGTACGCCCACCACCGGGAGGCCCGCTGCACCGCCCCCACCGTCATGCACGCGCCGATCACGGCCACCGCCCAGTACCTGTCCCGCGCCGACAGCGCGGGCACGCCCCGCGGCTCGGCCGTCATCGGTGCCCGGCGCAGGGCGTAGGCGCAGCACGCGGCGATCACGAGGGCCGCCGCCGCTGAACTCCCGTATTGGAGGTACCAGTACAGAGGGGAGCCGGCCAGTTCCCTTCCCAGGAAGGGGAACAGCCGCATGCCCCATCGGTCGTGATGGGTGAACGCGTCCCACACGACATGGGTCAGCGCTCCGAGCGCAGCGGAGACGTACCAGCGGACGACCAGTCCGGTGCGTACCCGCGCGCGTGGTGTCCCGCAGCGCAGAAGCGCCGCCGGCCTGCCCTGCCGTCCTCGCGGCAGCAGGGCCACCAGGGGCTCGCGCAGCAGCAGCCACAGGCCCACCAGTGCCCAGGCCACGAGCACGTCGACCGTGAGGACGCCCGGGAAGGAGTGCGTGAACGTGCCGAACTCCATCGCCCCGGAAGCGACACTCGCCGCGAAGTAGGTCATGTCGGGTGAGAAGGATCCGGCCACGAGGACGGCCGGAACCAGTCGGCCCCGGCCGGACCCGTCGGCGCGCACCGCGGGCAGTACCGCCGCCGCATGGCTCAGGGTGAACGGCAACGGAGCTCCTCACGAAGGACGTTGGCCGGGTGGCGGCCCGGGTGATCGGTTCCGTCCAGTATGAGCGACGCGTCCCGGCACCGATCGAACATGGCCAACCGGTGAATACCGGGCACGAACCGGTGTCCGAGGAAAGGAAGTTGTCGTAGGGTCGCACGGGTCACCGCGCTGGGGAGCTCGGTCGTACGTGCGAATAAGGAATTCCCGCGCGTCACAGGGGCAACCTCAAGGGCGGCTCGACTGTCACAACTGGACGAGAGCGACAGACGGAGACGGGCGTTCGGGCGTCCATGGGAGGGGTTCACTTTATGGCGGCGCAATTCGGCAGGAGGCTGCGCAAGGGAGCCATGACCACCGCCGTGGCCGCGGCCGCGGTCGCGGCACTGTCCGCCTCCCAGGCCCCCGGAGCGACGGCCGACGGCAGATCGGCCGCAGCCGACTCCCAGCCCTCCCCCGACGCGACCGCCTCCGACGGCAGCGCCACCGGCAACTCGCCGTACTACACGGACCTGCCGCCGCTGAACACCCCGAGCCCCGCGCCGACCGACGGCAGTACTCCCTCCACCTCCCCGGTCGAGAGCGAGGCGGGCATACCCGCGACCGTTCTCGCCGCCTACAAGAAGGCCGCGACCGAGCTCCAGGCCTCCAAGCCCGGTTGCAACCTGCCCTGGCAGCTCCTGGCCGCCATCGGTCAGGTCGAGTCGGGTCAGGCCCGCGGCGGCCGGGTCGACGCGGACGGCACCACGACCTCCAAGATCCTCGGCCCGCAGCTCGACGGCAACGGCTTCGCGCTCATCAAGGACACCGACAACGGTGTCTACGACGGCAACAGCGCCTACGACTCGGCCGTCGGGCCCATGCAGTTCATCCCGTCCACCTGGGCGTGGGCCGCGCGCGACGGCAACGGCGACGGGGTGAAGGACCCGAACAACATCTACGACGCCTCCCTCGCCGCCGGTCACTACCTGTGCCGCAACGGCTGGGACCTGTCGGACGGCGGTGACCTGGAAAGCGCCATCCTCAGCTACAACAACTCGCGGCACTACCTGAACACGGTCCTGTCGTGGCTGGAGTACTACCGCAAGGGCACCCACGAGATCCCCGACGGCACCGGCACCATCCCGGACAGCCGCAGCGACGGCGGCAGCGGCTCGGCCTCCTCGACGCCGGACACGCCGACGCCGAACAGGCCCGCCTCGCCGAGCCCGACCCCGCCCGCGACGACTCCGCCGGCGACGACCCCGCCTCCGTCCGGGAGCCCCACCCCGCCGGCCTCGCCGACGCCCGTCACCCCCACCCAGTCCGTGCACCACCTGGAGGACTCGGGCACCGCGAAGCTCACCGCCATGGCGGGTGACGCGTTCGCCGAGAAGATCAGCACCAAGGCCGAGAACGCCGCCGGGCAGGGCGTCCCCAAGGTCCGGATCCGCTTCACCATCGTCGGCGACACCGACGCCACCTTCGCCGGCGGCGAGAAGGTCGCCACCGGTCTCACGGGCGCCTCCGGTGTGGCCACCGCGCCCGCGCTCCAGGCGGGCGAGACCACCGGCACCTTCACGGTCACCGCGACCCTCATCGGCCGTACGGTCACCGGTCCGGACTACACGGCCACCGTGACCCAGCGCGTCGCCGACACCCTCGTCCGCACCAGCGACACCGCGCTGACCTGCACGCCGGGCGGCGAGTTCGCCGACGCGGTGGAAGTGAAGGCCACTTATAAGGACGCCGTCGCCGACAAGGTCGCCGCCACCGCCACCCTGATCAAGTCGGCCGACGACGCGACCGAGAACGACAAGGGCCCCTACTTCAAGGACGCCGACGGCAAGACCGTCCGCACCCTGACCGGTCTCACGACGGACGCGGACGGCGTGCTGAAGCTGCCGCAGCTCTACTCCGACGACACCACCGGCACCTACGTGCTCCGCATCACCACCGCGGGCGGCGCGACACTCGACGTGACGCTGACCGTGGCGGCCGCCGCGGACACCTCCGCGAGCCCGTCGCCCAGCCCCAGCGCGAGTTCGTAGAGCCCGCACCCACCCCTTCGGAGGGCGTCCTTTCCGCTACGGCGGACAGGGCGCCCTCCGTCCGTGTGCGAGCTGTTCTCATCTCGCCCGCCCGTTGCTACGGTGCCGGACCTGACGATGTATCAGTTCCCGTCCGCAGGGAGGCAGACATGCGCGCCCTGATCGCCGCCGCGACCGGTCTCGCCCTCGCGTTCGCCCTGGTCCTCGCGATCACCGCGATGGGACAGCCGACGGGCAAGACGTCTCCGAAGCCCTTGCTCACGACAGTGCCCGCCCACCCGTAACCGCCCGCCCGGGAGGCCGAGATGCGCCGCAAGACCAGCCTGGTCCTGCTCGCCCTCGCCGTGTTCTTCGCGGCGCTGTCCCCGCTGCTGCGCTGGTACGCCTTCCCGCGCCTGGCCAAGATCCCCGCCAACCAGTACCAGGACATGGTCCTGGAGGCGAAGAACGCGACCCTCATCGACTACGGCTCGATGACCGCGAAGAAGGTCCCCGAAGTCACCATCGTGCAGACCCTCAAAGGCAACGTGGAGGCCTCCGAGAAGATCGAGAAGACCGTCGGCAAGGACGTCGTCGTCTGGGACGGGCTGTCCTACGTCGTCGGCCCCGACGGCAGGATGGTCTCCGAGATCCCCGAGCGCTACATCTTCGACGCCCACACCCAGGCCCCCGTCCACGCCCCCGGCGAGATGGTCGACGGCGACCCGGTCAAGCGCACCGGCATCGAGTTCAAGTGGCCCTTCCTGACGGAGAAACGGGACTACGAGTACTTCGACGCGCAGACCCGCACCACCAACCCCATTCACTACCGGGGCACCCAGACCTTCCGCGGTGTGGAGGTCTACTACTTCGAGCAGACCATCCCCTGGACCAAGGTGCCCTTCCCCAAGACGATGCCGGTCAAGGGCATCACCCCGGAGACCGTCGCCAAGACCGGCACCACCCGCTGGTACACCACGGTCCGCAAGTTCTGGGTCGAACCGCTCACCGGAGCCCCCGTCTACGGCGAGGAGATCCACAAGGAGGAACTGCGCGGCGGCACCCTCCTCGGCGGCCGCGAGAAGGTCACCGCCTTCGCCGGGCACGTGAAGATGCGCGAGGACTACATCGAGCACACGGTCGACCTGGTCAAGTCGAACCGCACCCTGGTGCTCCTCATGACCTCGTACCTGCCCTGGGGCTTCCTGACCCTGGGCGTCCTGCTGCTGGCCCTGGCGCTCTGGCTGGAGGCCCGCAGCCGCCGCCCGGCCCCCGAGAAGGTCGACACACCCGAACCGGTCACCGCCTGAGCCGCGCGTTGGTGTGCCGCGTCGGCTCGGCGTCCGCCGGGTCCTCGGGCCACGGGTGCTTCGGGTACCGGCCGCGCAACTCCGCCCGTACGCCCTTGTATCCGTCCTTCCAGAAGGAGGCGAGGTCGGCGGTGACGGCGGCGGGCCGGCCGGCGGGGGAGAGCAGATGCACGAGCAGCGGCACCCCGGCGACCCGCGGCGATTCCCGCAGCCCGAACATCTCCTGCAACTTCACCGCCAGCACGGGCTGTTCGGGGTTGCCGTAGTCGATCCGGATTCTGGACCCACTCGGTACGGCGATCCGCTCGGGTGCCAGTTCGTCGAGCCGCGCGGCCTCGCCGGAGGCCCAGGGGAGAAGCCTTTGCAGTCCCTGTCCGGCGTCGATGCGCGCCAGGTCGGCCCGCCGCCGGGCACGACCCAGCTCGGGCTCCAGCCACTCGTCCACGCGCGCGTGGAGCGCGTCCTCGGAGACCTCGGGCCACGGGTCGCCAAGATGGTGGTGCAGGAACGCGAGCCGCTGCCGCAGTACGTCGGCGTCCGGCGTCCACCGCAGCAGCCGTAGCCCCTCCTGACGGAGCCCTTCAAGAAGTGCTTCGCGTACGAGGTCGGCGCCGGCGTTCTTCAGAGGCCGTGCCGCGAGCTCGATCGCCCCGAGCCGCTCCACCCGCCGTGCCACCACGTCCCCGCCGGCCCAGTGCACCTCCTGGCGCTCGGAGTACAGCGAGGCCGCCGCCGACCTGGCCGTGTCCTCGTCGATCACGGCGGCGAGCTGCACACGCGCGTGGCCCTTCCCGACGGGACGGTCCGCCACGGCCACGGCGATCCACGGCGCTCCGCGCAGCGGGGAGCCGTCGGAGAGCTCGGCGCGGGTGCCGGAGGCCATGAGATAGGAGCCGCCGTCGGCCTTGGCCACCCGCTCGGGGAAGGCGAGCGCGGCCACCAGGCCGTCGTTCGCGGCAGCCGCCCCGGTGAACTCCGCCGCGGCGGACCGCAGTCGTCGCACCTCCGTCCGCCAGCGTCCCGCATAGGCGTCACCGCCGCGTCGGGCGGTCCGTACGGCGGCCGCCAGGTCGTCGCCGTACTCGCGCGGCGGCTCCTCCGAGAGCAGGGCGACCACTTCGGCACCCGCACCGGAGGTGTCCAGCAGGGCCCGTCCGAGGCGGGGATGCAGGCCCAGGCGGGCCAGGCGTGCGCCCCGCGCGGTGGCCCGGCCGTCGGCGTCCACCGCTCCCACGGCCGTCAGCACGCCCCGCGCCGCCGCCATCGCCCCGGTCGGCGGCGGATCCAGCAGGGCGAGTCCCGACGCGTCCGGATCGCCCCAGCAGGCCGCCTGCAACGCGAACGCCGTCAGGTCGGCCACCTTGATCTCCGGCGCCGGGAAACGCGGCAGACGGGCGTCCTCGGCCTCCGCCCAGCATCGGTACACGGCACCCGGCGCCTCCCGCCCGGCCCGGCCCGCCCGTTGCCGTCCGGCCGCCTGCGAGGCCCGTACCGTCGCCAGCGCGCTCAACCCGCGCGCGTGGTCGACGCGCGGCTCCCGCGCGAGTCCCGCGTCGACGACCACCCGCACCCCGGGCACGGTCAGGGACGACTCGGCCACGGAGGTCGCGAGGACCACCCGCCGCCGCTCCCCGCCGGCCAGCACCGCGTCCTGCACGGTCACGGGGGCCCGGCCGTGGACCTGGAGCACCTCCACGTCACCGAGACCGCCCAGCTGCCCGGCCACGCGTGCGATCTCGCCCACACCGGGCAGGAAGCACAGCACGTCCCCGTCCCGCTCGGCCAGCGCCCGCCGCACGACCGACGCCACGTGCGTGAGCAGCGCCGGATCGACCCGCATGCCGTGCGGAGGCCGTACGGGACGGGCCGGAGGCGCCCAGACGACCTCCACCGGATGGGAGACGCCCGCCGCCTCGACCACGGGTGCCTCGCCCAGCAGCCGCGCCCACCCCTGGGCGTCCGTCGTGGCGGACGCGGCCACCAGCCGCAGCTCCGGCCGCAGGGTCTGCCGTACGTCCCACAGGAAGGCCGCCGTGGTGTCCGCGTCCAGATGCCGCTCGTGGCACTCGTCGAGCACCACCACGTCGACGCCCGCCAGCTCCTGGTCCCGCTGGAGCCGCTGGAGCAGCACACCCGTCGTGACGACCTCCACGCGCGTGTGCCGCCCGACCACCCGTTCGCCGCGCACCGTGTAGCCAACGCTCTCGCCGACCTTCTCGCCCAGCAGCCACGCCATCCGCCGGGCGGCCGCGCGGGCCGCGATCCGGCGTGGCTCGGCGACGACGACCTTCCGCGCGGGTACGGCGTCGTCCAGCAGGCCCGCCAGGGCCGGCGGGACGAGCGTCGTCTTGCCGGTACCGGGCGGCGCCACCAGGACCGCGGTCCCGTGTCCCTCCAGGGCATCGCTCAGCGCGGGCAGGGCGCCGCGTACGGGAAGGGCGTCGAGGGCGTCGTGACGGATCACGCGCTCAGTCTCGTACGCACACGAAAATGGCGGTTCCCGGGATCAGGTTGCCGCGCAGGGGGGACCAGCCGCCCCACTCCGAGGTGTTCCAGGCCGGCCACTCCGGCTCGATCAGGTCGACCAGGCGGAAACCCGACACCGCGATGTCACGCACCCGGTCGCCCAGCGTCCTGTGGTGCTCCACGTACACGGCGTGGCCGTTCTCGTCCTGCTCCACGTACGGCGTGCGGTCGAAGTACGACCCCGACACGGACAGGCCCTCCGGACCGGGCTCGTCCGGGAAGGCCCAGCGGATCGGATGCGTCACCGAGAAGACGAACCGCCCGCCCGGCCGCAGCACCCGGTGCACTTCCCGCAGGACCAGCCTCGGGTCCGCCACGAACGGCAGCGCGCCGTACGCCGAGCACGCCAGGTCGAAAGAGCCGTCCGCGAAGGGCAGCGCGCCCGCGTCGGCGCAGACCAGGGGGAAGGACGTACCGATGCGCAGGGCGTGCTGGAGCTGGCGGTGGGAGATGTCGAGGGCGACCGGGCGGGCGCCCTGCTCGGCCAGCCAGCGCGCGCACTGGGCCGCGCCGGCGCCGATCTCCAGGACGTCCTTGCCCTTGAGGTCCTCGGGCGGACCCAGCAGCTCGGCCTCCACCTCGTCGAGGCCCTCGGGGCTCCACACGAAGCGGTCGTCGCCGAGGAACGTGCCGTGCTCGACCTGGTACTCGTCGGCGTTGCGGTCCCACCAGCCACGGTTGGCCCGGGCGCTCTCGGAGACGTCGGCGTCGCGTCGGGTGGCCTCGGGTTCGGTGTCCAGTGCGGTGTCCTGCTGGTGTGATGCGGGCCCTTGGATGATCGGCTCCCTCGTCGTACTCTTCCGTCCAACCCCGTCTCGGCGGCCGTCATAAATGGGGCGCCGCCACGCGCGCGTGGCCTCGTGAGACAGGTTTTGTGCCGGGTATGCGGCGATCCGCCCCGGGTGTGCGCCTTCGCGCATTGACCCTGTCCGGCTGCCCCCGTATGCTACAAGTTGCGCTGCGAGCCTGCGCACCTCAGACGTAGCAGGCTGCGCTCGCATCTGTTGTATGTCCCCTCGGTTTTCGAGGCGCCACCGGATTTTTCCAATGTGGCGCTTCCTTGGCTGTCCGGCTTCTTCAGAGCGATCACGGGCTCCCGGCGTAGCAGTACCTACGACTTCAATGTCCGTACCGGAGCCCTTTCCCACATGACGAGCAGCACCGAGACCACCGCCACCACCCCGCAGGTTGCGGTCAACGACATCGGTAACGAGGAAGCATTCCTCGCCGCTATCGACGAGACGATCAAGTACTTCAACGATGGCGACATCGTCGACGGCGTCATCGTCAAGGTTGACCGGGACGAGGTTCTCCTCGACATCGGTTACAAGACCGAAGGTGTCATCCCGAGCC
This sequence comes from Streptomyces sp. NPDC048420, assembly GCF_040651535.1. Classification (NCBI taxonomy): domain Bacteria; kingdom Bacillati; phylum Actinomycetota; class Actinomycetes; order Kitasatosporales; family Streptomycetaceae; genus Streptomyces; species Streptomyces sp. NPDC048420. The sequence continues at coordinate 364,099 of NZ_JBEZKG010000008.1, forward strand.
GTGAGCTCTCGATCAAGCACGACGTCGACCCCAACGAGGTCGTCGCCGTCGGTGACGAGATCGAGGCCCTGGTCCTCCAGAAGGAGGACAAGGAAGGCCGCCTGATCCTCTCGAAGAAGCGCGCCCAGTACGAGCGCGCCTGGGGCACCATCGAGAAGATCAAGGAAGAGGACGGCATCGTCACCGGTACCGTCATCGAGGTCGTCAAGGGTGGTCTCATCCTCGACATCGGCCTCCGTGGCTTCCTCCCGGCCTCCCTGGTCGAGATGCGCCGCGTTCGCGACCTCCAGCCCTACGTGGGCAAGGAGCTCGAGGCCAAGATCATCGAGCTGGACAAGAACCGCAACAACGTGGTCCTGTCCCGCCGTGCCTGGCTGGAGCAGACCCAGTCCGAGGTCCGCCAGACGTTCCTCACGACCCTCCAGAAGGGTCAGGTCCGCTCCGGTGTGGTCTCCTCGATCGTCAACTTCGGTGCCTTCGTGGACCTGGGTGGCGTCGACGGTCTGGTCCACGTCTCCGAGCTCTCCTGGAAGCACATCGACCACCCCTCCGAGGTTGTCGAGGTCGGCCAGGAAGTCACCGTCGAGGTCCTCGACGTCGACATGGACCGCGAGCGTGTCTCCCTGTCGCTGAAGGCGACCCAGGAAGACCCGTGGCAGCAGTTCGCCCGGACCCACCAGATCGGCCAGGTCGTGCCCGGCAAGGTCACGAAGCTGGTTCCGTTCGGTGCGTTCGTCCGCGTGGACGAGGGCATCGAGGGTCTGGTCCACATCTCCGAGCTGGCCGAGCGCCACGTGGAGATCCCGGAGCAGGTCGTCCAGGTCAACGACGAGATCTTCGTCAAGGTCATCGACATCGACCTCGAGCGTCGCCGGATCTCGCTGTCGCTGAAGCAGGCCAACGAGTCCTTCGGTTCGGACCCGGCCTCGGTCGAGTTCGACCCGACCCTGTACGGCATGGCCGCGTCCTACGACGACCAGGGCAACTACATCTACCCCGAGGGCTTCGACCCCGAGACCAACGACTGGCTCGAGGGCTTCGAATCCCAGCGTGAGGTGTGGGAGAACCAGTACGCCGAGGCGCAGACCCGCTTCGAGCAGCACCAGCAGCAGGTCATCAAGAGCCGCGAGGCCGACGCTGCCGCCGCTGCCGAGGGTGGCGACGCCGCGGGTGCGGCTCCGGCCGCGGGTGGCGGTTCGTACTCCTCCGAGGGTGCGGACACCTCCGGTGCGCTGGCGTCGGACGAGGCGCTTGCCGCGCTTCGCGAGAAGCTCGCTGGTGGCCAGAGCTGAACGCTCACTGAGCAGTAGCTCCTGACTGAGGGGCCGTACCTTTCGAGGTGCGGCCCCTCGGTGTTTTGTCTGACGGCCGGTGGGGGCTGGTCGCGCAGTTCCCCGCGCCCCCAGGGGGTTCATGCCGCCCTCCGTCATGAAAAGCCGTTAAGAGATGGGCTGATCAGGGGCCCGGGTGGGAATGCCGCTGTTTCAGGGTGTGTTGAAGCGTATGAACACGAGGAGGAGCGGTCACAGTGCTTGATCCGCAGGGTTTGTACGCATGGGAGCCTCAGGGCCTCGCCGTTGTTGACATGGCGCTCGCCCAGGAGTCGGCCGGCCTGGTCATGCTCTACCACTTCGACGGATACATCGACGCGGGCGAGACCGGCGACCAGATCGTCGACCGGCTGCTCGACACACTGCCGAACCAGGTGGTGGCCCGTTTCGACCACGACCGGCTCGTGGACTACCGCGCCCGCCGTCCGCTGCTCACCTTCAAGCGCGACCGCTGGACGGAGTACGAAGAGCCCACCATCGACGTGCGGCTCGTCCAGGACGCCACCGGAGCGCCCTTCCTGCTGCTGTCGGGCCCGGAGCCGGACGTGGAGTGGGAGCGCTTCGCCGCGGCCGTCCAGCAGATCGTGGAGCGGCTCGGCGTCCGGCTGTCCGTGAACTTCCACGGCATCCCCATGGGCGTCCCGCACACCCGCCCGGTGGGCCTCACCCCGCACGGCAACCGGCACGACCTCGTGCCCGGCCACCGCAGCCCCTTCGAGGAGGCGCAGGTGCCCGGCAGCGCCGAGGCCCTCGTCGAGTACCGGCTCATGGAGGCCGGCCACGACGTCCTGGGCGTCGCGGCGCACGTGCCGCACTACATCGCGCGCTCGCCCTACCCGGACGCGGCCCTGACCGTCCTGGAGGCCATCACGGCCGGCACCGGCCTGGTCCTGCCCGGCATCGCCCACGCCCTGCGCACCGACGCGCACCGCACCCAGACCGAGATCGACCGCCAGATCCAGGAGGGCGACGAGGACCTGGTCGCCCTGGTGCAGGGCCTTGAGCACCAGTACGACGCGGCGGCGGGCGCGGAGACGCGCGGCAACATGCTCGCCGAGCCGGTGGACATTCCGTCGGCGGACGAGATCGGGCTGGAGTTCGAGCGCTTCCTGGCGGAACGGGAAGGCGACAACTGACGCCAGACGGCGAACGTCTAGGCTTCCGGTCATGCTGAAGGTGGGCCTGACCGGCGGTATCGGCGCCGGCAAGAGTGAGGTGTCGCGGCTTCTCGTGGAGCAGGGCGCCGTGCTGATCGACGCGGACCGTATCGCGCGTGAGGTCGTGGCGCCGGGCACGCCCGGCCTCGCCGCGGTCGTGGAGGCCTTCGGAACGGAGATCCTCGCCGAGGACGGCGGTCTCGACCGGCCCAAGCTGGGCTCGATCGTGTTCGCCGACCCGGAGAAGCTCGCCGTACTGAACTCGATCGTGCACCCTCTGGTGGGCGCACGCTCCCGCGAGCTCGAGTCGGCCGCCGCCGAGGACGCCGTCGTCGTCCATGACGTGCCGCTCCTGGCGGAGAACGCCCTCGCCGCGCTCTACGACCTCGTGGTCGTCGTCGACGCGAGCCCCGAGACCCAGCTCGACCGGCTCGTCGGACTGCGCGGCATGACCGAGCAGGACGCACGCGCGCGTATGGCCGCCCAGGCGACGCGCGAGAAGCGCCTGGAGATCGCGGACGTCGTGATCGACAACGACGTACCCCTCGATGAGCTGCGCCGACGCGTGCGGGAGGTATGGAGCGATCTCCTACGACGGGCGCGCGCGTCCCGGCCGTCACAGGAATAGCGTCCCCCGGTCCGGGCGTTGAACCCCTCCAGTGAGGGAAGGACTGTGCCGTGCCCGAGATCAGCGGATCGACCGGACGTACTCCGGAGACGCATGTCATCGACTTCCGCGCGGCGGAGCAGTTGCTCACCGCGCGGGACCCGCGAGGCGCGGTGAAGTTGCTCGACTCCGTCATCGCCGCCCACCCGGAGAACACCGCGGCCCGGCTGCTGCGCGCGCGTGCCTTCTTCGCGGCCGCGCAACTGCGGCCCGCCGAACTGGAGTTCACCATCGTCCTGGAGCGCGAGCCGGACAACGCCTTCGCCCACTTCGCGCTCGCCCGCACCTATGAGCGACAGGGGCGGCCCGACCAGGCCAGGCGGCACTTCCGGCTGGCGGCGGCGCTGGACCCGAAGCCGGAGTTCCTGAAGGCGGCGCGGTTCGACTCCTGAGTGCTTGTGTCAGCTTCCTTGGGGCTCGCGTGAGCTTCGGCTACCGGTGGCGGTTCTCCGGTGGCCGGTACGGCGGGATGCCGGGGCCCGGCTGGTAGTGCGGGCCCTGGCGGATGTGCCGGAGGATCAGGGCCATGTCCACGGTGATCACCAGCCACAGCACTCCGCAGGCGAGGGCCCATCCCGGCCGTCCCGCCAGCGCGAACGCGGCTGTGCCGAAAACGGCCCAGAGCAGCCCCCACAGGCTCAGCCAGAACCGCGCCCGCAGTGCACTGCGCGCTGTCGTCGGCTCACTGCCCGTACGCATCGGGATCACTACTCCTCCTTGCAACGTACTCTTCGGAGCGGACGTTGACCAAAGGGTCGAACAGGAGGTCACCGCGTGCTTCCGGACGCCGACGAACTGGCCGAGGTGCTGGTCGAACTCGCCGTGCCGCACGAGGACGTCAACGAGCTCGTACGGATGGGCCGACGGGTCATGGACGACCCCGAGCTGCGGCGGTTCCTCGAGCACTCCGTCGACGAACTGGTCCGGGACATGGGGCGGGCCGACGACCCGGTCGTCCTGCCCGACCTCGACTGGCCGGCCGGCGCCCTCCAGCGCTGCTTCCCCGTCTACGTGTTCGTGGCGACGTTGCCCCACACGTACGCGTACCACCGCGCGCACGGCATCCCGGCCGACGTCACCCGGCGCACCCTCGCCGACCTCGGGCGGAACATGGCCATCCACCGCAGGCGGTACGGCCGGGCGGGTGTGCACTCACCGCGCTGGCTGACCCGCCATTTCCGGGGCGAGCTGTACCAGTTGGGGCGGCTCCAGTTCGAGCGGACGCGGTTCGGGCCGTGGAACAGACGGTCGCTCGGCGCGGCCGGACTGGACCTCCCCTCCGGGACACGCTGTCTGAGCCTGCACATCCCCGAGTTCCTCGGCCCGCTCTCACCGGCCGCCTGCGAGCGCTCGCTGGCCCTGGCCGAGGAGTTCTTCACCCGGCACTTCGCGGAGGAGCCGTACCGGGCCGCGCTGTGCCATTCCTGGCTGCTCGACCCGCAGTTGAAGGAGTATCTGCCCGCGGACTCCAACATCGTGCGGTTCCAGGAGCGGTTCCGGCTGGCACCCGAGGACCCGGAGCCGGATGACACCGAGCCGGTGCAGTTCGTGTTCGGGGACAGGGAGTTGCCGGTGGAGAGCCTGCCGCGGCGGACGGTGATGGAACGGGCCGTCGGGGACCACCTGCGGGCCGGCCGCCATTGGTACATCGGGCACGGGTGGTTTCCGCTGCAGCGGGTGTAGCGGGGAAATCCGTCGCGGGGCGGCGATGAGTTCCGGAGCGGGGGCGGGTCTACCTCTCCGACAGCACCACGGACCGCTTCCCCCAGGAGACCTGATGTCCGAGACCACCGTCCCCGTCACCCGCACCGCCGCTTCCCCCGTCATCGCCGAGTCCTCGACGCCCCGCGGCCGTCGGGCCCGGATCGCCCTGCGCACCCTGCAGGTCGTGCTCGCCCTCTTCTACGTGATCGCGAGCGCGCTGCCCAAGCTGATCGCGCACCCCTCGGCCGCCGAGGGCTTCGACAAGATGGGCTGGGGCAGCGCGGGGATGTACACCATCGGCGTGCTCGAACTGGCCGGTGGGATCGCCCTGTTGATCCCGGTGCTGCAGTCGCTGGCGGCCCTGGCGCTGAGCGGGCTGATGGTCGGCGCGTTCATCGTCCAGCTCACCTACTTCGACGGGGAGAACGCGGCGACCCCGCTGATCCTGATCATCCCGCTCGCCCTGATCGCCTGGGCCCGGCGCGGGCACAACGCCGACCTGCTGCGGCTGGTGCGACGACGGGCGTGAGGAGAGCGGCTCCACGGCCACCGCGGTGAGGCCGGTGCCCTGCCCTTCGGGAGGGGGCCGGCCTCACCGCGGTGGCCGTGGCTCAGCCTGAGCGTCTGGTCCGGTCCGAGTTCCCGCCCCTGTCCGGTCGATGTGCCCTGCCGGAGTTCTCAGGGGTGTCCGAGCCGGTGGGCTCACTCGCGCCGCCGGGGCCGCCCGGACCGCTGAAGCGACCCCGGTTGCCGCCTTCCGTGAGGCCGCGCAGGCGTTCCAGTTCGCGGCGGTCGCGCTTGGTCGGGCGGCCGGCGCCGCGGTCGCGGATGCCGGCGGGGGCGAAGGCCTCGCGGGGCGGGGGCGGGGGAGAGTTGTCGACATAGCACTGGACGGCCACGGGGGCGCCGACGCGCTTGCGGATCAGGCGCTTGACGACGACGATCCGCTCCCGGCCCTCCTGGCGGACACGGACCTCGTCGCCGACACGAAGGGAGTGGGCGGGCTTCACCCGCTCGCCGTTCACCTGCACATGCCCGCCCCGGCAGGCGGTGGCTCCCGCGGAACGGGTCTTGGCCAGGCGTACGGACCAGATCCAGCTGTCGACCCGCACGGTCTCACCGTTCTGCGGCCCGGCGGCCTCCGCGGCGGCTACGGCGGCGGCGATCTTCGGGTCCGGCGCCTCGGGCCCGTCGCTCGTCGGGCCGGCCGTGCTCGCCCCACCCGTCTCGTCGTCGTCCGTACGCTCCACTGCCATGCCCCGACCTTAGTACGGGTGACCGTGCGCCTCCGGCGGGTTTTCCCGGGGAGCCCGACGACGCCGGGCCACCCCGCCGGAGCCGTACGGTGGAGCCATGGACGCCCTCGACGATCTCGACCGCCGGATCGCGGGCTGCCGTGCCTGCCCCCGGCTCGTCGACTGGCGTGAGGAGGTGGCCCGTACCAAGCGGGCCGCCTTCGCGGACTGGACGTACTGGGGGCGCCCGGTGCCCGGGTTCGGGCCGGCGGACGCGCGGATGCTGATCGTCGGGCTGGCACCGGCCGCGCACGGCGGGAACCGTACCGGGCGGATGTTCACCGGCGACCGCTCCGGAGATGTGCTCTACCAGGCGTTGTACGACGTCGGGCTCGCCTCGCAACCCACCGCCGTGACCGCGGACGACGGACTTGAGCTGCACGGCGTGCGGATCACCTCGCCGGTGCACTGCGCCCCGCCCGCCAACAAGCCCACCCCGGGTGAGCGCGACACCTGTCGGCCCTGGCTGGTCCAGGAGCTGAACCTGCTGCGGCCGACGCTGCGTTCCGTGGTCGTGCTCGGCGCCTTCGGCTGGCAGGCCGCGCTGCCCGTCTTCGCGGAGGCGGGCTGGAACGTCCCCCGGCCACGGCCCGCCTTCGGACACGGAGTGCGCGTCCCGCTCGACGGCCTCGAACTCTTCGGCTGCTTCCACGTCAGCCAGCGCAACACCTTCACGGGCAGGCTCACGCCGGAGATGCTGCGGGAGGTGCTGGGCACGGCGGCGGAGGCGGCGGGGCTGCACGGGAGCGGTCGTACGGCGTGAAAAATGGTGCGACGAGGTCGCCGTACGACGGTTAGGGTCGCCGGATGCCTCTTTACCCGGAGATCGAACCGTACGACCACGGCATGCTCGGCGTCGGCGACGGCAACCGTGTGTACTGGGAGACCTGCGGGAATCCGGACGGCAAGCCGGCTGTGGTGCTGCACGGTGGGCCCGGGTCCGGCTGTAGCCCGTGGGTGCGGCGGCTGTTCGATCCGGCCGCGTACCGGATCGTGCTGTTCGACCAGCGCGGTGCCGGGCGGTCGCGGCCGCATGCGAGCGCGTACGACACCGACATGAGCGTCAACACGTTGCCTCATCTCCTCGCGGACCTCGAGCTGTTGCGACGGCATCTGGGGATCGAGCGGTGGCTGGTGTGGGGTCTGTCGTTCGGGTCGGTGCTGGGGCTGCGGTACGCGCAGACACATCCGGAGGTCGTCACGGAGATCGTGCTCACGGCTGTCGCGACCGGTTCCGATGCCGAAGTAGCTCTGCTCACCAGGGGACTTGGGAACATCTTCCCTGAAGCCTTCGAGCGGTTCGTCGGCGAGTTGCCCCTCGACGAACGGGACGGGAACCTCGCCGCCGCCTACAACCGGTTGCTCGAATCACCCGACCCCGGGGTGCGCGAGCGGGCGGCGCGGGCCTGGACGGACTGGGAGACGGCAACCATTCCCGCGCCGCCCAGGTCGGTCGAGCGCTTCGAGGACCCGGAGTTCCGCCTGGGCTTCGCCCGTACCGTCACCCACTACTGGGGCAACGGCCACTTCCTCGACGAGGACGGTGTCGTGCTTCGCGACGCACCACAGCTGAAGGACATCCCCGGCACCCTCGTCCAGGGCAGCCTCGACTTCGGCAACCTCCTCGGTATCGTGTGGCGGCTTCATCACGCCTGGCCGGGCAGCGAGTTGACGGTGATCGACGAGGTCGGGCACAACGCCGGGGCCCCGGGGGTGGTCGACGCGATGGTGACCGCGACGGACAAGTACGCCCGATCGGCGGCCCGTCAGACCGTCCCGCCCGAGTCCCCGAACAACTGCCGCACCGTCGACTCGTAGTTGGTCCGCACATGCGCGAGGGCGTGCGCGCGGGCCCGGTCCGGGTCGCCGGAGGCGATGGCCTCGTACAAGTCCCGGTGTTCGACGAGGAGTTGGGGCCACTCCTCGTTCCGCCGGGTCATCCAGCGCAGTCGGCCCGCAACCGGTTCGAGGGCTTCGACCAGCAGTGTGTTGCGGGCCATGGCCACGATGCTGTCGTGCAGACGGCTGTTGACGTCCGTGATGGTCTCCGCGTCGCCCGCCTCGGTCGCGGTCGCCGCGAGGTCGAGGAGCCGTTCGACCTCGGCGAGGTCCTCCGGGGTGGCTCGTGACGCGGCGAGGCCGGCGGCGTAGACCTCCAACGCCTCGCGCAGCTCGAAGAGCTCCTTGACGTCGTTCGGGGTCAGTCGCCGTACCACGGTCCGGCGCGGCGTCTCGAAGTGGACGAAACCCTCGGCGACCAGCGCGCGGATCGCCTCACGGACCGGTACCCGGGAGACCCCGAAGCGGTCGGCGAGCTCCCGCTCGACCAGCCGGTCCCCCGGGCGCAGCCCGCCCGCGATGATCTCCTGCCGCAGGGTGGCCAGGACGCGTTCGCGGATGGCCCCGAGAGGCTCGGTGTTCGTCGTGGAGCTCATGGAGTCATCTTCTCCGACGCCGGGAGCCGTCGTTGACGCCGGAGGCGTTTTACGGAGCCTTAACGAACGCGACATCGGTCGGAACTCTTGACGGCGGGACCATGTCGGCAGTTTGGTATACCAAAACTGGATGCCAGGCGGCCACCATCCTCCTCCTGTCCCCGTCCTTGGAGGCCCTGTGTCCCTCGCCGACCGTGCCGAAGCCACCGGCACACCAGCGTTCGTCCCCGATCCCCGGCTCACCAACGAAGACCTGGCGCCCGCCGGCAAGCGGAACTGGAAGGTCTTCGACCTCTTCGCCATGTGGATGTCCGACGTCCACAACCTGGGCAACTACACCTTCGCGGCCGGTCTGCTGGTCCTCGGCATGAACGTCTGGCAGGTCTTCACGTCCCTGCTCGTCGGCTTCGTGCTCATCTACGTCGGCATGAACTGGATGGGGAAGATCGGCCAGCGTCACGGCGTGCCGTTCCCCGTGGTCAGCCGCATCAGCTTCGGTGTGTGGGGCGCCAACATCCCGGCGCTGATCCGGGCCGTGATCGCCATCATGTGGTACGGCATCCAGACCTACCTCGCCTCCGTCGCGGTCAACGTGATGCTGCTGGCCGCCTGGCCGGGCCTGGAGTCCTGGACGCACAGCTCGTTCCTCGGACTTGACGCGCTCGGCTGGGTCTCCTTCCTCTCGCTGTGGCTGATCCAGGCGCTGATCATCAGCCAGGGCATGGAGTCGGTCAGGAAGTTCCAGGACTTCTGCGGCCCGGCGATCTGGCTCGTCATGATCGCGCTGGCGGTCTGGGTGCTGGCCAAGGCCGGCTGGAGCATCTCGCTCACCACCACCCCGCACCCGGTCTCGGTCGGCGAGCAGTGGCGGCAGTGGTTCGGCGCGATCGGCCTGATCCTCGCCACCTACGGCACGCTGATGCTCAACTTCTGCGACTTCTCCCGCTTCGCGCCGGACTACAAGACCGTCCGCCGCGGCAACTTCTGGGGCCTGCCCATCAACTCCACGGCCTTCGTGGTCGTCTCCGTGATCGTCACCGCGGGTTCGCTGGAGGTCTGGGGCCAGGCCATCACCGACCCGGCCGAGCTGGTCGCCAAGGTCGGCAACACCTGGGTGATGGTCCTTGGCGCGCTCACCTTCGCCGTCGCCACCATGGGCGTCAACATCGTCGCCAACTTCGTCTCACCGGCGTACGACCTCGCCAACGTCTGGCCGCAGAAGATCACCTTCAAGATCGGCGGCATGATCAGCACGGTCGCCGCGCTGGTCGTGACCCCGTGGAACCTCTTCTCCAACCCCACGGTCGTCAACTACTTCCTCGGCGGCCTCGGCGCCTTCCTCGGCCCGCTGTTCGGCGTGATCATGCTCGACTACTACTGGGTCAAGAAGGGCCGCGTGGACGTCGAGGAACTGTTCAAGGCCGAGCCCGGCTCCCGCTACTACTACCGCAAGGGCGTCAACCCGAAAGCGCTGTGGGCGTTCCTGCCCGCGGCCGCAGTCGCCGGTGTCCTCGCCCTGGTGAAGACGTTCAGCGACGTGGCCCCGTACTCCTGGTTCATCGGTACGGCCCTGGCGGCCGGCCTGTACGCGCTGCTGTGCCGGAGCGAGCGAGCCGCTCGTGACGTCCCCGAGGCAGTGGAGGTCTGAGAGACGTGCGGATCGTCGTCACCAACTGCAACACCACGCAGGAGATGACCGAGGAGATCGTACGAGGTGCCCGGGCCGCGGCAGGCCCGGGCACCACCGTGCTCGGGCTCACCCCCGCCTGGGGCCCCGAGTCCGCGGAGGGCTGGCTCGACAGCTACCTCTCCGCGGCGGCCGTCATCGACCTGCTGCGCACCTACGAGGGCCCTTCCTACGACGCCGTCGTCATGGCCGGGTTCGGCGAGCACGGGAGGGAGGGCGTCCGGGAGCTGGTGGACGTACCGGTCGTCGACATCACCGAGGCCGCTGCGCACCTCGCCTGTCTGCTCGGCCGGCGCTACGGGGTCGTCACCACGCTGGAACGGTCCTGCGGGCAGATCGAGGACAGCCTGGAGCTGGCGGGGGTGGGGCGCAACTGCGCGGCCGTCGTCGGGACGGGGCTGGGCGTGCTCGACCTGGGCGACGCCGACCGCACGGAGGCGGCGTTCCTGGCGGCGGCCGAGCGGGTGCGGGAGGCAGGCGCCGAGGTGCTGGTGCTGGGGTGCGCGGGGATGACCGGGCTGCAGCGGACGGTGGGGGAGAAGCTGGGGCTTCCCGTCGTCGACGGGGTGGGGGCGGCGGTGAAGCTGGCGGAGTCGTTGGTGGGGCTGGGGCTCAGCACCAGCCGGGCGGGAGGCTACGCACGACCGGTGCCGAAGCGGCGCGTGTGGGGACCGCCGGCCGCGGGGTGACCCTCAGGGGAGCCCGACGTACCGCACCTCCGGCTCCCGCTCCTCGTTGCCGCTGCCGTCGGTGCGTTCCGCCTCGACGAAGCCACGATGAAACGGTCGTTGTCTCCGCGACCCAGTCTCACCTCGCCGCCACCTCCGGCACCACGGCCGTCGCCGTGATCTCCACCAACTGGCCGGTGTACCCGAGACAGGCGACCCCGATGAGCGTCGAGGAGTGCGGACCGGTGCTCAGCCCGGACGCCTCCACCACCTCCCACACGGTGGACAGCACCGCGGGCTCGCTGCTCACGACGTGCACGTCGGTCGCCAGCACATGCTCCAAGTCGCTGCCGACGGCGTGCAGTTGCGCCCTGAGATTGGCGATCACCTGCTCGGCCTGCCGCGCCGGATCCCCTTCACCGACGAGATTGCCCTCCGCGTCCAACGGCACGGACCCGGCGAGAAACGCGAGCTTCGTGCCGGCCTCGACGACGGAGGCGTGCGAGTAGGTCGGCGGCGGAAAGAGCGCCGGTGCGGTGACACGCTGGATCACGTGGGCTCCTGGGGCGAAGGACGGCGTTCGCGCGGCTGTGCGGCACGAGGCTCCGGCGGTGAGGACCCTGTTCAGGCCTCCGGACCGTCAGAATCCTCTCTGACCTGCGGGGGGGGGGTGCTCGGATCCGTTCCCGAAGCCCGGGGTGGATGAGGCGTCGGGAGGTCGATCAGGTCACTGACGTCCGCCACCTTCTGCAAGGTCCGCGCCAGGGACACCAGGGTCTGGCGTACGGCCGCGATCTCCGTGCGCAAGGCCTCCGCATGCTCCCACTGCCGTTCGTGCGCCACCGGGTCCCGGCCGGGCGGCCGCCCGGACTCGTACGCCGCGAGGCGGGGGTGCCACTTGGCGAGCAGCGGCCTCAGGACCCGGTTGAGGACCGTCACCGCGAGGACGCCGAAGCTGACGTGGCCGGGGGCCAGGGGCGGGGCCACGTCGGGGCCGTAGCGATGGAGGATCTCACGCGTGGTGTTGAAGAAGCTGTAGAAGGACGACAGCGCCTCACGCAGGAACCCGTCCTCGGGATCGAGTTCCTGGACGGACACGCGCGTGACCAGCTCCAGGTACAGCTCCCAGGCCGCACCGCGTTCCGCGTCGGCCGGCTCCCAGGTGCCGGAGATCTCGCCGACGAACGGTATCGCCAACTTGGCCGTGATCTGCGCCGGTCCGCCTCGCCGACGCCGCCTGCGTGGTCTCTCTGCCATGATCACCCTCCCCGGTACCCACAGTAGGGTAAGCCGTCGTGTGGGACGTATTCCTCAGCTACAGCCGCAATGACGTGGAGCAGGTCCGACGGCTCGCGCGGGCGCTGCGCGACGGCGGCCTGGAGGTGTTCACGGACGAGACGGGTGTCGCGTCCTTCACCGGCATCAGTGACACCATCCGCCGCGAACTGGCCCGCTCCAAGGCTCTCCTGGCGTTCTACTCCACCGGCTATCCCGAGCGCGAGGCCTGCCGCTGGGAGCTGACCGCCGCCTATCTGGCGGGACTTGGCGAGGGCGACCCGCGCCGCCGCGTCATGGTGGTGAACCCCGAGCGGGGAACCGGCCACATCCACCCCGTGGAACTGCGGGACGCCAGACACGCCACGTCCGAGGACCTCGCCGCGCTCGTGGCGGACGTACGTGCGCACGTGGCCGGGATCTCCGGCCCCATGACCCTGGCGGAACCCCGCGTGCGGCGCTGGATGCTGGGCGCCCCGCGACCGCGCCCCGAGTTCCTCGGCCGGCTCTCCGAGCTCTGGCAGGTGCACTCCGCCCTGCACGCGCACACGGCCCCGCTCGTCACCGGCCGCGCCGCCGCGCACGCCGTGCAGATCCGCGGCATGGCGGGCATCGGCAAGACCCTGCTCGCCCAGGAGTACGCCCTTCGGTTCGAGGCCGCGTATCCCGGGGGCGTGTACTGGGTGAACGGAGAGGCATACAACGAATCGGTGCGTGCTCTCGGCGCGGATGACCTCTTCGAGCACTTCGACGCGCTCGGCGAACCCTTCCTCTGGATCGTCGACGCCGTCGCCGCAGGCCGGCCCACGGCACGCGAGATCGCCGCGACGGCGGCACCCCATCCGCTCGGCCACAGCCTCTTCACGCTCCGCAGCCGTTCCTACGACGGTCTCGGCACACCGATCGACCTGGGACCGCTCGACTCGGCACACGCACGCGTGCTGGCCGGCGACGACGCGCTCGCCGAGGCGATGGGCGGCCACCCCCTGGCCCTCGGCCTGCTGGGACGGGCGGTCCGTGCCGGGGACCGCCCGGCGGGGCTCTACGACCGGCTGCACGCCCGGGGCAGATCCCTCCTCGACACGCTCGCGGGCCACGACGTGACGGGCGGCGTCGTACGGGACGTGGACACCCGGGACACCGCCGACGTCCTGCGTTGCGCGGTCGCCCTCCACCCGCTGCCGCTGACCACCGACGACGCGGCCCGGGTGCTGGCCGCCGCCGACCGCGTCCCCCAGGCCGTCGCAGGGCGACGGGCGGCGAACGGCGTCCGCGAGCTGCGCGCCCGCAGCCTGCTGAACTCTGCCGCTGACGAGCAGTGGTCTCTGCACCCGGTCACCGTGCACTCCTGGCACCAGCACGACCCGGCCCCGGCCCGCACCGAGGCGCTGCGTCATGCCGTGCTGCGCACGCTGTGCGGTGGCCGCGGGCCCGTTACGCTGGCCTTTCCCGGTGGCCGCAGGGAGGCACCCATGGCAGCACCCAGTGAGTCCGAACGCATGGCCGCCTTCGACATCCAGGTCGAGCTGGTCACACGGATCGGTGTGCAGGAGCTGGCGCCGGGAGCGGGAAGCCTGCGAGAGGCTCTGACGTCCCTCAAGTCCCTGATCGACTTCACGCGCGAGACGCTTCACACGTACAGCGTCGACCTGGAGCGGGGCGGCGTCGGACCGACGGTGCAGAGTCTCGCGTACACCCTGATCAACGACACCATCCGCCCCTTCACCACCACCTGGCACCCCCGTCTCACCGCTCACGAGGCCCGCCGCCCCGCCGACACCGCCCCGCTCGACCACGAGACGGCCTGGCCGGAGGCGGAGGCCATGCGCGCCGAACTGGCCGCGCTGCGGGGGCCGTTGCTGCGGATCGCGGAAGGGCTCGGGGGTATCTCGGGGGCGGACTTCGGGGTGGCGACCGGCGCGTAATCGTGTGGCGGCACGTTCACGCGGCTTCGTACGCTTCGCTCATGTCGACGTCCTCCGATTCCGCCTTCCTCGCCATGACCGCCGACCGCCTGGCGGCTCTCCCCACCGTCCGGGCGGTGGCCCTCGGTGGATCCCGTGCCCAGGGCACCGAAGGCCCCGACAGCGACTGGGACCTGGCGGTCTACTACCGGGGCGACTTCGACCCCGCCGATCTCCGCGCGGTCGGCTGGACGGGCGAGGTCTCGGAGATCGGCGGCTGGGGCGGCGGTGTCTTCAACGGTGGGGCGTGGCTGACGATCGACGGGCGGCGGGTCGACGTCCACTACCGCGATCTCGGCGTGGTGGAACGGGAGTTGGCGGAGGCGGAGGAGGGGCGGTTCCGGGTGGAGCCGTTGATGTTCCACCTCGCGGGAATTCCCACCTACCTGCTCGTGGCCGAACTCGCGATCAACCGGGTCCTGAGGGGTGATCTGCCGCATCCGGCGAGCTATCCGGTCAAGCTCCGCGCCTCCGCCGCCACCCGCTGGCGCGACACCGCCCACCTCACCCTCGCCTACGCCGAGGTCAACCACGCCCCGGCCGGCCGACTCACCGAGACCGCCGGCGCCCTCGCCACGGCCGCCGTACAGATGGGGCACTCCGTGCTGGCCGCGCGGGGGGAGTGGGTGACGAACGAGAAGCGGTTGCTGGAGCGGGCCGGACTTCGGGGAGTCGACCGGGTGGTCGAGTCCTTGACGGCGGCACCCGGCTCCGCAGTCCGCGCGGTCGCGGAGGTGCGGGCGCTGTTCGACTCGGTGGGCCGAGCGGTCGTAGAGGCGTCGGCGGACCGGGTTTCCGGGTTGAGTTCATAAAGAACGTGGCTTCTGCACGCATCGTCACACGCGAGTAACACAACCGTCCCGACCCGTCCAGGAACGGGATCTACCGTGGAGAGCACAGACCAACGCCCGGCCACCGTCGCCCGTAGGCACACCCCGCCTCCCCAGACGACAGGAGCCCTGTGTCCCGCCCCGCCGTACGGATGCACCTACCGCCCTGGCTCGCGCACGCTCTCCGTGCCCAGCGCGGGCCGATTCCCTGGAACGCCGTGGTGCGGGGAGCCCTGTCCGCCGGGCCCGTTCTGCTTGCCGGAGTGCTCGCCGACCGCACTTCTCTCGGGGTCGTCGCCGCCATCGCCGCCATGTTGGCCGGGATCAACGACCGGCCGGGCAGCAGGCGGGTGTCCGTCAAGCGGATCGGGGCGCCGGCGCTCGCGGGGGCGGTCGGGATGGTCGTCGGGACCTATGCGGGGGAGGCCATGGGGGCCGTGACCCTCACGGTTCTGCTCACCCTCGTCGGGCTGGTCGCCGGCGGCATCAGCGCCGTCGGGCCCGTCGCCTCCGGGGCCGGTACCCAGTTGCTCGTCGCCTCCGCGATCGGGGCCGGGATGCCGTTGCCGGAGGAGGGGTGGCTGCGGGCCGTCTGCTATCTCGGCGGGGCCTGCTGGCTGCTCGCGCTGCGGCTGGTGCTGCCCACCCCGGGCGCCATCGCCGGGGACTTCCGGTTCGACGGGGAGCGGGCGGCCGTCGCCGGGGTGTACGACGCCGTCGCCGCGCTCCTCGACGCCGTGGGCACCGAGAGCGCCACCTCGCGCCGTGTCGCGCTCACCGCCGCTCTCGACCACGCGCAGGACGCGCTCACCGGGCCCCGGCTGCGGCGGTACGCCAGCTCCTCCGCCGAGCGGCGGCTGCACGCGCAGTACGCCGCCGCGCTGCCCCTCGCCGAGGCCGCGACCGCGCTCGCCTGGGCCGGGGAGGCGGTGCCCGGGCGGGCCTCCGCGGGACCCCGGCGGCTCGCCGTCGCCGTACGGGAGAACACGCACACCGGGCCGCTGCCCGCGCCCAGCCGGTCGGCGCCCGCACTGCGTGCGCTCGACGACGCGTTGCTGCGGGCCGCCGAGGCCTTCGACCAGGGGCGGGGCGGCGATCTGCACACACGCCGGCTCAGCGGGCGGGATCTGCTGCGGTCCGTATTCGGGGCCGGCGGGCGGGAGTACGGGCTGCGGGTCGCCCTGTGCTTCGGGGCCAGCGTCGGCGTCGCGCAGGCGCTGCACCACTCCCACTGGTACGGCGAGCACGAGCACTGGTACTGGCTGCCCGCAACCGCCGTCTTCCTCGTCAAGCCCGACCTCGGGCCGCTCGTCTCCCGGGTGCTGTGCCGGGCGGCGGGGACCGTGCTGGGGGCGCTGGTCTTCGCCGGGTTCGCGCTCGTGCTGCCGCGCCCCGAGGGGCTCATCGCGCTCGTCGCCGTCTGCGGGGCGCTCATCCCCGTGGCCACCCGGCACTTCGCCGCACAGACCGCCGTCGTCACGGTCCTCGTCCTGGCGCTCGTCATGGTCGGCGGTGAGCCGCAGGCCTCCGCAGGCCGGATCACCGAGACGCTGCTCGCCTGCGCGATCGTGCTGCTCGTGGGGCATCTGCCGATGCCGGGGCAGCGGGGCGGGGGAGTGCGGGCGCGGGTGGCCGCGGCGGGCGGGGCGGCGGAGGCGTACCTCGCGCATGTCCTGCGGGAGGCAGACGCTCTGGGGGAGACCCGTCCCGAGGACTCCCGCCCGCTCCGCTGGACCCTCCGTCGCGAGGCCTATCGCGCGCTGGCCGAGGCCCGTACCGCTCTCGCCCTCGCCGCCGCCGAACTCCCCCCGCTCGCACGGCACTCGGAGGGTGCCGAGGAGATCGTCGCCGTGCTGGAAGGGCTCGTCGACACGACCACCGCGTGTGCCGTCCACCTCGACGACTCCGGCCGGCTCACCCCCGGGCATGTCCAGCGGCTCACCGAACTCCTCGGTGAACTCGACCGACTTGGCGACCGGCATGAGCGCGTGGCGGTACGTCTGGCCGAACTGCCCCTCGCCGGTTAGGGGTTACCGGCGCCCCGGGTCCCGGCCGTCCTGCGTCCCGGCCGTCCTGCGTCCCGGCCGTCCTGCGTCCCGGCCGTCCTGCGTCCCGGCCGCCCCGAGCCACGGCCGCCCCGAGCCACGGCCGCCCCGAGCCACGGCCGCCCCGAGCCACGGCCGCCCCGAGCCACCGCCGTCCCGGGGCGCAGGCACCTCGAGTCACAGCCGCACCCACACCGGCGCGTGGTCCGACCCCGCCGCGTCCCGCCGCGCCGCCGGATCCGCCCCCACCGACGGCAGCCGCATCGCGCCCTCGCCCGGCAGGCCCGTCCCCGCCTCCCGCAGCCGGTGCACCAGGCGGTGGCTGCACAGCAGGTGGTCGATCAGCTCGCGGCGCCCGGAGTTGACGCGGGAGAAGCGCTCCTCGGCAGGGATCAGCGGGGCCGTGTCCCACAGCCGGGCCGCGTCGCCCCTGTCGGGCATCCGGTAGCCGGAGGTGCCGATCTCCGAGCCGGGCGGGCCGAGCAGGATCTGGGTGGTCGCGGCCTGCACCTCGTCGTTCAGGTCGCCCAGCACCAGCACGTCCCGCTCGCGCCCGTCGCCGTCCAGCAGTTCGTCGGCCAGCGCCCTGAGCGCCGTGGCCTCCGCCGTCCGGCGATTCAGCGCGTACGCCCCGTAGCGCGCCCGTTCGCCCTCGTCGCGCGGCTGGAAGCGGCCGTTCGGGTACGACAGCAGCTTCGACTTGAGGTGGGCCACCGCCACCCGCAGCGGACCGCGGTCGGTCTCCGCCTCCACCGCCAGGAACCCGCGGCCGGACTCCGCGACCGTCGTGCCCTCGTCGTCGACCTGCACCGGACGCAGCTTCGGCGGGAACACTGTGGTGTCGGCCAGCACCTCGAACGACGTACGGGAGATCACGCCCACCCGTATGCCCCTGCTGTCCGGGTGCCGTGAGGTCGCGATGGTCCAGCCGCCGCCCAGGAGCTCGACCAGGTCCTGAAGCGCCTCGGGCTCGCCGACCTCCTGTACGGCCAGCAGCGTCGGGTCGAGCTCGGTGACCGTGGCGGCGAGAGCGGCGAGCTTCGCCTCGTAGGCGGCCTTGTCCCTGGGGCCGGACGGGCCGCCGGGGCGGTACAGGTTCTCCAGGTTCCAGGTGCCGAGGAGCATGCCGGGCTCCCTTCAGAAGCCGGGTCCGTGCGCGGGCGGCCGTCGCGTGCCGTGAGGTCAGGGTGCCCGGTCGGCCGGGGCCGCGACAGAGCGCTGACGGGATGCGCGGTTCGGCTCACACGCCGCGCGTAGGACGCCGTACGTTGGCGTGATGACTGACTCTCCCGCCGAGCTCATCATCACCGGATGCACCGTCCTCGTGCACGACGATCAAGAGCGGATCGGGTTCGAGGAGGACGCGGCCGTCGTCGTACGGGACGGGCTCGTGGAGGCGGTGACGAGCGCCGACGCCGTACGGGACCTGCCCGCCGCCGAACGGATCGACGCGCGCGGTCAGGTCGCCATGCCGGGGCTCGTCAACTGCCACACCCACGCGCCCATGGTCGCGCTGCGCGGGGTCGCCGAGGACCTGCCCACCGACGAGTGGTTCAACGACGTCGTGTGGCCGATCGAGTCCAACCTCACCGAGAAGGACGTGGAGTTGGGGGCGCGGCTCGCCTGCGCCGAGATGATCCGGGGCGGGGTCACCTGCTTCGCCGACCACTACTTCTCGATGGACGCCGTCGCCGCGGTAGTCGAGGAGTGCGGGATGCGGGCGCATCTCGGGGAGGCCTACTTCTCTTCGCAGGGACCCCAAGGGCGGGAGAGATCCCTGGAGTTCGCGCTACGGCACCGGGGCGCGGCCGGTGGGCGCATCACCACGACTCTCGCCCCGCACGCGCCCTACACCGTCGACGACTCCGACCTCGCCGCGACCGCCTCGCTCGCCCATGAACACGGGCTCCCCGTCCACCTCCACGCCTCCGAGAACCGCGACCAGGCCGAGACCAGCCTCGCCCGGCACGGCGTCACACCCGTCGAGGTGCTGCGGCGCACCGGGATCCTCGACACGGACGTCCTGATCGCGCACGGCTCGGGCATCCTCGACCAGGACCTGCCGCTGCTCGCAAGCGCCGCCGGTCGTACGGCCGTCGCGACCGCGCCGCGCGGCTACCTCAAGTTCGCCTGGCCCACGACCACGCCCGTCCGCGCCCTGCGCGACATCGGCATCCCGGTCGGACTCGCCACGGACGGGGCCGCCTCCAACAACTCCCTCGACGTGTGGGAGTCGATGGCACTGACCGCGCTCATCCAGAAGTCCACGACCGGCGACCCGCGCTGGCTGACGTCCCGTCAAGCCCTGCACCACGCGAGCCTGCAGAGCGCGCGAGCGGTCGGTCTCGGTGACGTCGTCGGCTCCCTCGCCCCGGGCCGCCGCGCCGACATCATCCTCGTCGACCTCACGGGCCCGCACACCCAGCCCGTCCACGACCTCCCCGCCACCCTCGTCCACAGCGCCCGCGCCTCCGACGTCCGTACGACGATCGTCGACGGCCGTGTCCTGATGCGGGACCGAGAGCTGCTGACCATCGATGTGGGCGGTGTCGTACGGGAGTTGGGGGAGCGGATGCCGGGGCTGCTGGACCGGGGCCATGGCAGGCGGATCCAGGATTACAAGATCTGAAATCCGGCCTGGGAGAAGCGCTTTGGCGCCAGCCGTCGGTGACCGGGCGGTCGCGTGGGGTGGTTTCACGCTACACATGGAAGCCGGAGCAGAACCTGTCTTACGGGGAGGGCCGGCCGGGTGGAGCTGACGATCAACATCGCGGTACTGCTCGCTGTGATCATCGTCCTGCGGTTGCGCCGGCGAACGGAGGCGCGCAGCCGGAACGACGAGAAGCTGACCGTGGCCATCGTGCTGGTCTTCGGCATCCTGATCGCTCCCACCGCGTTCGGGCACGGGGTCGCGGATGTGGTCGGTCAACTCGCCCAGGGCGTCACGCGCTCCGGCAGTCCGTGACTCAGCCGCCACTGGGCTTACGCCCGTGCACCCCGCCTGAACGCGGTGCCGGACCTGTTCCGGCACCCCGAGCGGCTCGCCGCCCTGCGTGAGGACCGGGCGCACCACCCGTGCGCCGCCCAGGGAGTCCCGTGGCGCGCGGGTCCCGCCCTGCTCGCCATTCCGCTCTTCCCGGTCCGCCGCCAACCGCGCCCCGGCCCGCTTCGGTGACCCCGGCCGCCTCGACCTCGGGCCTGACGCCTCCGGTCACCTGCGCGCCGCGAGTTGCTCACGCTGCAGGTGTCGTACTGAAGGGAGAAATCTCCGCCCGCAGCGAAAATCCTCCCCCGGCAGCGATGAGTTCCGCTCCACCCGACGGTCACCACCCCGAACGGACCGTTGCGGAGGGACCCCATGTCGCTTCCGGAGATCGTCTCGCGGGACGAATGGCGCGCGGCGCGCGAGGAGTTGCTGGTCAGGGAGAAGGCGGCTACGCGCGCGCGGGACGCGCTCAACGCCGAGCGGCGCCGGCTGCCGATGGTCGAGGTCGAGGAGGAGTACGTCTTCGAGGGCGGCGACGGCAAGGCCACCCTGCTCGACCTCTTCGAGGGGTGCGGCCAGCTCGTCGTCCACCACTTCATGTTCGCGCCCGAGTGGGACGCCGGGTGCCGCAGCTGCTCCGCCTTCCTGGACCAGATCGGGCACCTGGCCCATCTCAGGGCACGGGGGACGACGTTCGCGGCGGTGTCGAGAGCGCCGTACACGAAGATCCTGCCGTTCAAGGCGCGGATGGGCTGGACCGTGCCCTGGTACTCGTCGTACGGCGGCGACTTCAACCGCGACTTCGAAGCCACCCTGGAGATCGACGGCGAGCTCGCCGAGCGGCCCGGCGTCAGCTGCTTCCTGCGCGACCGCGACCGGGTCTTCCACACCTACTCGACCTATGAACGCCGCCTCGACGGGCTGGGCTCGACCACCAGCTTCCTCGATCTCACCGCGCTGGGACGGCAGGAGGACTGGGAGGAACCCAAGGGGCGGGCGTCGGCTCTTGGGGCGCCTGCGGGGAGCGTGCGCATTCGTTATCACGATGAGTGCGAGAACTGACACAGAGAGCAACCAATGTGACCGGTAAGTAACCGGACTCTCACTCTTCGCGCTGAACTCGTGTCAACTACGTCTCAGTACGGCAACTCAGCGAGGCTTTCCAGCCCCGGAAGGCGTTAACTCCTACAAGTGCTCCTACGGGTGAGTACACGCTTTCTGGAGGTGCAGGGTGGTGAACGGGCGAACAGTGCTCGAACGCTTTCCCGCTGGCGGGCCGCGCGGATCGTGGCCGGCGGAGGAGTTCGCGCAGGCGAGGCGTCTTGAGGGACTGCCGGCCGAGGTCGTCATGGACCTCGCGACGGACATGTTCCTGGTGATCGTCCGCAGTGGAGAGGCAGCCGTCGACGCCGTAGCGTGAGGTCAGCCCGCCTCCTTGGCGGGCACCTGCGCCGTGAACTGCCCGGCCTGGAGCGAGTACAGCTCCGCGTAGACACCACCGGAGGCCAGGAGCTCGTCGGGCGTGCCCGACTCCACGAGCCGCCCGTGCTCCAGCACATGCACCAGGTCCGCATGGCGTACCGACGCCAGCCGGTGGGTGATCAGGATCACCGTCTGACCGGTGCCGGCCAGTGCGCGGATCTTCTCGAAGACCTCCAGCTCCGCCCGCGCGTCCAGGGCGGCCGTCGGCTCGTCCACGATCAGGATGTGGCCGCGCCGGTAGGCGGCCCGGGCGATGCCGAGCCGCTGCCACTGCCCGCCGGACAGCTCGTGCCCGCCGCTGAAGTTGCGGGCCAGCAGGGTGTCCAGGCCGCGTGGCAGATCGGCCAGCACCTCTTCCGCCCCGGCCTCCGCGACCGCGCCGGACACCCGCTCGTCGGTGAGCGGCACCGAGGAACGGCCCACCGCCACGTTGACGCGCGCGGTGAACGGCCACCGCTTGAAGTCCTGGGCGACCATCGCGACCCGCTCGGCGAGCAGCTGCCGGTCCGCGTGCGCCGCGTCCACGTCGTCCCACAGGATCCGGCCCCGACCCGGTGTGTACAGCCCTGCCAGCAGCTTCACCAGCGTGGTCTTGCCGGAGCCGTTCTCGCCGACCAGCGCGACGATCTTGCCGAGCGGCACGGTGAGTGTCACGTCGTCGAGCGCGGGGTGGGTCGCGTCACCCGGGTAGCTGAAGGTGACGTTCTCGAAGCGGATCTCCCGCGGATCGTCGGGCAGCTCGGCCCCGCCCGCCGGGATCGCCCACTTGGCCGCCTCCTCGTAGAGCCGCTGGAGGTCGCCGACGAACAGGGCCTCCTCGTGCAGCGCGTTCATCTCGATGACCAGGGTGTTCAGGCTCTGTGAGCCGGTGCGCACCGCGATCACGGCCGTGCCGGCCACCGACAGCGCCATCGCGCCCGCGAGCAGCAGCCCGCCCAGGGTCGCGTACGTCGCCACCGTCGCCAGGCCCGTCCAGGCGGCCGCGATCAGCCCGGTCCGGGCCGCGAGCCGGGCCAGCCGGGCCTGCTCCGTCTCCGCGGTCTCCGCCATCGCCCGATAGTGCCTGAGCAGGAACGGGCCCACCCCGTGGACCCGGATCTCGGGCGCCGACTCCGGCTCGATCAGCAGGGCGCCGAGCAACCGGCCCGCCCGTACGTGCTGCACCCAGGTGTGGAAGGACTCGTACTGGCGGCGCGCGATCGTCAGCGCGCCCCAGCCGCTCGGGATCGTCATCGTGACCAGCAGCGGCAGCAGCGCGGGGTGCAGCACGGTCAGCACGCCCGCGGCGGCG
Organism: Streptomyces sp. NPDC048420; assembly: GCF_040651535.1. Taxonomy (NCBI): domain Bacteria; kingdom Bacillati; phylum Actinomycetota; class Actinomycetes; order Kitasatosporales; family Streptomycetaceae; genus Streptomyces; species Streptomyces sp. NPDC048420. Next base: position 386,916 of record NZ_JBEZKG010000008.1, read on the forward strand.
ATCAGCGAGATCATCGCGTTCACCACCCGGGTCGCGAACGAGATCATCCGGCGGGCCGAGGTGGCGCCGTACTGCGCGGTGTCCAGCAGCTTGTGGAAGGCGTGGTCCTCGATCGCGGCCAGCTCCACGGTCGCCGCCCGCTCCAGATACCGCTCGGTGGCCACCCGCTCCACCTTGGGCTCAAGACGTCCCGTGGCGTACGTGGAGGCCGCCCGCAACAGCGCTCCTACGAGCATGACGGCGGCCATCGTCACCAGCGCCGGCACGGCACCCCGCAGCCGGTCCTCCAGCGCACCCCCGCCGATCAGCCGCCCCAGCACACTGTTGACGGCGAGCAGACTCACGGCCTGCGCGAGACCCCGCGCCACCTCGGCGACCAGCACGATCCGCGCGGCCTGCCGGTCGGCCTGCCAGGCCAGCCGGAAACTCCCCGACAGCAGCGACGGCAGCCGCCCCACCATGGCCCGGAACCCCAACTCCAGAAACGCGTCGGAGTGCGAGTTCCACCCCATGTCGTACCGCAACGGCCCTCCGAAGAGCAGCCGCTCCGACTCGGAGACACCGGGCTTCTCGGAACCATCACGCCGTTTCCCCACCACAGGCCTCCCCCGATCGTGGACGGGGCAACTATGGCGGGGCGGGCAGTGCGGGGGCAGGGCGCAGTAGGAATTACGGACAGCGCGCGGGCGCACACCTGTGAACGCCGGGAGCGATGGTCCACCTAGGGGCGCGGGGCGCTATCGATTTGCGGCTCCGCCGCGTGGGCGCGACCGGCCACAGGCAACCCGCACCCGAAAGACGACCTATCCGGCCGAGCTGACCGGCCGCGACCAAATAGGCGTGGTCCCGGTCAACCGGCACAACGCCAAGTACAACGGTATCGGCGGCGTATAAGGCAACATCCCCTCACCCCGCCGAACAAGAGACGGCACCACCGGGGCGTCCGGAACAACCGCCCCGGTGGCGTACTGGGCGGGCGCGGGCCACTCGAGCGCATAGTCGGAGTCGGCGGGAACGAGCCACCACCAGTGCGTGTCATCGGCGTACACACACCCGACCCGCGGCAGCCGGGGCACCAGCTGCTGTCCCAGCAGCGCCGGCATCCCCACCGCGTCGCAGCCCAGCGGCACCGTCATCCCCTCCGGCACGGCCAGCTTCCGCGGTGACGCCGGCGCGGCCAGCCCGCGTCCGAGGCGGACCAGCGTGTCCAGGGTCAGCACCTGGGCGCCGGATCCGCTCCTCACGCCCATGCGCCCGCGCCCCCCGTCCCGTGCTCGCGGGCTTCCCCCTCGTGCACCGCTCGGTGATGCTCCTCCGCCTCGTCGCCCTGACCGGACCCCCCGGAGGGAACCGGCTTCGGGCGGGCGCCCCAGCCCAGGTCGTTGCGCGGCCCGGTGTCCTTGCGGGGCTCGTCCGCCTTGCGCGGCAGCTCGGCCCAGACCAGCAGCCCGGGGCCGTGCTCATGGGCGCCCCAGGAGTGACAGAGGGCATCGACGAGGAGCAGTCCCCTCCCGTGCTCCTCCTCACCGCGCTGCGGGGGCGCATGCGGTGCACCCGGCGCGCAGCCCTCGTCACGTACGGCTATCCGCACCAGGTCGTCATCGTCGTGCAGCTCGCAGACCACGCGGCTGCTCGCGGTGTGCACGATCGCGTTGGTGACCAGCTCGGAGACCACCAGGGCGGCCGAGTCGCAGGTGTCCTCGCAGACCGACCAGTGGGTCAGCCTCGCCCTCGTCAGACGTCTGGCCTGCGCGGGAGAACCCGGATGAGCGGCCAGCTCGAAACGGAACCGGCGCCGGGCAGCGGCCCTGTCGGGCCCCATTCCCGTGGCGGCACCGAGACCCTGGGGGCGGCCCGCGGTGGCGTCTGTTCCTAAGGGCGGGGACGGAATCACGCTTGCCACTATCGCCCCGTCGTGAACACTTGGCAAGTGTCACTCTGAAAAATGCAGAGTGCTGTGTGACGCGGTGAGAGGCCGTGGCACACTGCACGCAACAGCATCTCGAGCGGCGCCAGTTGGGATCGCCGGAGATCCGTACGTATCCATGTCAGTATCCGTACAGATCTTCGAATCAGGTCTTCGAATGGCGCCGCTGGCCTGTCAGCATGCTGGTGGCTGTCACGCCTGTACCTGACTTCGACGCCCGTACACGACTCAAGTGGAGGTGGAGCGTGAGCGAACCGCGGTCCGCGCCGACGGTCGGCCAGGTCGTCCTCGGTCGGCGCCTGCTGGACCTGCGGGAACGCGCCGGGCTCAAGCGTGAGGAAGCCGCCCGCATCCTCCGCGTCGCCCCCGCCACCGTCCGCCGTATGGAGATGGCCGAGGTCGGACTCAAGATCCCCTACCTCCAACTGCTGCTGAAGGCCTACGGCGTCTCCGACCAGGAGGCCGAGGACTTCGTCCAGCTCGCCGAGGACGCCAACCGCCCCGGCTGGTGGCAGCGCTTCCACGACGTGCTGCCCGGCTGGTTCTCCATGCACGTCAGCCTGGAGGGCGCGGCCGCGCTCATCCGCGAGTACGAGCCGCACTTCGTGCCCGGTCTGCTGCAGACCGAGGACTACGCGCGTGGCGTCCTGCGCTCCGGCGCCATCGGGCAGACCAGCCCCGAGGACATCGAGCGCCATGTCGCCCTGCGCATGGAACGCCAGGGACTGCTCACCCGTCAGGACGCGCCCCGACTGTGGGTCGTCATGGACGAGACCGTGCTGCGCCGCCCGGTCGGCGGCCCGGAGGTGATGCGTGCGCAGATCGACAAACTGCTCGAAGCAACGAAGCTGCCCAACGTGACGCTGCAGGTCGCCCCGTTCGCCAACGGGCCGCACCCCGGCACCTACGGGCCCTTCGTGCTCTTCCGATTCGCCGTGCCCGAACTTCCGGACATGGTCTACAGCGAGTACCTGACCGGCGCGGTCTATCTGGACGCGCGCGTCGAGGTGGCGACCCACCTCGAGGTCATGGACCGCATGGCGGCGCAGGCCGCTACAGCACATCGCACGAAGGAGTTCCTCCGGGATCTCCGCAAGGAGCTGTGAATGAACCGCATCAAGCCGCGCATCCCCGTCTACAACGGCATGCCCGCCCGGGAGTTGGGGAGCGAAGGCTGGCACAAGCCGTGGAGCGGCGGCAACGGCGGCAACTGCCTGGAGGCGATGAAGCTCGCCGACGGCCGGATCGCCGTCCGCCAGTCCACCGATCCGGACGGACCGGCGCTGATCTACACCACGGACGAGATGACCGCCTTCATCGAGGGCGCCAAGGCGGGGGTGGCCGACTTCCTGCTCTCCTGACCTCGTTGCTCAATTGATGGGTAATCACTGATGGTTGAGATCGACACCACCAAGCCGCACCCGGCGCGGATGTACGACTGGTACCTCGGAGGCAAGGACAACTACCCGGTCGACGAGGCGATGGGCAAGCAGATGCTCGCCCTCGACCCGCGCGTCCCGGTGATGGCCCGGGTCAACCGGGCCTTCATGCACCGCTCCACCCGCTGGCTCGCGGGCCACGGCGTCCGTCAGTTCCTGGACGTCGGCACCGGCATCCCCACCGAGCCCAACCTCCACCAGGTCGCCCAGGAGATCGCCCCCGACGCCCGGGTCGTCTACTGCGACAACGACCCGATCGTCCTCGCCCACGCGGCCGCCCTGTTGCGGGGCACGGACGAGGGTGTCACCGAGTACCTCCAGGCGGACGTCCGCGACCCGGAGTCCGTCCTGGAGGGCGCGCGTAAGATCCTGGACTTCTCCCGGCCGGTCGCCCTCTCGCTCATCGCGCTGCTGCACTTCGTCTCCGACGAGGACGGCGCGCACGACCTGGTCGGCAGACTGCTCGCCGAACTGCCCTCCGGCAGCTACCTGGTGGCCAGCCATGCCACGGCCGACTTCACTCCCGAGGAGTCGAAGGCGGCCACCGAGAAGCTCAAGGCCGCGGGCGTCACCCTGGCCCTGCGCTCCCGCGCGGAGTTCGCCCGCTTCTTCGAGGGCCTGGAACTCGTCGAACCCGGCGTCGAGGTACCGCAGTCGTGGCACCCCGAACTGGGCGACCCGGTGCCGGGCCAGGACGACGGGGTGATCCCGGGGTACGGGGCGGTGGGGCGCAAGCCCTAGGTAGCCGTGCCCTAGGTATCCGTAAGAGACTCAGAACCAGGACGCCATGCGTCGCGGAGCATCCACCAGCCTGCTGACGGCCACCACCGGCAGGGGTGGCTGCTCCGCCTTGTTGGGGCTGAGGTTCAGGCCGTAGTAGATCTGCTCGATCGACGGCGGGCCGACCGCGAGATTGCGCCGGACCGCCGACGCGGACGACTGCTCCCCGGTCTTCACGAGATACGCCGCCGCCATGGTGCCGGTACGCCCGACGCCCGCACCGCAGTGCACGAACACCGGCCCGGCGGACCGGGCGACCACGTCGAGGAACCGCTGCACCTGCGCGGGCTTCGGCGTCTGCCCGTCCCGGATGGGCAGCCGTACGACCTTCAGGCCGGCCTGCTCCGGTTCGGCGAGCTGGGCCGCGCTCAGGTCCTCGGCACGCAGGTCGACGACGGTGTTGATGCCCATGCCCGCCAGCACCCGGTACCCGGCGGGAGAGGGGGCGGCACCGCGCCACAGCCGTCCCTGGGTGTCGACGGGCTGGAAGTTGTGCACCCCCTGCACCGTGCGGGTCCCGGCCGGGGCCGGGGTCTCCTCGCGCGCCCAGTACGACAGGGCCAGGATGCCCAGGGCGCCGGTGGCCCACAGGGCGAGGTAGCCGAGCAGGACGTAGAGCAGGAGTCGCAGGCAGCGCCGGGACAGCGGACGCCCACGGAGGGCGGGCGGGGGCAGGGTTGCGGTGAGAACAGCCATGGGCGACCCGGGGGACTAGGGGACGGGGTACGCCTTGGCATGGTAACCCGATGGTTGTTTGAGAGTCTTGTCCGCGTACGTGTGCTTATGTTCACCATAGGGGCAGGTCAGAGGCCGTTGATGATCGTCTTCCGGTTCAGTCGTCGTCGCGGTCCGCGTCCCCGATGCCGACGACCGTGAGATGCGCGCGCTCCAGCGTCGCGTCCTCCAGGCACCCCCGCAGCCGCATCCGGTCGTGCGCGGTGAGGGCGGGCCGTACGACTCCCGCGTACAGGCCGTCGCCGAGGTCGCCGAGGGTGGCGTGCCGCAGTGGTACGGACGTGGAGTCCCGGCAGCGCTCCCAGACCTGCTCGGCGGCGAGCGAGCGCCGCTGGGCCGACATGTCGGTGCCGCGCATGTCGACCTGGACGACGACCGAGGTCGCCGCGCTGTCGTCGACGTCCTCGTCCCGGGTCTGGGTGAGGTCGGCGAGGCCCGCGACGAGCCCGCCGAGCAGGGCCACGCCCACCACGCCGACGGCGGCGACCCGGACGGTGCGGGCCCGGGAACGGCCGGCGCCGAGCGTGGGCAGGTCCTCCAGATCGTCGGGCGACCGGGGATCGGGCGCGGTGAGCACCGCGAGACGTCCGGCCAGGCGCCGCTCGGCCGGCCGGGCCGTCGCCGACGCGATCCGCTGCACCACCCAGGCGATCCCGGACAGCAGCACCCCGGTGACCATGAGCACCGGCACGAACACATACGTGCGCTCGGCCGGTTCGTCCAGCCAGCTGAACCGGGTGTCACTCGGTTCCGGTCCGGGGCCGGTACGCAGCCGGGCCAGCGCGTCCTCCTGGCGTGCGGCCAGTTCCCGCTGCCGCCGGTCCGAGTCGCGCAGCCGGTCCTCGATCCGGGTGAGCCGCCCCAGCATCACGAGCCCGAGCAGCATCACCTCGACGACCAGCAGCAGCACCCCGCACAGCATGGCCCGCTGCCACTGCCACCGGTACAGATAGACGACCAGATAGCTCGCCGCCCCGGCCGCGGCGAGGCTCCCGAAGAGGTACGCGATCTTCCTCATGACGCGTCCCCGACCTGCGCGTCCTCGACCTGCCCGTCCCCGGCCTGCCCGTCCTCGACCCGCACATCCCCGGTCGTGCCGTCGACGGTGAGCCGGGAGCCCGGCGGGAAACGCCGTACCGCGTCCGCGGCCCCGACCACCGCGGGCAGCCCGAACTCCCGGGCGAGCACGGCGAGATGGGACAGCGGGCTGCCGGTCTGGGCGACCAGTCCGGTCAGGCCGGGCAGCAGCGGGGCGAGAGCGGGGTCCAGCGTGCGCACCACGAGCACCGCGTCCGGCGGCCGCGCCCCGGTCCCGTCCCACACCGTTCCGACGGCCCGCCCACCGGAGACGCCCCGCCCGCCGGCGCCCTGTCCCCGCCCGCCCCCCGCGCTCTCGCGCTCGGCCACGACCGTGCCCTCCGCGAGCCGGAACGCGTCCGGCAACGGCGGCGACTCGGCCGCAGGCAGCCGCTCCGCGAAGTCACCGGGCAGCGGGGCGCCGTCGAGGGCCTCCGCGAGCTCCCTCCACCGCAGCAGCACGAGCCGCCCCACGTCCGGACCGAGCCGCCGTGAGCTCTCGCCCACCAGCCTGACCTGCAGTTCCTGTACCCATCGGATCCGTAGGCGAAGGGCTTCGCGGGGTGGCAGTGCGGCGGGAGCGGGGGAGGAGCGGTGCGGGGCCGGGCGTCCGTCGGCGGAGGCGTCCTCCGGTGCCCGCCGCTCGAAGTGCCCCGGCCCTCGCTGTCGTACGGCTCCCCCGGCCCCCGGCACCCCCACCTGCGGCAGCCGTCCCCGCGCCCGCAGGCTGGGTGCCGTGAGGGCCAGGACCACGGGGTTCGCGGCGATGATCCGCTCGTCGGGCACGCCCTGTGCGCGGGCGTCGGACAGGGCCGTCAGCGCCGTGCCCGCGGCCGTGCGGTTGTCCGGTGGTTCGGGCAGGAGGGCGCCCGCGAGGGCCTCCTGGGCGTGCAGGGAGACCAGGACCACGCGGGTCCAGCGGAGCTCGGCGGCCAGGGTGGGGGAGTCGAGCGTCGAGGGCGCCGGTATCCGTGCGAGGCGGGCGTCGACGTCCGCCACGAGATCCGCCGCCAGCCCCGGCAGCGCCGCGCCCAGACGTCCCACCCGCCACGCGGAGCCGAGCCTGCGCGCCCCCGGCGCCGGATTCAGCAACGCGAGCCACCGGTGCCGTGGCGGAACGGCACCGAGCAGTCGTAGGTCCGCCGCGGCCCGCCCGCCGACCGTGGTGACCACCGGCACCGTCCGCAGCAGCCGGCGCGGGGCACTGCCCGCGATGTCCAGAGCGGTGGTGAGCCCCCGGGCCATCGGCGCCACCCACAGGTCCTCCTCCAGGGGCGCCAACTGCTCGGGCAGCGTCTCGGCGACCGGGCCGGGCCCGAGCAGCCGGGCCCCCCGCGCGGGCCGCACCGCCATCGCCGTGATCGGACGGCTCTGGAACAGCCACAGCCGTCCGTCCCCGTCGAAACCGAACTCGATGTCCTGCGGCCCGCCGAACACCCGCCGCGCCCGCCGCGAGAGCCGCGCCAGCCGGAGCAGTTCGGCACGGGTGAGCAGCGGGGCGGGGTCCGCCTTGAGCGGCGCCCCGGTCTCCGGCGGCTCGGTGCGCAGCAGTCGGCCGCCGCGGCTCAGCCAGTAGTTCGTCCCCGCCTGCTCGCCGCCGACCAGGCTGTCCGGGCCGCCGCGCACCGCGCTCACCAGCACCCGGTCGGTACGCCCCTCTACGGGGTCCGCCCCGAACATCACTCCGCCGACCCGGGCGGTCAGCATCGGCTGCACCAGCACCGCCATGGGCGCCGTCGACCCGTCGGGCCGTACCGCCGAGTCGAGCACGGTCCGTACCGCCGTACGGAAGGCCGCCCAGCCGCGCACATCGAGCACGGAGGTGAACTGGCCGGCGAGGGACGACTCCTCCGTGTCCTCCTGCGGCGACGAGGACCGCACGACGAGAGGGAGGGTGCCGCCGTCGGAGAGTTCCTGCCAGGCGCGGCGCAGAGCCGTCCCGTCCGGGTCCGCGCCGTGAGGGATCACGAAGCCGGGGAGCACCGGCAGGCCGGCGCGGGCCGCGCGGGCGAGGTTCGCGGCCTTGGAGCCCGCTGTCATGGGGGCCGCGGCGACGGGCTGCTCCAGCGGGACGGCGGCCGGTGCGGTCGGGCCGTACGCCTCGACCGGGCCCGGGTGAACCGCGCCCCGACGGCCTTCCCCGTCGCGAGCACCCTCGCTGTGACGTTCATCGAGCGTCGTCATCGAACACCCTCCAGGACCGACCGCCAACAGGGGGGACGCGCGGGGGTGGCCCTGCGCCTGACGGCGGAACGAAGGATGGTGGTGGGCCGCTGCCGACCCCCACGGGCGCGACGGCAGCTCGCCTCCTTTTCCGATGATCCCACCGCTGTTCCGATCTATGTAGCCCGTAAGCTGCTTTTCGGACAAATCACTGGATAAATCGGGAGGCGGCAGGAGAGCGCGGCCGGCGACCGGTCCTCGGGGAGCAGGCGTGCGCTCGTCCCCGGGCAGGAGCGTGCGGGACGGGGGCTCATCCGGAGGCAGGAGGGAGTGCGGTTCGGCGGGTCGCCGGGCGGCACAGCGGCGGGCCCGCCGTCACCGCCTTCTGCACGCCGAGCTCTATGCCTCACCGGGAGGCAGTGCCCGGCACAGCGCCTCCAGGGCGGCCCCGTACGCGTGCTCGGACGGTGTCGCGTACCCCACGACCAGGCCGTCGTGGGTCGCCATGTCCGTGTCCGGGTGGCGGAAGTCCGAGAGCCCGTCGAGGGCGATGCCCTGCCAGACCGCCGCCTTTACGGCGGACCGCTCGGTGCCGGGCGGCAACCGCAGCACCGCGTGCAGTCCCGCCGCGACACCCTCGACCCCGATGTGCGGGGCGTGCTCGGCGAGCGCGGCGACGAGCCGGTCCCGGCGGCTCCGGTACCGCTGTCGCATCCGCCGTACATGACGGTCGTAGGACCCGGAGACGATCAGGTCGGCGAGGGCCAGTTGATCGAGGACGCTCGCCCAGGCCTCCCGCTCGCCCTTGGCCTCCAGTACGTCGCCGACGTAGCGCTCCGGAAGCACCATCCACCCCAGCCGCACCGCGGGCGACAGGCTCTTGCTGACCGAGCCGACGAGGATCACCCGCTCGGGGTCGAGGCTCTGGAGGGCGCCGACGGGCTTGCGGTCGTAGCGGAACTCCCCGTCGTAGTCGTCCTCCAGCACCACCCCGCCACGCGCGCGTGCCCAGTCGACCACCGCGGCCCGCCGCCCGGCGTGCAGCGGACCGCCGGTGGGGAACTGGTGCGCGGGCGTGAGCAGTACGGCCCGCTCGCGGTCCAGCCGGTCGACGCGCGCGCCGTGCTCGTCGAGGGGAAGGGGCACGGTCCGTACGCCCGCGGTGGCGAGCAGGTCCCGGTGGAAGGGGAGTCCGTACGCTTCCACGGCCAGCGGGCCGCGCAGCACACCGCCCGCGAAGAGCAGGCGCAGGGCGTGCGCGAATCCGGAGCAGACGACGATCCGGTCCGGCTCCGTCCGCACCCCACGCGCGCGTGCGAGGTATTCGGCGAGGGCCGCTCTCAGTTCGGGGCGTCCGGCGGGGTCACCGGGGCCGAAGGCCTCGTTGGGGGCCTGCTGGAGGGCTCGGCGGTAGGAGGCGAGCCATGCGGAACGGGGGAAGGCGGAGGCGTCGGGGGTGCCCTGGCGGAGGTCGTGGCTCGCGCGGCGGGGGCCACGCGCGCGTGGAGGCGCTTTCGGGGCCGAGGCCGGGCGTACGGCGTGGCGGAGGGGCTCGGTCCGCTCGGCGACCCGGGTGCCGGAGCCCTGGCGGGCGGTGAGCCAGCCCTCCGCGACGAGTTCCGCGTAGGCGTCGGCCACAGTGTTGCGGGCGACGCCCAGGTCGGCGGCGAGCGAGCGGTACGGCGGCAGGCGGGTGCCGGGGGCGAGCCGTCCGGTGCGTACGGCGTCACGCAGTGCCTGGGTGAGCGCGGCCCGCCTGCTCCCCGGCCCGGAGAGGTCCAGGTGCAGGTCGGCGCCGATCCGTTCTGCTTGATTGACCCACGATTCCGCCATGGAAATGCACCCTACAGCCGGTCTTTTGGGCCCGTAGGTTGATCACATGACGACGACGAACACGAACGTGACCGGTACGGCCCGACTGAACTTCGCGAAGGCCGCCCCGAAGGTCTTCCGCGCCCTCGTCGGCTTCGACGCGGCGGCCCGCGAGGGCCTGGACCCCACCCTCGTCGAACTGATCCAGATCCGCGCCTCCCACCTCAACCACTGCGCGTACTGCCTCCACATGCACACCAACGACGCCCGCAAGGCCGGCGAGACCGAGGACCGCCTCCACATGGTCCCGGTCTGGCGAGAGGCCCGTCACTTCTTCACGGACAAGGAGCGGGCGGCCCTGGCCCTCACGGAGGCGGTGACCCTGGTGGCGGACGGAGGCGTCCCCGACGAGGTCTACACGCAGGCCGCGGCCCACTTCGACGAGCAGGAACTGGCCCACGTCCTGTCCCTGATCCTCACGATCAACACGTGGAACAGGGTGGCACTGTCGACGGGCAAGGTGGCGGGGACGGACGAGCGGGGCTGAGCGAGGGCCCGGTGCGGGTCCAGTGCAGGCCCGGTGCGGGTCCGGTGCGGAGAACCCTCCAGCTGCCGGGCCTTCTCCCGTTCGGTCTCCTTGTTCTGTCGGCCTTCCTGCGCCCTGCACCGTCATGAGCCGCCCTGCACCGTCATGGGCCGCCCTATACCGTCATGGGCCGGTCGTACGGCCCGATGGGCGCCGGCAGTCGCGAAGTTCCCGTCAGATACCGATCGACGGCCGCCGCCACCGCCCGCCCCTCCGCGATCGCCCACACGATCAGCGACTGCCCCCGAGCCGCGTCCCCCGCGGCGAACACCCCCGCCACATTCGTACCGAACCCCGCGTCCCGCGACACCGTCCCCCGAGCCTCCATCTCCAGCCCCAACTGCTCCACCAGCCCGTCCCCCCGATCCGGCCCGGAGAACCCGAGCGCGAGGAGGACCAGATCCGCGGGAAGCGTCCGCCCCGTCCCCGACACCGGCCGCCGCCCCGCATCCACCTCGACGAGATGCAGCGACCGCACATGCCCGTCGGCGTCCCCCTCGAACCGGAGCGTCGACGCCGCGAACAGCCGCGCGTCCGCGTCCGCCGCAGGCGCCGTCTCCAGATCCCGGGCCTCTTCGTGCGCCGCCGACAAGCGGTAGATCTTCGGATACGTCGGCCAGGGCTCCGCATCCTCGTCCCGCTCGCCCCCGGGCTGCGCGTAGATGTCCAACTGCGTGACGGAAGCGGCCCCTTCACGCACCGCCGTCCCCAGACAGTCGGCCCCGGTGTCGCCCCCACCGACGATGACGACATGTTTTCCGGCGGCCGACATCGGAGACACCTCCAGGTCCCCCTCGCGCACCCGGTTGGCCAACGGCAGATACTCCATGGCCTGCTGGACCCCGGCCAACTCCCGCCCCTGCACGTCCAGTTCACGCCAAGCCGTGGCTCCGGTCGCGATCACCACCGCGTCGTACCGCGTCCGCAGCTCCGCCGCCCCCACGTCCCGCCCGACCGCCGTGGACGTACGGAACTTCGTCCCCTCGGCCCGCATCTGCTCGATCCGCCGCTCAAGGTGGTGCTTCTCCATCTTGAACTCGGGGATGCCGTACCGCATGAGACCACCGAGCCGGTCGTCCTTCTCGTACACCGCGACCGTGTGCCCCGCCCGCGTCAACTGCTGTGCCGCGGCGAGCCCGGTCGGCCCCGACCCGATCACCGCGACGGTCCGCCCGGACAGCCGGTCCGGAGGCCGCGGCGGCGTCAAGCCCAGCTCCCAGGCCCGGTCCGCGACGGCCACCTCGACGTTCTTGATGGTGACGGCCGGCTGGTTGATGGCGAGCACGCACCCCGCCTCGCACGGCGCCGGACACAACCGCCCGGTGAACTCGGGGAAGTTGTTCGTCGCGTGCAACCGCTCGGCGGCCTGCCGCCAGTCCTCCCGCGAGACCAGGTCGTTCCACTCGGGGATGAGATTCCCCAGCGGACAGGCGTCGTGGCAGAACGGGATCCCGCAGTCCATACAGCGATCCGCCTGCTTGCTGACGATGGGCAGCAACGCCCCGGGGACGTACACCTCGTCCCAGTCCCGGACCCGCTCCTCGACCGGCCTGCGGGGCCAGTCCTGGCGAGGCGTGGTCATGAATCCCTTGGGATCGGCCATGGCCGTCTTCCTTGCCGCGGAAGTTCTTCCGGCCACGATACGACTCATTGGCCACGCGCGCAGAGCGCCGACGTACTACCGCTACAGCGCTTGCTCCCGTGCCTTCTTCCATGCCCTGGGCGGTGCGCACGACGCTCATGTGAGGGCCAGGACGTAGGCCACCGCCGCCGCGGCCGAGGCGGCCGTGCGGATGTGGTTCCACATGGTCCACTCGCGCACGTACGTCGGCCAGTACGCCGCCGCTTCCGGGGTGCCGGGCTCCAGCTTGAGCAGGGCGTCGTTGCGCGGCACGTTCGCCACCATCGTCAGCCCGAACGAGCCGAACAGATACAGCACGCTGCCCACCAGCAGCTCCGCCGTCCCCTCGTCCGGCCACAGCACGAACGTCACCACCGCGATCACCGCACACAGCACAGCCGAACCGGCGAACACGGCCATGAACGGCGGCCGCACCGCGGTCACATTGATCGCGTTCATCGCGGCGACGCCCTGCGCGGGCGGCAGCGCGGCGAGCCCTCTCATCACAAAGGTCGAGAACGCGCAGAACACCCCGGCCACCAGCCCGGTACCGAGCACTCCCAGCACGACCAGCACGAAGTAAGGCCCATCGATCATCTCAACACCAGCTCCCGCTTACGGCCGGGCCCCCGGCCCGGCACCACCCGTCCCCACCAGTGAATCCCGCCCGCACCCCGCACCCCATGGCCGATCCGCGCGTCCGCATACGCCAACGTCCACCCTCCTCGGATCCACCCCGGCCGGTCCCCGATCTCGGCCGCGACCGATCTTCGCCGCGAAGGTGTGCGCAACATGACGGGCAGTTCCGCCGGGGTGATGAGCGACCATGACGGGCAGTTCCGCCGGGGTGATGAGCGACCATGACGGGCAGTTCCGCCGGGGTGACGAGCGACCATGACGGGCAGTTCCGCCGGGGTGATGAGCGACCATGACGGGCAGTTCCGCCGGGGTGATGAGCGACCATGACGGGCTGCCCGGTGGTGGTCGGCGACCGCATCCGAACCGTCAACCCGCCTCCTCCACACCCCGCCACCCCGCCAGCACCGCCTCCACACCCGCCGAGATCCGCCGCCGAGCCTCGTGCCGCGCCACCCCGCTCATCAGCAACGCGTCATACGGCGTGTCCAGATGCCGTACCGACGCCACCACCGCCGACACCCCCGCCCCCTCCGACAACGCCCGCCCCGCCGCACTCCGCCCCACCCGCCCACTGCCGCGCACGGACGCATGCGAGGCGATGTCACGGGCCCGCTCCACCGGGCACCCCGGGAACAGCCGCAGGATCTCCCCCGCGAACGCCTCCGCGAACCGCACATCCCCCACCGCCCGCCGCCGAGCGTCACGCACCCGGCGCCGGCGCCGCGCCTCCGCGTCCGCCAGGCACCGCTCCTCGGCCCGCGCCAGCCCCGCCTCCTCGATGAGGACGCCCTGCCGCTCGTAGCGCCCCTTGCGACGGTTGAAGCGCACGACGACCGCCGACAGCGCACTCTCCTCCCTCGACCGACGCGTGAGCGCCGTGTCGCCGCGCGGCAGGAACACCAGGTGCCCGAGGTCGGCGCAGTCGAGACACCGCGGCGCCCCGCCCTCGACGACGAGCAGCGCCAACGGCCCGCCCCGGCACTCCGCACAGTGCCGTCTCCGCAACGGCTGGACGACAAGAGGTCCACCTCGGGCCGGGGGAGTAGCGAGGCCTGTCATGAGAGGTTCATTCCCCAGGCACCCCCACCGGTGACACCCCCACCAGTGACACCGACCTTCCGTACCTGCCGCCGCCCGCCGCCCGCCGCCCGCCGCCCGCCGCCCGCCGCCCGCCGGACCCGGGAGCGCGACGCGTTCCGGGCTGCGGCTGACGCATCATGGCCGTGTGCGACTCGAAGCGATCACCTGGGACCGGCTCGGCGACCAGCTGGCCGACCGCCTCCTCGACCTGAAGCCGGCCGACGGCAGCTCCTGGCCCCGTGTCGCCCTCGACGGCGCCCCGGCTGCCCGCCCGGGCGAACTCGCCGAAGGCGTCGGCGAGGCCCTGCGCATACGCGGCCGCCCCTCGCTCGTCGTCGGTCTCGAGGGCTTCCTGCGCCCCGCCTCGCTCCGCCTGGAATACGGCCACCACGACCCGGAGGCCTACTACAACGGCTGGTTCGACACCGGCGCCCTCTGGCGCGAGGTCTTCGGCCCCCTCGAACCGGGCGGCGACGGCCGCGTCCTGCCCGACCTGTGGGACCCGGCCACCGACCGCGCCACCCGCAGCCCCTACGTCCAACTCCCGCCCGGCGGCGTTCTGTTGCTCCACGGCCCCCTCCTGCTGCGCCACTGGTTCCCCTTCGACCTGACCGTCCATGTCCTCCTCTCCGACGGCGCCCTGCGCCGCCGTACCCCCGAGTCCGACCACTGGACCCTCCCCGCCTACGAGCGCTACACCGACGAGACCGACCCGGCCGGCACAGCGGACGTCCTCGTCCGCGCCGACGACCCCCGCCACCCGGCATGGAGCGGCTGACCCGGCCGCACCGGGGAGCGCGCCGCCTCCGCCGGCCCCGGCCGCAGTCATCGCAGGGTTGCGGGTGCGGGCCTTTGCCGACGCGGCGAGAATGTAGGGCGCCGGGACTTGCGGTGCCGTCCGCGCCGCGCCGGCCGTCCGGCACCGGGAGGTACTCCATGACCACCGCCGGAGACATCATGCACCGGGGGGCCCAGTGGATCCCCGCCCACGAGACCCTCGACCGCGCCGCCCAGCTGATGCGTGAACTCGGCGTCGGAGCCCTGCCCATCAGTGACGCGAACGAACGGCTGTGCGGCATCCTCACCGACCGCGACATCGTCATCGGCTGTGTGGCCGTGGGCCACGACCCGGCCAAGGTGACCGCGGGCGAGATGGCCCAGGGCACACCCCGCTGGATCGACGCGGGCGCCGACGTCGACGACGTCCTGCACGAGATGCGCGAGCACCAGATCCGCAGGCTTCCCGTCATCGAGAACAAGCGCCTGGTGGGCATGATCAGCGAGGCCGACCTGGCCCGGCACCTGACGGACGAGCAGATCGCCGGATGGGCCGAGAGCGTCTACGCCCGCGCCTCCACCACCCACTGAACCGCCGCGCCGACGGTCCCGGTCACAGCCAGCCGTTGCGCCGGAAGCCGCGGTACAGCACGCCGCACGCCACGGCTATCACGCCCATGACCAACGGGTAGCCGAACGTCCAGTGCAGCTCCGGCATGTGGTCGAAGTTCATGCCGTACACCCCGCAGACCATCGTGGGGACGGCGATCACCGCGGCCCAGGCCGTGATCTTCCGCATGTCCTCGTTCTGCGCGACCGTCACCTGCGCCAGGTGCGCCTGGAGGATCGAGTTGAGCAGTTCGTCGAACGCGGAGATGTGCTCCTTCGCGCGCAGCAGATGGTCGGAGACATCGCGGAAGTAGGCCTGTATCTCCGGGGCGATCACCTGGATCGGCCGGGTGGAGAGCTCTTCGAGCGGGCGGCTGAGCGGGACCACCGCCCGCTTCAGCTCCAGGAGTTCACGCTTGAGCTGATAGATGCGGCCGGCGTCGACCCGGGCGCCGTTGTCCGCGAACACCGCCGTTTCGACCAGGTCGATGTCCGACTGCATCGCGTCGGTGACGTTCAGATAGTCGTCCACCACATGGTCCGCGATCGCGTGCAGCACCGCGGCCGGCCCCTTGGCGAGCTGCCGGGGATCGGATTCCAGCTCCTCGCGCAACGGTCCCAGCGAGCCGTGGCTGCCGTGCCGCACCGTGATCACGAAGTCCTGGCCGACGAACACCATGATCTCGCCGGTGTTGACCACCTCGCTGGTCGCCGTGAGCTCCTCGTGCTCCACGTAGCAGACCGACTTGAACACCGCGAACAGGGTCTCGCCGTAGCGCTCCACCTTCGGGCGCTGATGGGCCTCGACCGCGTCCTCCACGGCCAGTGGGTGCAGGTCGAAGAGGTCCGCGATGCCCTCGAACTCGTGGTTCGACGGTTCGTGAAGCCCGAGCCAGACGAAACCATCACGTTTCTTGCGCAGATGTTCCACGGTGTCGACCAGATCGCCCTCCGTGTGGACCCGGACACCCTCTTTGTAGGTCACACAGTTGACCACCGAGGTGCCCAGCGGGGAGCGGGCGTGGTGGCTCAGGTCGACACGCGGGCGCCGCCGGGTCAGCCGGGCCACCTTGCGCAGGCCGCCGACCCTGCCGAGGCCCGTGACCTTGCGCAGATTCCCTGCCATGGACATCTGGACTCCTTGCGTGGATCTCCCCGTTCGACGCGTTGCTGCGTCCTGGCGTGCCAGTGTGCCAGGCCGACGTAAGCGCCGGGTGAGCCTGTGGACAGGGAACATTCCGTTTGGTTCCCGCCTGTGGACAACTGCCCGCACCGGGCTCGGCACCGGCCTCCCGCCGGACTCGACCCGGTCGCCTCGCCGGGCTCGATACCGGTCCCCTCGCCGGACCGGCGTCGGCCATCTCGTCGTAGCGAACGCGTCGTCCGTTTCAGACAAGCCCGGCAACTGGGATCATCGCGGCATGACACGAAGCGACGGGTATCTCCTCGACAACAGGCAGTCGGAGGCGGCAGAACGTTTCGACGCCTTCGCCACCCTCTTCGACCCCACGACCTTCCGGCATCTCGAAGGGTTCGGCGTCGGCCCCGGCTGGCGCTGCTGGGAGGTCGGCGCCGGTGGCACGTCCGTGGTGTCCTGGCTGGCCAAGAAGGTCGGCCCCACCGGACGGGTCGTCGCGACCGACATCGACACCACGCGCCTGGCCGCGGCGGCCCGCCCGCCGGTGAACGTACGCGTCCACGACGTGAGCGCCGAGGAACCGCCGGGTGAGGGCTTCGACCTGGTGCACGCCCGGCTCGTCCTCGTCCATGTGCCGGACCGGGAACGGGCGTTGCGGTCGATGATCAAGTCCCTGCGACCAGGCGGGCGGCTGCTGCTGGAGGACGCCGACCCCGCCCTGCAGCCCCTGACCTGCCCCGACGAGTACGGCCCCGAACAGCAACTGGCGAACCGGCTGCGCCAGGGCTTCCGCCGGCTGCTCGCCGAGCGCGGCGCGGACCTGTCGTACGGCCGCACCCTCCCGCGGCTGCTGCGGGAGGCGGGGCTGCGTCAGGTGACGGCCGACGCGTACTTCCCGCTCGCCTCGCCGGCCTGCGACGCCCTGGAGTCCGCCACGGTCCGCCAGATCCGCGACCAGCTCGTCACGGCAGGCCTTGCCACGGACGAGGACATCGACCAGCACCTCGCCAACGTCGCCACCGGCACGATGGACCTGGCCACGGCCCCGCTGATCTCGGCGTGGGGGCGCAAGGCGTAGGAGAGGGGTGGAAGTCGGGGAACGGGACGGAGAGCGGGTCTCTCCCGGCGCGGGCCGGGGGCGACCGCCCTGACGCCGCAGTGGGCTGATCGCTCGTGGGTGACTGGTGGGTGTGGTGCCGTGCGGGAAGGTCGACTGGTGGGTGTCGGGCCGTGCCGGGAGGCCGACTGGTGGGTGTCGGGCCGTGTCTCAGTCCGGTGCGGGCGGCTACGGATCGGCCGTCAGTCCGGCGCCGGCGCTCGCCGACCGGTCGCCCCAGCTCAGCCTGGTGTCGGCGGCCGTCGGCCGGTGTCCGTCCCAGGTCTCGCCGACCGGCCGTCAGTTCGCCACCGGCGTTCACCGACCGGTCGTCAGCCAGGTGTCGGAGGCCGGTCGTCCGTCCCAGGTCCCGGCGACCGGCCGTCAGTTCGCCACCGGCGTTCACCGACCGGTCGTCAACCCGCCGCCGGCGGTCTCCCGCCCACCCGCTCCACCGCCAGCGCACCCGCCCGGCAGCCCTCCGCAGCCGCGTCCTCGGGCCCGGCGCCCGTGAGCAGGGCCGCGAGGAACGCACCAGTGAACGCGTCGCCCGCCCCGGTGGTGTCCCGGGGTGTCGCCGCTACGGCGGGGACGTGCGCGGACACGGTGCCGGACCGGGCGATCAGCGCGCCCGCCGCCCCCTGTTTGGCGACCACCAGCGGGACGTGGCGGCTCAGCTTGGCCGCCGCGTCCGCCGCGTCGGGGAGCCCGGTGAGCAGACACGCCTCGTCCCGGCTCGGCAGCAGCACGTCCACCCCCTCGACCAGCGAGAGGAAGCGGTCCACCCCCAGCTCCTTCAGAAAGCCCGCGGACGCCGGATCCAGACTCACCGGCACGCCACGCGCGCGTGCCGACTCCAGGGCCACCGCCACCAGTGCGCGGCTCCGCTCCGAGAACAGGAGATAGCCCGACAGGTGCAACCGGGACACTCCGTCGAGCAGCGCGTCCGACCAGTCGTCCGGCTCCAGCCGCAGTGCCGCCCCGCTGTCGGTGAGGAACGTCCGCTCGGCGGCCTCACCCGTGTCCACGAGACAGATCACCGTCCCGGTCGGCGCCTCTGGATCGACGACGAGCCGGGGTCGCACCCCGCACGCGGCCAGCTCCCGCTCGTGCCATGCGACGGACTCCGCACCCACCCGCCCCAGCAGCCGCACCTCGACACTGCCTTCGCGCGCGGCCCAGCAGGCCACGTTGGCGCCCGCCCCGCCCGGCACCGTACGGATCGCCGCGGTCGTGTCCGTACCCGCAGCCATGGGCCCCCGATGCCGTGCGACGACGTCCGTGATGACGTCCCCGACGACCAGGAGGGCACCATTCCGGTCAGCCGCAGCGTTGCCGTGGCCGTCCGTCGTCACGTCCCGGCCCAGGCCGCCGCGATCCGCCCCGCCAGACGCACGTTGCCGCGCACCGCCGCCAGGTTCGCGCTCAGGGAGGCACCGTCGGTGTGCCTGACCAGGTAGTCCAGCAGGAACGGCGTGACCCCCTGCCCGGTGACCCTGGCCTCCTCGCACGCGTGCAGCGCTTCCGCGAGCACACGCGTGTGCAGTTCGGGATCCAGCTGCTCGGCCTCCGGCACGGGGTTGGCGACGATCAGCGAGGAATCGGCCGCGTCGAGCGCGTCCTGGGCCCGCATCACGGCAGCCACCTGCTCCGGCGTCTCCAGAGTCCACTCCACGGGGTGTCCCGAGTCGGACAGATAGAAGCCGGGAAACCGGTCCGTGCCGTATCCGGCCACCGCGACGCCCAGGGTCTCCAGCCGCTGCAGGGTCGCGGGCACATCCAGGATCGACTTCACCCCAGCGCACACCACGGTGATCCGCGTGCGCGCCAGCAGACCCAGGTCGGCCGACTCGTCCTGGGTGACGGTCCACTCCCGGTGCACTCCACCGAGCCCGCCCGTCGCGAACACCCGCACCCCGGCCAGCGCCGCCAGCTGCGCCGTCGCCGACACCGTGGTCGCCCCGCTCGCCCCGGCGGCCACCGCGAGCGGCAGATCGCGATGGCCGAGCTTGCGGATCCCGTCCTCGTTCGCGACCCGCTCCAACTGCTCCTTGTCCAGGCCGACATGGGGCCGCCCGTCCAGCACGGCGATCGTCGCCGGTACGGCGCCCTCCTGCCGTACGACGTCCTCCAGCTCCAGCGCCACCTGCAGATTGCGCGGACGCGGCAGTCCGTGCGCGATGATCGTGGACTCCAGAGCCACCACGGGTCGACGCGCGTCGATCGCCTCGCGCACCTCTTCGGACAACACCAGCACCACGGCCCGCCTCCTGTCGTTCGGTCTTCCCTCATCTCTGGCGAGCCGCACGTCCGGTCAAACCCTTGCGGCCTGTGGAGGAGGACACCAGCCTGGGGTGCATGACGGACAACTCGACACGTCTCGACCATGTCGTCCTCTGGGTGCGCGACCCGGTGGCGTCGGCCGACTTCTACGAGAAGAACCTGGGCATGGAACCCCTGAGGATCACCGACTTCGCGGCGGGAGCGGTGCCCTTCCCCTCCGTACGGCTCAACGACGAGACCATCTTCGACCTCATGCCGCTCGCCGTGGCGGAGCGCATGGACATGGTTCCCGGCGCCGCCCAGAGCGCGGGACACCCCGTCAACCATGTCTGCCTGGCCCTGCCGGCCGACGATTTCGAGACACTCCGCGCGCGCCTGGAGGAGCGCTCGGTGCCGGTCTCCGCCATCTCGCACGACTCCTTCGGAGCCCGCGGTATGGCGCGGCGCAGCTTCTACTTCCGCGACCCCGACGGGAACGTCTTCGAGGCACGCCACTACGACTGACGGCACGCCACTACGACTGACATGTACGGGGCCACGCGCACACACGCGTGGCCCCGCCTTCCCGGAGGGGTCAGACCGGACGTACTCCGTTCAGCGCTCCATGCGGGTCGAGCACGTACTTGCGGCCGGCGCCCTGGTCGAACTCGGCGTAGCCGCGCGGTGCGTCCTCCAGCCCTATGACCGTCGCGTTGACCGCCTTGGCGATGTGCACACGGCCGTGCAGGATCGCCATCATCAGGCTGCGGTTGTACTGCATCACCGGGCACTGCCCGGTGGTGAAGCGATGGCTCTTGGCCCAGCCGAGCCCGAGACGCACCTTCAGCGTCCCGCTCTTCGAGTCCTCGTCGACCCCACCGGGGTCATCGGTGACGTACAGGCCGGGGATACCCAGCGCACCGCCCGCGCGTGTGATGCCCATCAGCGAGTTCAGGACGGTCGCCGGCGCCTCCGGGGCGTCCTTGCCGTGGGCTCGAGCCTCGAAGCCCACCGCGTCGACCGCGGCGTCCACCTCGGGCACTCCGAGGATCTGCGCGATCTGGTCCTCCACACTGCCCTGCGACACGTCGACGGTCTCGCAGCCGAAGCTCCGTGCCTGGGCGAGCCGCTCGGCGTTGAGGTCCCCGACGATGACCACGGCGGCACCGAGGAGCTGTGCCGACGCGGCCGCCGCCAGACCCACCGGGCCCGCCCCGGCGACGTACACGGTCGAACCGACGCCCGCGCCCGAACTCACCACGCCGTGGAAGCCGGTCGGGAAGATGTCCGACAGCATGGTCAGATCGAGCAGCTTCTCGCGGGCCTCGTCCCGGTCGGGGAACTTCAGTAGGTTGAAGTCCGCGTACGGCACCATGGCGAACTCGGCCTGGCCACCGACCCAGCCGCCCATGTCGACATAGCCGTAGGCGGCCCCCGGGCGGGACGCGTTGACGTTCAGGCAGATGCCGGTCTTGCCCTCCTTGCAGTTACGGCACCGCCCGCAGGCGATGTTGAACGGTACGGAGACGATGTCGCCGACGTCGACGAACTCGACGTCCGGACCCCGTTCGACGACCTCTCCGGTGATCTCGTGTCCGAGGACCAGCCCCTCGGGCGCGGTGGTCCGCCCGCGCACCATGTGCTGGTCGCTGCCGCAGATGTTGGTGGCGAGAACCTTGAGGATCACCCCGTGCCGGCATTTCCTGCCGACCGCCTCGGGAGACACCCCCGGCCCGTCCTGGAGCTCAAGCGTGGGGTGGTCGACGGTCCTGACCTCCACCGCGCCCGGCTTGAGATACGCGACTGCCCTGTTTCCGCTCATGTCTGATCGCCGTCCCTTCGGCTCCGAGCCCTCGGATGCCAGTGGCTGTGCGCACGGCGGAGTCTGCTACCGCACCGGCCTTCCGGCCAGCCGTCGCGCAACCCCTTCACGAAGGGCTGAAGTCGCGCCTCAGAACAGCGGCTCGGGCAGCACGCCCTCAAGCGCGAGCAGCTTCCGCTTGGTCTCCAGACCACCGCCGAACCCGCCGATGCCGCCGTCGCTCTCGACGACCCGGTGGCAGGGCACGACGACCGGCAGCGGATTGGAGCCCATGGCCACCCCGACGGCCTGGGCGGCACCCGGCTGTCCGACCCGCCCGGCCAGTTCGCCGTACCCGACGACCTGGCCGAACGCCACACCGGACGCCAGCTCGCGCAGCACCTGCCGGTTGAAGCCTGAGATCAGCGACCAGTCCAGGGGCAGCTCGAAGTCGTGCCGCTCGCCCGCGAAGTAGGCCTCGACCTGGGCTGTCGCCTCGGCCAGCAGCGGGGAGCCGGGTGCCTCTACGGGCTCGGTGCCCAGTCGAGACGCGAGCCTGTCCAGCGCCTTGTCACGGACCGGGTCGGTGGCGTGGAAGACCACGTTGACCAGTCCCTCGTCGGTCGCGGCCAGCAGCAGCGGGCCGATGTCCGTGCCGATGACGGCCCACACCACCCGCTGCTCGTCCTGCCCATGGCTGTTCATGCGACCACCGTACGAGCCGCCACTGACAACACTCGGTGACCTGCGGAAACAGCCGCTAATCGCGCAGGGCGTCCCGTACGGCGTCGGGCTTGTTGGTGATGATGCCGTCGACGCCGTACCCGGCGACCCGCCGCGCCACGGCGGCGGTGTCGACGGTCCAGGTGTAGACCTCCAGCGGCTTGTGGTGCGGGCCCGTGAAGGTCTGGACCGCGGAGACGTAACCCCTCGAGAGGGAGGTGTAGGGCGGGTTGATCTGGTCGGCGAAGACCGCGTACGAGGACAGCTCCGCCGTGGCCGGCGTCCCGAGGAAGCCGGTCTTCACACCGGGCTTGAGACCGTGGACGGTCCGCAGGCTCGCCGCGCTGAAACTCTGCACGATCAGCCGGTTCCTGTGCCGCCCGTCCAGCCAGCCCTCGTTGCTGAGGAGCTTGAGGGTCTCCCGCTCGATGCCCGGGTACAGCTCCGGGTTCTTGAGTTCGAGAAGCAGCTTCTGACGGTGAAGATCGACGCGGTCCATGTACTGCTTGAGCGTCGGCACGCGCGCACCCGCGTAGGCGGCGCCGAACCAGCTGCCCGCGTCCAGGCGGGCGATCTCGGCGGCGGTGAAGTCCTTCACCTTCCAGGGCGCCCTGGAAGGAAAGACCGTCTCCACATCGGTGGTGCGCTGCAGGCTGTCGTCGTGGAGGACGACGAGCTTGCCGTCCCTGGTGCGCTGGACGTCGTTCTCGACCCAGACGGTGCCGAGCGCGGCGGCCTTGTCGACGGAGGCCAGGGTGTTCTCGGGGGCATAGGCGGAGGCGCCGCGGTGGGCGATGATCGTGGGGGGCGTGCCGTCCTCGACGGCCCGGACGCCGGTTGCGGGAAGCAGAAGGGCGGCGGTCCCCAGGAACGCGGAGGTCAGGGCGGTCGCAGCGCGCGCGTGCATACGTACTCCTCACGTCGAGCAATCACGTACAGCACAACTGTGACAGCAGCGGGTCAACGGCAGTGGGGTACAGAATGGCCACATCCTGAATGGGCTCGTCCCAAGAGCGCTCACTGGTGCCGCACAAGTGGGGCAAGGGCGTGTTTCTTTGCCGGAAAATCGTTCGACCAATCCGGTGGGGGTCATACTCTCTGCCTCGACCCCGACCGCCCTGGCGGTACTGGGAAGGGGCGCATTTCAGGGGATTCCAGGACGTAAGAGGGCGGAAGGTAGCCGCGCATGCAAGGCACGGTCGACGGATTCAGCTACGGACTCGTCACACCGCTGGTGGCTTACCTCATGGCCTGCCTCGGCGGAGCCCTCGGCCTGCGTTGCACCACCAGATCCATGCTGGTCAGCCGGTCCTGGCGCCCCGGCTGGCTGGCGCTCGGCTCGGCGGCGATGGGCTCCGGCATCTG
The DNA here is from genome assembly GCF_040651535.1 of Streptomyces sp. NPDC048420. Taxonomy (NCBI): domain Bacteria; kingdom Bacillati; phylum Actinomycetota; class Actinomycetes; order Kitasatosporales; family Streptomycetaceae; genus Streptomyces; species Streptomyces sp. NPDC048420. The sequence goes on from NZ_JBEZKG010000008.1 coordinate 410,546, forward strand.
GACCATGCACTTCATCGCGATGATGGGGTTCAAGGTCGAGCAGGCGCCGATCCACTACGACCGGTCCATCACCTTCGCGAGCCTGGGCGTCGCCATCGTCATGGTGGGCATCGGGGTCTTCATCGTCGGATACCGGGGAGCGACCGGAACGGCCCTGATGACCGGCGGCGCCATCACCGGCCTGGGCATCGCCTCGATGCACTACCTGGGCATGGCGGGAATGCGCCTGAACGGGCAACTGGAGTACAACACCGTCACCGTCGCCATTTCCGTGGTCATAGCCGTCGTCGCGGCCACGGCGGCGTTGTGGGCCGCCGGACAGGTCAGGGGGTTCCTGTGGAGTGTGGGCGCGAGCCTTGTCATGGGGCTCGCCGTCACGGGCATGCACTACACCGGCATGGCGGCCCTCAGCGTCCATCTGCACGGCACGTCCGCACCCGTCGCCGGTGACTCGGCCGCCTCCCTACTGGCGCCCATGATGATCGGCCCGCTGGCCTTCCTGCTGCTCGCCGGTGTCGTCGTGATGTTCGATCCGCTGATGGTCATGGGCAAGCCGGTGTGGTCACCCGCCGAGAACAAGCCCGGCGTCCCGGCGCGCGAACTCGTCCCCCACCCCGCCGCCCGCCGCCCCACGCTCCGCCCCCGCCGCAACATGACCCACCGCGACTCCCGCACGCCGCAGAACCGCTGACCCACCGGCCTCGGCAGCGGCCGGACCCGCTGATCAGGCCGCGTTGTCAGTGGGGGGTCGTACGGTGGACTCCATGCGGCCCGTTTCCCACATCGAACGTACGGTGGCGCCCTTCGAGGTCGTCAGCCCCTACCAGCCCAGCGGCGACCAGCCGGCGGCCATCGCCGAGCTGGCCAAGCGCATCGAGGCAGGTGAGAAGGACGTCGTCCTGCTCGGCGCGACCGGCACCGGAAAGTCCGCCACCACGGCGTGGATGATCGAGAAGCTCCAGCGCCCCACCCTCGTGATGGCCCCGAACAAGACGCTGGCCGCCCAGCTGGCGAACGAGTTCCGCGAGCTCTTGCCGAACAACGCGGTCGAGTACTTCGTCTCGTACTACGACTACTACCAGCCCGAGGCGTACGTCCCGCAGTCGGACACCTACATCGAGAAGGACTCCTCGATCAACGAGGAGGTCGAGCGGCTGCGTCACTCCGCGACCAACTCGCTGCTCACCCGCAGGGACGTCGTCGTGGTCGCCTCCGTCTCCTGCATCTACGGCCTGGGTACGCCCCAGGAGTACGTGGACCGCATGGTCCCGCTCAGGGTCGGCGACGAACTCGACCGCGACCAACTGCTGCGCCGCTTCGTGGACATCCAGTACACGCGCAACGACCTGGCTTTCAGCCGGGGTACCTTCCGGGTCCGCGGCGACACCATCGAGATCTTCCCGGTCTACGAGGAACTCGCCGTCCGCATCGAGATGTTCGGCGACGAGATCGAGGCCTTGTCAACGCTGCACCCGCTGACCGGCGAGATCATCAGCGACGACGAGCAGCTGTACGTCTTCCCGGCCTCCCACTACGTCGCGGGCCCCGAGCGCATGGAGCGGGCCGTCAACGACATCGAGAAGGAGCTGGGGGAGCGCCTGGCCGAGCTGGAGAAGCAGGGCAAGCTCCTGGAGGCCCAGCGGCTGCGCATGCGCACGACGTACGACCTGGAGATGCTCCGCCAGATCGGCTCCTGCTCCGGCGTGGAGAACTACTCGATGCACTTCGACGGCCGCCTGCCCGGCTCCCCGCCGAACACCCTCCTCGACTACTTCCCGGACGACTTCCTGCTCGTCATCGACGAGTCGCATGTGACCGTGCCCCAGATCGGCGCCATGTACGAGGGCGACGCCTCCCGCAAGCGCACCCTCGTCGACCACGGCTTCCGGCTCCCCTCGGCCCTGGACAACCGCCCCCTCAAGTGGGAGGAGTTCACCGAGCGCATCGGCCAGACGGTCTATCTGTCGGCGACCCCCGGCAAGTACGAGCTCTCCCGCGGGGACGGCGTCGTCGAGCAGATCATCCGCCCCACCGGCCTGGTCGACCCGGAGGTCGTCGTCAAGCCCACCGAGGGCCAGATCGACGACCTGGTGCACGAGATCCGCACCCGCACCGAGAAGGACGAGCGCGTCCTGGTCACCACGCTCACCAAGAAGATGGCCGAGGACCTCACCGACTACTTCCTGGAACTCGGCATCCAGGTCCGCTATCTGCACAGCGACGTCGACACCCTGCGCCGTGTGGAGCTGCTGCGCGAGCTGCGCTCCGGCGAGTTCGACGTCCTGGTCGGCATCAACCTCCTGCGGGAAGGTCTCGACCTGCCCGAGGTGTCCCTGGTGGCCATCCTCGACGCCGACAAGGAGGGCTTCCTGCGCTCCGGCACCTCGCTGATCCAGACCATCGGCCGCGCGGCACGCAATGTCTCCGGCCAGGTCCACATGTACGCCGACAAGATCACCCCGGCGATGGAGAAGGCCATCGACGAGACGAACCGCCGCCGCGAGAAGCAGGTCGCGTACAACGAGGAGCGGGGCATCGACCCCCAGCCGCTCCGCAAGAAGATCAACGACATCGTCGCGCAGATCGCCCGCGAGGACGTGGACACCGAGCAACTGCTCGGCTCCGGTTACCGCAAGGGCAAGGACGGCAAGGCGGCCAAGGCCCCCGTGCCCGCCCTCGGCGGCAAGGCTGCCAAGGGGGGCGCCAAGTCCGCCAAGGGCAAGGCTCAGGAGACCGTCCCGACCGACCGTCCCGCGGCCGAACTCGCCGAGCAGATCGAGGAGATGACGGCACGCATGCGTGCTGCCGCCGCCGACCTCCAGTTCGAGATCGCGGCCCGGCTGCGCGACGAGGTCTCCGAGATGAAGAAGGAGCTCCGGCAGATGAAGGAGGCGGGCCTGGCCTGAGCCCTCGCTACAGGCACGGCAGGATCGCCGGCATCAGATCCTGGAACGTACGGCCGTTGGCCATCGCGTCGAGTGTCGTCATACTCCAGCCCTCAGGGGTGGTGCGGTGCAGCTTCACCAGAATCCTCGCCGTCGAGTCGTGGCCACCCGTGAAGGAACACGTGGCGATCCCGTTTCCTGTCGGCTCATCGATGAGCCGACAGGAAACAGTCTGGACATTCCTGAACGACTCGCCTGTGAAGGAGTTCAACGTGACGACCAGGCAGTCGATGTGAAGGGGAACTCGAGGGATGTCGACGAGGATCTTCTCGGTGTCGCCGACGATGCTGTCACCGGTGTGGCGGACGGAGCCGTCATCACTCACCAGGTGACGGAAGAACACCACGTCAACCGGCTGCCGGTCGGCGAACAGCACAACCGAAGCGTCCAGATCGATGTCTTTGACCCGGGATCGGAAGAGGCCACGGCGCGGGACGGGTCGCCAGCCGATCTCGATTCCGACCGCCGTCATGGGCCTGCCGTCGGCCTGCCGCAGGCCGACCGTCTGCCCCTTGGAGAGAAAGACCTCCCTGATCGGAGTGAAGCCCGCTCCGTCGTCCGATGCGAAGCCTCCGTCCTCGACCGGCTCCTCGGGCACCTCTTCGGTCGGCGCATCCTCCGGCCGGCCCAGCGCGATCCCCAGCAACTCCAGGACCCGGGTCGGGGCCTCGGCCAGTGACGCCCCGCCCGCCAGCGCGGCCGAGGCCCCGACGGAAAGACTCCCGAACCCCGGAGTGCGCGCCCGGAACACCGGGCCACGGGCCACGGCGCGGGTCAGGACGTCGTACAACTGCCATGCCTCGCGCACACTCAGCAGAGACGTGAAGTATTCGCGCGCCGCGGGCCGGTAGCGCACCCATGCCGATTCGTCGCTGTCGGCGCGGAGCCGCTTGGCAGGGACGACGGGGCCGCCGACGAGGAACTCCGCCAGATCGGACTCGGTGGCCTCGGGCACGAGTTCCTCGGCGATGAGCCGCAGGAGGGAGACGCTGAGTTCGGGGAAGGGGGAGCAGAGCACGGCCAGTCGCACCGCCTCGCCCGATGCCCGGTTGCGGAAGGCCTTCGCCAGTGTCTGTTCGGGCTCCTGCGCGTCCGCCTCGGCCGGTGGCCACGCTCCGTCGAAGAAGTCCTTGCCCGGCATCGGTACGACAAGCGCGTCACAGCCGTCGCGGCTGCACCGCATGAGGGTGCGCGCCCACAGCCCGACGGGCCGTGGCGCCGGTGTGAAGGTCGGAACCGGCAGCTGTCCCGCCTCTGACGCGCGGAAGAGCAGCGTGCTGTTCGCCGCGCCCGGCGTCCCCGGAGAGGAGACTCGAACGGCCGGCAGGTCCACGCCGACATGCCGCCACGTACGCGTAGGAAGGGGATTGACCAGGGCAGTCACATGCGTCTGCGCCCACCCGTGCAGTCGCTCCCAGAGATGACCGCTCTGCCAGGCATGTCCGGTGCAGTCGGAGAGCACGAGAACGAGACCACGTCGACCGGGCGGTGCTGGCGTGGCCAACGCGGAGCCGGGTGAGGAGCCCCGCGTGCGCGCGTGCAGGTCGGGGTTGGGAAGATCGGCGTCGAAGGTGCGGATGCGGACCGTGCGGAAGGCGTTCAGCACCACGAGGAGGCGGCCGAGTTCACCGGCGGTCTCCTGCCATACGGACATCGACGTGCTGGTGTCGATGAGCAGCGTCAGGTCGAACCAGCGCTCGGGCGCAGGAGCGAACACCGGCGACAGCTCCCCGGTACGCCCGTAGTGCGCCACGGTGGCGTCGATGTCGAGTCGCCGGACCCGCCCGTACGGCCATTGCCGCCTGAGCGGGTAGAGGGCACGCACCAGTTCGCGCGCCCTGAGTACCGGTCGTCCCCCGGGAACCGACACGGGACGCCGCGGCTCTTCCTCCGCTTCGGATGCCGAATCGCCCACCACGGGCTCGGCGGGCAGGGCTGGCTGGGGCGGGGCAGCCTGCTCGCTCGCGGAGGACTTGTCGGCGGACGGCACCGCGACGAGGGGCGACGGTTCGGCGGGGAGCGCCGGGTCCCGCTGCGGCAGGCCGAGCCGGGCGAGCCACAGCAACTCCGCCACACCCAGCGCGTCCCGCTCAGGATCCACGCGCTGCAGCGCCCGGACGATCCGCGTCGTCGCGTCGTCCGGCCCCTTGACCGAGTGCGGGTCAGGCACGCGAAAGGTCCTTCATCAGCAGCCGCTTCACCCGTTCCCGCTCGCCGGCGTCGGTCACGGGTGTGCCGTTGAGGATGTGGAGCGTGCTGAGCAGTTGATCGACGGCAACCGTCTCGCCCGCCCCCACCCGCTCGACGAACTCCTGGATGAGTTCCGCCTCGGGGCTGTGGTCGGGCACATCCAGCCCCAGATGCCTGGCCACCACGTCGCGCATCAGCGCGACCGTGGGCGGCGGCATGGTGTAGCGGACGCAGCGCCGCAGAAACGCGGGGGGCATTTCCTGCTCCCCGTTGCTGGTCATGACGATGAACGGGAACTCGCTACAGCGGACCCTGCCGTCTTCCACGAGATGGACGGCTCCCGAATCCCAGGTCCGTACCTCGGCCGCGGCCCGGCTCTCCCGCAGCAGTTCGACGATCGTGTACTCGCCGCGTTCCAGTACGTCGAGCAGGTCCCCGGGAAGATCCAGGTCGGCCTTGTCGATCTCGTCGACCAGCAGGGCGCGCGGTCGCCGGGTCGGCAACAGGGCGGTACCCAGCGGGCCGAGTTGCAGGAAGGCGGCGATGTCGTCCACCACGGCGGAAGCGTCGTCGTGGTTCCGGGAGAGCCGGTGTGCGTGAATCCGGCCCAGGGCGTCATAGCGGTAGAGCGCGTCGGCCAGAGTGCTGCGGGAGGTGATCTGCCAGCGAAGCACGGGCCCGAGTCCCAGCTCCAGTGCCACCTGCTCGATCACGGTCGACTTGCCCGAGCCCGGCGGGCCGGTGAGCAGCAGCGGGCGCCGCAGGCACAGTGCCGCGTTCACGGCTTCCGTCAGTCCCTCCGGTGGTTGGAACACGGCTCCGGCCGACTGGCGGGGAAAGGTCCGCCAGGGTGGTGCCGGAGGCAGCCAGGCCTGCGGTCGGGGCTGCCCAGTGCCCGTGTAGTAGGTGTTCCAGGTCATTTCTCCTCCTTGAGAGGCCGGGACGCGGACGGCAGGACGGGATGGGCGACACTGCGGCAGAAGGCCAGCCACTCCCCGCTGTCCCAGACGGCCCGCAGGTCCGCGACGGCTTCCCGCCGATCACCGAGCCAGCTCCGCCGGTAAGCGTGGGTCAGACCGGCGGGCATGGTCGGCCAGTACCGGTCCAGGCCGTCCCGCCATGCGGCCCGGTCGCCGTCGCGCTGTGGCCACAGGAACACCGGGGTGTAGGACAGGAGCAGTTCCACCAGCGGCTCGTCGTCGCCGGGGTGGTGCAGCAGGACGATGCCCCTGGAGTACCGGCCCTTGTGCAGTTCGTCGTACAGACGCTCACGGTTCTGTACGGCGTGGCGGTCGAGCCAGTCCAGGGGAACGTCCGCGTTGCAGGCCAGCATGCGCTCCCAGCGATCCTCGACCGTGCGGCGAAGTTTTCTTTGCAGCCGGGTCGGAGCGAGTCGTCCGCTCCAGTGCAGGACCACCTCGTACTGGTGGCCGAGCCGAACGCCCAGCCCGGATTCCTCCGGGCGCCAGCTCAGCAGGAGGGCCGTCGGCAGGGCGACGTCGACCCGGCGAAGGCTGATCCCGAGTTCCTCCGCCTCGCCGTCCGCCCAGATCACCGCATCGTCGAGGGCGTCCTCCGCGCTCGCCCGGTCCGCTGCGGCGGCGGGGAACTGCTCGTGTCCGACCACCGTGCCCTCGCGCAGCAGCCACGCGTCCAGGGAGTCGGGCCAGTCGCCGGTGAGCGAAGCATGCAGGCTCACCACCAGGGTGAGTTGCCGGTTCTCGCGCCGGGCGCGGGCGAAGAGGAGCGCGTCGTTGAGCTGGACGGAGGCATCGATCGAGCGGGCCCACTGCTGGACGACGGGATCTTCCGGGTTCTGGTCGGCTTCCAGCCCGAGCATGACCACGAAGTGGGTGAGCCAGCGGCGGCAGTCCGGATCGGTGACCGGGTGCTCGTGCACGACATGGTCGACCACGTCGGGCAGCGTCGGCCGGGGGCGACTCCTCGGGACCTCCGCCTCGGCGGTCAGCACGGCACCAAGCGCGCGGTACAGGTGGGCGGTGGTGACCGCGCTGCCGAGCCACTCGGACAACAGGTTCACCGTGCGCAGGGAGACGACGAGGCCGTCCACGGCCCGCACCGCCCGCTGGGTCAGGTGGTCGGCCGGCCGGTCGGCGAGGAGGGCGAGCAGGCCGGACGCCTCTTCGAGGCCGGTCGGCAACTGACTGCGGGTGAGCGGAGGATCCAGGGCGGCGAGGGCGGTGGCGAGTTCCTCCCGGGAGCGGGGGCCCAGGACACCGGTGCGCGGCGGAACGGAGAACGCGGGATGGCGGGCGTTGCGGACGAGCCACATGGGCTCCTGTGCGAACGGGTGACCGTCCCAGACGGCATAGCCGACGTTCTGGCCGACCACCCGGCCCCGCAGCGCCCGGGCCGCGGTTCCCACGCCGATGAACCGCCCGCCCTGGCTCTCCCCTTGCTGCAGCAGGGCGGTCAACTCCCGGGACAGTCCCAGATCACGGGCCGGCTGAGCGGCTCCGCAGGACATCAGGACCGCCAGCCTGGTGCTGCCGCCCCGCACTCCGGCCGCCAGATCCCGGGAGCTCGGCATGGCGGCGCCGGCGTGACAAGTGTCCGTGACGCAGACGACCCCCTGCACGCCGTCCTGGTCGGCGGCGTCCCGCAACAGCGGTCCGACCTCGACGGCCGCGTCGCGGACCTCGGGGCGGGAGTCGGTGCCCATGTAGTAGAGGGAGCTGGTGCCCCCCGGAGTGAAGCCGTGTCCCAGCAACGCCACCACCAGCACGGCGCCCCGTTCACCGGCGAACCGATAGGCCTCACGGAGTAGTTCACCGATCCTGGCGCCGGTCAGTTCCGCGCCCAGTACCAGGGATCGACCGTCGCGCAGTCCCGGGGCGCAGCCTCCGAGCGAGGGATCTGCCAGCACGCTGTGCAGCAGGGTGGCCGACTCCTCCAGTCGGTCGAGGTGCTCCATGGCGGCGCATTGGGCGCCGAGCACCACCACATGGCGCCGGGCTGTCGGGGGCATAGTCATCGTTCTCCGTTACGCGCCGCGTGCAGCACCTCGGCGATCGGGCCCGCCACTCCGGGCTGGGCCAGGTAGAGCACGGCTGGATGCACCCAGAACCCCTCGGAGTCGACCCTGCGGCTGTCCGGCCGTACCTGGGCGCCGTTGGGTGCGAAGTCGTTCTCCAGCCAGGGGCGTACGGCCACCGGGTCGTCGGAGTCGAAGAAGTTCAGCCACTCACCGACCCGCTCGGGTGTGCGCGGGGGCTGCGGGACCAGCCTTGGAGTCACGACGGTACGCATACCGAGCGGGGACCCCAACGTCACCAGCAGCCGTACCGGTGAAGGGTGTTCGTGCAGGGTCTCCCAGCTGACGACGGTGCCGAGCGAGTGGGCCACCAGCACCGTGGTGCCATGCGTCAGCTCCCTCACCAGTCGGTTGCGGATCCGGGTGTCCAGAGTCTCCTGCGTCCCGTCGTCCTCGCGCCGGGCCAGGTAGCGTGCCACCTGCCCGAGGTCGCGCACCATCAACTTCGGTGCGGCCCACTGCCCAAGGCCGCGGAACAGTCGTACGGACAGGACGGTGGTGGCCGCGTTGAGAGCACGGCGCGCGAGGGCCATGACCCCCTGCTCCTGCGGATGCGGAGCAGCCTCCGCCCGCGCGTGCGCGAGCACCTGGGCGCGTATCAGGTCCTGCTCGTCCTCTGGAGTGTCCGGGAGCCGCTCGGAGAGGCCTGCCAGGACATCGTCGAGCAAGGCGAGGAGGAGTTCCGCGGACCTCTCGTCCTCGACCTCCACCAGGGCGCCCTGCGCCTGCGGAGGCCGGAAGAGATCGCCGTAGTACACGAACGCGCAGTCGATCCCGCCGTCCGACAACGCCTCGGCCATCGAGGAATGGCCGGCTGCCCGCATGCCCTTGGCCAACGCGCTTTTCCAGTGGGCCAGTTCGCCAACGGCGTCCCGCGGCCCTCCCACGCCATGCACGAACACCAGCCGAGGCTTCATCGCACCCCCGTTGCCGCAGCGCCGTGTCGGCAGGCACGCGGCTGTCCCGATCGCCTTCCCCGACAGCAGCGTAGACGCACCAGGCCTGTGGGGCGGTCATGTCGCAACCCTGCCACAAAGTCCTTTCCCTGGTGGCGGCCCGCGGTGCCGCAGCGCATACGGTGGGCCACCGAACTGGATCGCCACCCTGTCCGGCTGTGCCACGGCCGGCAGCCCATGAGAAGAGGACCCACGTGAGCGTCAACTTGTCCAAGGGACAGGCCGTCAGCCTGCAGAAGGCCGGTGGCGGCACTCTGAAGGCGGTCAGGATGGGTCTGGGCTGGCAGTCCGCGCCCCGTCGCGGACTGTTCGGCAGGCGCAGCCGGGAGATCGATCTGGATGCCTCTGCCGTGCTGTTCGCGGACACGGAGATCATCGACGTCGTCTGGTTCCGGCATCTCGTGAGCAACGACGGCTCGGTGCAGCACAGCGGGGACAATCAGGTCGGCGGCGCCGGGCAGGGCGGTGACGACGAGTCGATCCTCGTCGACCTCGAACGGATTCCGACGCACGTCAACCAGATCGTCTTCACGGTCAATTCCTTCACCGGCCAGACGTTCACCGAGGTGGCGAACGCGTTCTGCCGTCTCGTCGACGAGAACACCGGCCAGGAACTGGCCCGTTACACGCTCACCGGCGGCGGCACTGCCACCGCCCAGATCATGGCGAAGGTGTCCCGGCAGAGCGGGGGCTGGAGCATGCAGGCGATCGGCGAGCCCGGTCACGGGCGCACCATCGGCGACCTGGGACCGGCTATCCTCCCGCACCTCTAGCGGCAATACCGGTGACTTTGGGGTTTTCGGGTCGTTGGGTGTGGTGTGCCAAGGCCCGGACAGGTGAAGTCGTCGTCGGATGACCGGTTTTCGGATCG